>JAYUUC010000655.1:0-3107 GCA_043755105.1 Myxococcales bacterium
AGCCCAGGACCAGGGCCGCGGCGATGAGGAGCCGACGATAATTTCGCATCCTGGGGGAAGCCTCCGGGCAAACGCTGCCCGCGAAGGTAGTTCGCGGACCCCCCCTAATCAATAAATGTGAGGCTGAAGCGGCTGTAGAAAAAGCTACGGCTTCGCCGGAGGGCTCACCTTCACCGCGGTCTGAACCACTGCTGCCGGACGCCGGCGAATCACCAGGGTTTTCCGGCTGGCGAAGTCCTGGCTCTCGCGGGCCACCACCATCACGTGGTTGTTGCCTTCCTTGAGCGCGAAGTCAGAGCTGAACTTCAGCGGCTGGGGTTCGCCATTGGAGCCGTTGGTGGCTCCCTTGAAGAACACCTTCTGGTCATTCACCAGCACGTAGACGTCGAGCAGCGCCCGCGGGTTGGTGACCACGCCGGAGAGGGTGTAGTGGTCGCCGTCCGCGACCAGACCGCCCTGGGCCGCGTCGACGCCGGTGAGCGAAATCTTCGCAGGCTCGCGGGAGGAGAGGTAGTCGACGTCCCGGCTGGGCGCGGGCTTTGAGCCCTTGGCGTCCTTCACGTCCGAGGCTTTGAGGAAGACGAAGCGGCCCTTGTCCCACTCGGCCTTCACCCGGTCTCCCGAGCGCGCCACTTCTGCGAGCACCGCCCCGTGGGGGAGCTTGGCGAGCGGAGCCGCGTCGGGGAGGGCGCTGCCGAAGATCTCGGCCCCGTCGTTCACCTTCACCGTCGCCTTGTGGGCTTCGAGAGCGGGGGCACCATCGCCCACCGGGAGCTGCAGCTTCTCGGTGGTGAACTCTTCGAGCGGCTCGTCGATGATCGCCACCTTGATGGGGAAGTCGGCGCCCTTGTAGCCCTTCTTCACCTCGAGCGTGAACCGTGCGGTCTTGGTCTCGCCTGGCGCGAGCTCGCCGAGCTTGAAGCGGCCCTTCTCGATGAAGACGTTCTGGTCGGCCGCGTTCTTGATCTGCGCGTACGCGTCGAGCGCCTTCCCGGTGCCCTGGTTGGTGATGTCGAGAAGCAGGTCGACCTCTTCGCCGCGCTGAATCTGCCCGTCACCGTTGCAGGTGGGGCAGCTGTCGATCACCTGGTAGTTGAAGGCGAAGGTGGGGCGGGGCAGCTCGACGAAATTGAGCTCGCTGACCACGTGCTCCTGAAGCACACCGCTGTCATCCGACAGCTTCACGGTCACCTCGTCGCGGCGTGAGGTGAGGTCCTTGGGCAGCTTCACCGGCACCACCCAGCTCTTCTTCTCTCCGGGCTTGATCGCCCCGAAGACGAACTCGCGTGCGTCGAGGTAGCCGTTCTCGGAATCGGTCCAACCTCGCAGCCGCTTCACCGTCTCGGTGCCCTTGTTCTCCACGGTGAGCTCGAGCTGCACCGTCTCGCCGGCTTGAATCTTTCTTTCTGCCCCGGGCTTGAGGCTGGCCGCCAGCTGTACATTCTTCGGGGTGGCGCCAGGGCTCCAGTCGACGCCGAGGGCGGCGAGGGCATTGGAGATACGGTCCTCCTCTTCCTTGCGCTTCTGCTCGACGAAGCCGCGGCCCTGCTCGAGCATCTTGGTGCGTTCGACCGCAGGCGCCTTGAGCACGAAGTCGCGGGCGAACTGAACCTCGAAGTCTTCTTTGATCTCATCCTGCGACTCGGCATCGAGCTGGTCGTCGAGGTCTTCCCCGGCGCCTGCGGGATTCGCGTCGAGCAATGGGTGCTTGCCCTTGTCGAGGGCCTTCCCCTTGGTGCTCCCGCCCTTGTCGTTCTTCGACAGCTTTGGTTCCTTGCCCTCTTCGGCCTTCTGCTGGCGAGCCGAGGCGTCCTTCTCTTTCGGGTCTTCCTTCAAGTACTTCAAGGTCTCGGAGGGCTTCTCCCGGTTCACCACTTCCGAGCGCTTCTTCACCGCTTCTGCGTTCGAGGGGTTGCCGAAGTGGTGGTCGAGGTCGGCCTCGCCCATCGTCTTGCGGGGCGCGAAGACGTCGAGCCGGTCCTTGGTCACCCGGGTGGGGACCAGGGCGATGTCCGGGGTGATGCCCACTTCTTGAATCGAGACGTCTCCGGGAGTGAGGTACTTGGCGATGGTCAGCTTCAGCGCGCTGTCATCGGGGAAGTCGTAGAGCACCTGCACCGAGCCCTTGCCGAAGGTCTGGCGGCCGATGATCACCGCGCGGTTGAGGTTCTTCAGCGCGCCGGCGACGATCTCCGAGGCCGAGGCGCTGCCGGCATTGACCAGCACTGCGATCGGGTACGCGTTGTCACCCTCGTCGGCGTGGGCCTTCTTCTCCTCCCGCAGCTTGTCCGACAGCCCCACGGTGGCGACGATCGTCCCCTGAGAGAGGAACTGGTCGGAGACCGAAATCGCCTGCTCGAGCAGACCACCGGGGTTGCCGCGCATGTCCAGCACCAGCCCCTTGAGGGTGCCGCCGTTCTGCTTTGCTTCCTCTGCGAGGGTGGAGAGCGCCTGCTGCAGGTGCTTGGTGGTGTTGCCCTGAAAGTTCTTCAGCCGCACGTAGCCCACGTTCGACGAGAGCATTTTCGACTGCACCGAATCGACGGTGATCATCGCGCGGGTGAGGGTGATCGCGATCGGCTTCTCGGCGGTGCGCTTGTCGACGGTGATGGTGACTTTCGAATCGACGGGCCCGCGCAGCTTCGAGACGGCCTCGTTGAGGTCCATGTTGACGGTGGACTCCTCGCCGATCTTCCGGATCTGATCGTCCTTCTTGATGCCGGCACGGTAGGCCGGGGTCTTGGGGAGCACCTTGACCACGGTGAGGTTGCCCTCCTTCATCTGGATGACGAAGCCTAAGCCACCGAACTCGCCCTTGGTGGTGAGCTTCATCTCCCGGTACATCTCGGGGCGGAGCAGAATCGAGTGCGGGTCAAGGGTGGAGAGCATGCCGTTGATCGCGGCGTATTCGATGTCCCGGGTGTCTTCGACCGGGCGCATGTTCTTGTTGATGTAGTCGAAGACGTCCTTGAGGGTGAACGACATCTTCCACAGGGAATCCACGTGGGCGATGTTGAACTCCTTCACCTTCCCGTTGACGTTGACCTTGAGCGAGCCGGTCTCGGGGTTGCCGTCGACCAGCACGTCGGCGACGCTCTTTTCCACAT
>JAYUUC010000656.1:0-3094 GCA_043755105.1 Myxococcales bacterium
CGAGAGGGCTTCCAGCTCTTCCGGCTTCAGCGACCGCGAGAAGACGCCGATCGGCTCGCCGGGGGTGCTGGCCTCGGAGCGGTGCTGCTCGTAGCGGGCGATTCCCGTCGCCCCGTCGACGGTGAGCTGGGAGTCGCGTTCATTCACGCCCGAGCCCAGCTCCGGCCCTGCAAAGGAATGGACGGTCAGCGTGAAGGGGGCGGACGAAGTCTGCACGGGCACACCTTTCCGGGACTGCGGGCAAGCGGCCAGCAGGAGCAGGAGAATGAGCGGCCTCAGAGGGGCTTGACCGCTTCGAAGTGGAAAGTCTTGTCGGTGGCCGACTTCATCACCGTGGTCAGGTGTTTGATCACGGTTCGGAAATGGCGCTTCTTCACCACGGTCAGGTTCTGGCCCATGATCGAATCCTTGTCGATGCCGTTGTTCGCTCCGTCCTCGTTGAGCGCGCCCTCCACCGAGGTGGCACCCTCGTATTCGTCCGGATTGCCGAGGTGGTGCCCGAATTCGTGGGCAGCGACCTCTGGGCGGGGTTCGCCCAGAAACCAGAGCTCCGAGTTGGAACGAATGTTCCCCGCGGCGACGACGATTTTTCCTTTCGTGTAGCGGTCGCTGAGCACGAACTTGACCTCGACGGTGAAGGAATACCGGCAACAGGACGAGTCCGCGCTCGAGCAATCCTTGCGCTTGATGTCGAAGCGATGGGTCCAGGTGTCGTGAATCGAGAGGGTCCACTTCTTCAGGGTGGCCTGGGGTTTATCGCCGTTGACATCCCAAGCATGGAGCAAGCTTGCCTCCGGCCACTCCCCGCCGTGCTGCGAGATGTACTTGCCGCCGCTCTCGTAAAGTCCGATCGCGTGATTGTTGATGTCCTTCAGCTTGAAGCCTTCGGGAAGGTCCTGCCACCCCTTTCCGTTCCAGAACTGCTTTTCACCGCTGTCGCCGGTCTTCATCCACCGGCAACCGCTGTAGTCAAAGCCTTCTATCTCTCCTCCGGTGTCTGGCTTGGCGGCGTCTCCCAGGTAGACGACCTCTGCGCCCCAGCCCTTGACGTACTCGAGCTGGCTCTCGACATTGATGCAGTAGTCGAGGACCCCGAGCTCGAAGCGCGCGTAGCTCTCGCGGTAGGGCTGCTTCGCGGCGGTCGGTGCAAAGTGCACCTTCAACAGCGGGGCCTCGATTCCTCCCGCCGCGGCCCTCACCTCTACCCGCTGGGCGAAGTGGGCCCCCTTCTTGTCCGGAAGGACATCGCAGATCCGCCAGCCCTCGATGAACGAATTCTGGCTGACCTTGAGGTCGAGACGGGTGGGCCCCTTTCCCTTCGCAGGCTGGATCTCGACTTGAATTTTCTCGCCGTCGCTGAAGCTGCGGGTGGTGCCCCGGAGCAGCAGAAAATCTCCGCACCAGAGGTCGAGAGGAGTCGCCACAAAGGAAGTGATTTCTCGCGGCTCGGGACCGATGGGCCGGGGAGGCCCCAGTTTCGGCGGAAGGGGAAGCGGCTGAAACCCGAAGAACCGCGGCGCCTCGAAGACGACGAGCGTGCCCCGGTCGAGGGCCTCGAACACCTGCCGGAGCGGCCCTTCAAAGTCGAGGCTGTGGCTTCCCACGAAACCGACCGCCTCGGCCATCTGGCGCAGCTGGGCATGTCCGAAGAGGTCCCGGGGAAGCCGCTCGATCAGCCCGCGGACCGCCACCGGGGCAGTGGGGGCGCCCAAGGGCCCGGGCGTCTGCTCGTGCCGATGGCAGACGACGAGCTCGCGTCCCGGGGCACCGAGGGTCCAGCGCCGCGGGCGCAGATGACTCGACATCTCGGTTCTCCCCCTTTGGCAGCTCGGGCGCTACGGGCCTCGAAAGACCTCCACGCCGCCGACCACCGTCAATAGCACCTTCCCCTCGAGCAATGCCGGGGGAGGTGCCTCGACCGGGTCGACGGTGAGCGCGACGAAGTCCGCGTCCATCCCCACTGCGAGCTTGCCCCGTTCTCCTTCCGCAAACGCAGCATAGGCGGCGCCGGTGGTGAACGCCTCGAGCGCCTGCTCTCCGCTGAGCCGCTCCTGGGGACGCCAGCCTCCCTTCGGCAATCCGTGCAGGTCCTGCCGGGTCCGCGCGGCGTAGAGGCCGAGCAGCGGCTGGGGGTCTTCGATCGGAAAGTCGCTGCCGAAGGCGAGGTGCGCGCCCGAGTCGAGCAGCGTCTTCCAGGCATAGGCACCTTCCAGCCTCTCTGCTCCCAGCCTCGCCTCCGCCCACTTCATGTCGCTGGTGGCATGGGTGGGCTGCATGCTGGCGATGATTCCTTCCTGGGCGAACCGCGGCAGGTCCTGGGGGCGAATCACCTGCGCGTGCTCGACGCGAGGTCGACTGCCCGGGTGCGCGTGGGCGACCCGGGAGAGCACGTCGAGGCAGAGCGCGTTGGCCCGGTCTCCGATGGCGTGAATCGCCACCTGAAATCCGCGAGCCGAGAAGGCATCGGCCTTGGCACCCAGCTGCTCGGGGGTAAGCAAGAGCAACCCGGTCTGGGTCGGGTCGTCGGAGTAGGGCGCCTCCAGCGCCGCGCCCCGCGAACCAAGCGCTCCATCGCTGAGCAGCTTCACCGCTCTCAGGGTCAGGTTGCGCCCTTGGAAAGGCCCCTGCTCGAGGTAGGTCTGGGCGTCGTCGCCTTGCCCATCGGCCATCGCGTACACCCGCAGCGGCAACACCCCGCCGGCGTCCCACAGCTGCAGCTGCCGGAAGGTCGCCAGGTCCATGCCCGCGTCGTGAACCGAGGTCAGCCCCACCGACGCGCATTGCTTCAAGGCCCGCTGAAGCCGTTGCTGCCGCTGAGCGTCGGTCATCGCCGGCAGCTTCGTGCTGGCGAGGTCTGCGGCATTGTCCACCAGCACCCCGGTGGGCTCGCCGCGGGCGTCGCGGACAATGCGGCCACCAGGAGGGTCGCGGGTGGCGCGGGTGATGCCGGCGCGCCGCAGCCCTTCACTGTTCAGCCACACCGCGTGGCCGTCGACCCGGGTGAAGAAAACCGGCGTGTTCGGAAACGCCGCATCGAGTGCCTCGCGGTGGGGAAAGTCACCGTGCGAGGCGCTCCAGTCGTTCTGGTCCCAGC
>JAYUUC010000657.1:0-3094 GCA_043755105.1 Myxococcales bacterium
GCTCGGGAGGGAGAATCGTCACCTTCTTCGACGCCCAGCTGGCCCACCAGCGCTTTGAAGGGCTGCCCTGGAATCGGCAGGTTGATCAGATCGTCGCACAGCTTCCCGCTCAGGTTTACCTCTCGTTCGACATCGACGGGCTCGACGCCCTGCTCTGCCCCCACACCGGAACTCCGGTGCCCGGCGGGCTCTCCTACCCCGAAGCGTGCGCGCTGGTGGCGGGAGTCGTTCGTTCGGGACGACAGATCGTCGGCTTCGATCTCAACGAGGTGGCCCCTGACCCCGAGGGAGGCGAGTGGGACGGCAACGTCGGCGCCCGCCTGCTCTACAAGATGATCGGCTGGGCCTTGAAGTCTCAGGCCAACGGAGATCGACAATGACCCGATTGCCCTCGACCGGCCTCTGCGTGCTCTGCCTCTTCGCTGCCCTGGGTTCAGGACCTGCGAGGGCGGACCTCGCCCGCCGGCGCGATGCCGTGGTCGAAGTGGTGGAGAAGGCCTCGCCCGCGGTGGTCTACATCGGCACCGTTCAAAAAGTGGAGCGGCGCCGGTTCGCCAACCGCGACCAGTTCCTCGAGGATTTTTTCGGAGGAGCGCGGGAACGGCAGCGCGCGGTCGAGAGCCTTGGCAGCGGGGTGATCATCGATCCCTCCGGGTTGATTCTCACCAACGACCACGTGATTCACGGCGCCTCGGAGATCCACGTGGTGCTCGCCGACGGCCGGCAGCTCGACGCCGAGGTGATCGGCAGCGACGCGGACAACGACCTCGCGGTGCTCCGGGTGCGGTCGAAGACGCCGTTGCCATCAGTGAAGCTGGCGGCGAGCTCGGACCTGATGATCGGCGAGAAAGTCATCGCCATCGGCAGCCCCTTCGGCCTGAAGAAGACGGTGACCGCGGGCGTGGTCTCGGCGGTGGGCCGCAGCTTCAAGGCCAACGATCGCATCTACAACGACTTCGTCCAGACCGACGCGTCGATCAATCCCGGCAACTCAGGCGGGCCACTGCTCAACATCGACGGCGAGGTGATTGGCATCAACACCGCGATCTTCGCCAGCGCCCAGGGCATCGGCTTCGCGATTCCGGCCGACAAGGTTCGCCGCATCGTCGGAGAACTCACCCAGTTCGGGAAGGTGCGTCCCGCGTGGGTGGGCATCGAAGTCGCGTCGCTCCAGCCCGCGCTCGCCCAGCAACTCGGGTGGGACCGCAACTACGGCGTGGTGGTGAACAGCGTTGATCCGGGCAGCCCGGCTGCCTCCGCGGGAGTCCAGCGGGGAGACATCGTGGCGATGATCGCCGGAACCCAGATCGACGACCCGGAGGACTTCGACGTGCGCTTGCGCAGCTACCCGGCGAAGACCCCGATCAGCCTCACCTTGTTCCGCGGCGGTCAGAATCTGCAGGTCTCGGTGAATGCGGTCGAGTTCCCTCCCCGCCTCGCGGAAGGCTTGTCGTGGGATCGCCTCGGCATTCGAGTGCGCTCGGTGCCCGGAGGGCTGGGGATCGTGGCGGTGCGAGACGGGTCGGCAGCGGCACAGATCGGTCTCGAGGCAGGGGACGTGGTGCTCAAGCTCAACAACCAGCCGCTCAGCAGTCTCGACGCCTATCGCGAAGTCCTTATCTCCGCGAGGACCTCACACAGCGTGCTCCTGCTGGTGAAGCGCGGACGGCTTGGATACAACCTCACTCTCCCTTTTTGACAGGACCGTCATCGCGCCTACTATGTAGGGAATGGCGACGCTGCAGTACCAGGCGCTGGGGCCGTTGATGTCGGGCCATGGCTCGCGGGCTTTTCTCGGCCTCGAGGTGTCGGGAACCGAAGCGCGCCCGGTGGTGCTGGTGTGGCTGCCCGATGGCGCAGAGCAGAACCCGGCGCTGTTCGCGCAAATTCAGCACGAGACCGAGCACGCCGCTCGCCTCGAGCACCCGAACATCATCCGGGTGCATGGGCTGGCTTCGATCGACGAGGCCACCGCGCGGGTGGTCGAGTTCGCGGACGGAGAGTCGCTCCGCAAGATCCTCGGGCTCACCCGCCGGCTGCCCGCGCGAATGGCGGCAAAGATTGTCGCCGATGCGGCGCAGGGAGTTCATTACGCACAGATCGCGGGCAACGACGACGGCTCGCCGCTGATTCACGGAGACGTTCGTCCGGACACCCTGATCGTCTCGTTCGCCGGGGTGTGCAAGGTCGCGGGCTATGGCGCGCTCAGCGTGGTTCCGGCGCAGCGGGAAGCCTCACAGGAACGGCGCCGGCGGCTGTATTGCGCTCCGGAGCAAGTGATTGGAGGACGGGAAACGCTGCGGGTCGAAACCGACGTCTACCTGCTCGGAATCACGCTTCACGAGTGTCTCAGTGGCGAGGTCCCGTTCGAGAATTATCCGGACACCGACCTGGCGATCCTCTCCAAGCCAATGCCTCAGGTGGAGGCCTACGGGGTTCCGCAGAAGCTCAAAGAAGTGGTTCTCCGCGCCACCGCCAAGAAGGCCCAGGAACGCTACCCGACGCCTCTGGCGATGAAGGAAGCGATCGAAGAGGCAATGGGGGGGCTCCCCACCGCTGCCGAGCTCACCACCTACCTGCTCGAGTATTTTCCCGCAGGCGAGGAGACCCGGGCGGCGCGCCGGCGGGAGGTCGATGCAGGCATCGCCGAGTTTGCGCGCAAGCAAGGGCAGTCCTCTCCCGCTGCAACGTCCGACCCACGCGACCGCTCCGAACGGGAAGCAGCGTCTCCCGTTCAGGTCAGCCCCCAGGTGAAGGCCTCACCTTCGAGGGTAGCCGTGGCCAGCCAGACGGATGAACGGAGACCGTCCGCGCGACCGGGCACAGTCGAGGGCGCTGAGCGCGCACCTGCCTCGTCCGGCAACAAAGCAGCGCGGTCCCGACCGCCGCCGCCGCCCGCGCGTACCTATTCCGCAGAGGACACCCCTGCTGCGACGCAGTCCCCGCGGAGGAAGGCGCCCGTGGTGTTCGCGGTCGTCGTGGGGGTGGCGGTCGTTGCAGGCGCGATTTACTCGGGTATGCGCCACGTCCCCACCACGCGAACGGCGACCGACTCCGAACCGGAACAGTCTTCGGGCGCCCGCGCCCGGGCGAG
>JAYUUC010000658.1:0-9060 GCA_043755105.1 Myxococcales bacterium
CCCCTGCCCTGCTCGATCTGCTCGCGTCGGTGGCCGGACAGCGTGCGCAGCTTGATGCGGACACCGCGACCTCGCCGCGTAGTCACGAGGCCGCATTGCTGGCAGCGGGTGCAGCGGTGGGGGCCGTGGAAGCGGTGCTGGAGGGAAAGGCGGACAATGCTTTTGCGCTGGTGCGGCCTCCGGGGCATCACGCCGAGCCGGATCGGGCGATGGGCTTTTGCCTCTTGAACAACGTCGCGGTGGCCGCCGAAGCCGCGCGCAAACAGGGCGCGGAACGGGTACTGGTGCTCGACTGGGACGTGCACCACGGCAACGGAACCCAGGCGGCATTCTACGGGCGGCGCGATGTGCTCTATGCCTCGGCGCACCAGTTTCCCTTCTACCCCGGGACCGGAGCCAGCGAGGAGCGGGGGGAAGGCGAAGGTGTCGGCTACACGGTCAACTGCCCCTTGCCTGCAGGCCTGGGCGACGCGGACTACGGCGCCGCGTTTCATGACCTGTTCCTGCCGATCGCCTTGCAGTTTCGCCCCCAGCTGGTGCTGGTCTCGGCCGGGTTCGACCCGCACCGCGCGGATCCGTTGGCAGGAATGCGGATGACCGAGCGAGGTTTCGCGGCGATGGCCTCGGCGATGCTGCAACTGGCGCGCGAATGCTGCGGGGGAAAGCTGGTACTGCTGCTCGAGGGTGGCTATGACCTCGACGCGCTTGCTCAGTCCGTCCACGCCTGCATCGAGGTGATGGCCAACGGGAGAGAGGAAGAGTTTCTAGCTGGGGTAGCTCCCGCCGCTGCCCGAGCAGTGGCGCAGAGCCGAGCGTCGCTCCGACCTTATTGGAGCGCGTTGGCAGGCGACTAAAAAATCACGGCGATTTTCGGAGGCGATCCCGCACCGCTCGAAGTTCCATCTCGACGAGCTTGTCCTTGGGTCGACCAACGAAAGCCTTGACCGCAATCAGGTCGTCTAGCGCGACCAACCGACAGGGAAGTTCGCCGAGCATCACCTCGATCGCGTGGCTTGCCACTCGATCGAAGTCTCCGACAGGAGGAAGTGAACCCAGGAGGTCAATCCTTCCCAGTGTCGTGTCGAAGTAGAGATTCTTGAATCCGGCCAGCTCCTCGGGACTTCGCTGTACGAGCGGCTTGCCCGGGGTCTGATAAAAACGCGGGCTGAGCTCGCCAAGCGCTTGCAAGATGCTGCGGCAATTCTCCAAGGTCAGGGGAGCGACCACGTCGAGATCCTTGGTCAATTGAGACGAGCCGTGAAGGTTTGCGGCCACGCCCCCCACCAGAACGAAGTCGACCTTGGCCAGTACCAGCGCCTTGAGAAGCTGATCATTCTCTTGAGCCATATAACTGCTCCGCAGCAACCTCGAGTGTCTTCGCAAACCGCGTCAGCCGTACGGACTCACGGAAGCGCTCCTCGAAAGTCATCGCCAGGTTCGCCTCGATCATTGACACATCGATGCCGAACTCGATGGCGGAGTCCCAGTCAGGCCCATAACTGGGCTGCCGTCGCAACCAGGGTCGTCGGTCGAAGTCGTCATCGGGCATGCAGTGTTCATATCGCAGCCGCGAGGCCCTTAGGACCCCGTTGACGCTACCCGGTGCCTCCCCAGCGGGCCACGGGTTGCAGGGCCGCCCCCTGGACAAGCGAAGAGCGTCGGCCCGAAGCAAGCGCCGACGCTCCTGACACGGGCACCGGTTACGGAAGGAAGCGGCTCACCAGGCTCCACCGGTGAGACGCCCCCGCCTTCATGTTCAGCCAGGAGGTGACGGCGATCACGCCCGCGGCGGTGATCAGGTTCACTATCCCGGCGACGTTCATGAATTTGGTCAGACGCACCGCCTCGGGCGGGGTGCGGTCCGACGCCTTGTCCCCCGCGGCGAGCGGAACGTAGCCACCGTCGATCCGGTTCAGCATCGACCCGGCAATCATATTCGCGCCTCCGATGATCACGGTGGAGGCGAGCAAGATGTCCTTGATCAACACCAGCCTCCGGGCGTCGCGTCCCATCTCGCGGCCAGAGAGTCGGGTGCGGCCAACAAACCAGGTCAAAGCCGCGGTGCCGAACGACGCCGCGTTGATCCAGTTGAAGCCGTTCCAGGCCACGTTGGCGACCTTGCCGCGTTCCTCCTCCGAGGAGATCACCTTCACCGCGGGGTTGAGAGCGACTTTTCCAAACAGCGAGCCGCCGAAGCCAGCGGCAAGCCCGAGGTTGTGCATCACGAGGGCGGTACCAGACAAAGCAGGGGTCATCATTCACTCCTAGGGGTTGGGTGCTTCCCAAAAGTTGGACCCCCGAGGCCTCGGCGCCATCGCCTCGCAGGCCACTGTCCCTGCCGGCCAGGCTGCGCGGTGACTCGGCTGGACAGCAGGCTGAAGCGGCCTCCCGTTCCCCGGCGTATGATGAACAGATGCCGGAGTACATCCACGGTCGCACCGATTCGCGCGAGGTGGCCCGCCTCGAAAAGCAGGCCTACTTTGCGGCACCGTTCATCCTCAGCGGCTTTGATGCCTCGCCGGGCATGCGGGTGCTCGACCTCGCCACCGGCGTGGGAGCGATGGCTGGACAGCTGCTGCAGCACTATCCCGGCATCGTGCTCGTCGGTCTCGACCTGCAGCGCCATCAGCTCGAGCAGGCGTTCGCCCATCACCCGGGGCCTTCCTACCTGCAGGCGACCGGCTCCCGGATGCCGTTTTCGGACCACACCTTCGACCGGGTGCATTGCTCCTGGCTGCTGGAGCACGTTCCCGACCCGGCCCCGGTGTTGCGCGAGGTTCATCGAGTGCTCAAGCCGGGCGGCTACTGTCAATTCACCGAGGTGGACAACGCCACCTTCCTCACCGAGCCGGCAATCCCCGAAGTGCTCGAGGTGATGGACGCGCTCAATCGTGCCCAGCAGAAAGGGGGCGGCGACCCGTTCATCGGCCAGCGCCTGGAGCAGCTGATGAAGGA
Source organism: Myxococcales bacterium (assembly GCA_043755105.1). Classification (GTDB taxonomy): domain Bacteria; phylum Myxococcota; class Myxococcia; order Myxococcales; family Myxococcaceae; genus JAYUUC01. The sequence continues at coordinate 2,956 of JAYUUC010000658.1, forward strand.
CGCCGGCTTTTCCGAGGTCGACCTTCGCTATGGCGAGCTGTTCGGCGACGCCCGAAGCCCGGCGTTGTTCGACGGCTTCGTGGCCGAGTTCGCCGAGATTTTCGAAAGCCTGGACGAGGCGCTCGGACCGCAGATGGGACCCAAGCTCGCCCGGGCGGCGGCTCGACTTCGAGAGCTACCTTCCCTGCCCGGCGCGCGGATGTACTACCGCAGCACCATCGGGCGGGGCACCCGCTAACCCGAGGGCTGCGCCATGGAGTATCGCCACGCGTTGATCACCGGAGCCTCCAGCGGGCTCGGCTTATCTCTCAGTCGCTGGTTCGCCCGCCGGGGGGTTCGGGTATTTGCCGCCGCCCGCCGCCACGACCGGCTGGAATCGCTGCGGGTCGAGTTTCCTCTTCAGATCGAACCGGTGACGATGGACGTCGCCGACGTGAAGGCCACCCGCGCCCGAATCTCGGCGATCGACACCGAGTGCGGTGGCCTCGACCTGGTGATCGCCAACGCGGGAATCTCGGGCGAGACCTCGGGGCGTTCTCTCGACTGGAACACCGTCGAGCAGATGATCGACATCAACGTCACCGGCGCAGCGGCGACCCTGACGGCGGCCCTGCCCGCGATGGTGAAGCGGGGGCGCGGCCACCTGGTCGGTATCTCGTCGGTAGCCGCGTTTCGAGGGCTTCCCCGGGTGGCCGCCTACAGCGCGTCGAAGGCCTTCCTCGCCCTCTTTCTCGAGAGCTTGCGGGTGGACTTGAAGCGAACCGGCGTGAAGGTGACCTGCATCTACCCTGGCTTCGTGAAGAGCGAGATGACGGCGAAGAACCGGTTCAAGATGCCGTTCTTGATGGAAACCGAGGTCGCCGCCGAGAAGATGGGCAAGGCGATTCTTCGAGGCAGCGCCAGCTACATCTTCCCCTGGCAACTGGCGGCGATCTCTGGCCCGCTGAAGGTGTTCCCCGACGGGCTTTACGACGCAGCGATGTCGAAGAAGCGCTGATGCTCTTGGCTACTGCGTTTCCATCATGAACTTGTTGGCGTCGACGGCGCCCTTCTCGGGCTGAACCTCTGCCGGGCCGGTTCCCTTCTTGAACCACATCTCGGCCACCGACTTGCTGCCGTTCGAGGCCAGCTTCCCGGTCCTGGTGTCGATTCTCAGCTTCACCAGCTCGAGTGACTGAGGAGGGTAGAACTCGGGCTGGGGTCGACCTGCCAGCGCCTGGCGCATGTAGTTGAGCCAGATGGGGAGCGCGGCGCGGCCTCCGGTCTCGTAGCGGCCAAGCGGGTGCGGGTTCAAGTCGTAGCCCACCCAGGACGTGGTCACCAGGTCGCGGGTAAAGCCGGTGAACCAGGCGTCGAAGGAATCATTGGTGGTGCCGGTCTTGCCGGCGGCGGGCTTGCCGAGGCGGTTGGCGGGGGCTCCGGTTCCCTCGCGAACGACCCCACGCATCAGGTCGGTGAGGATGAAGCCGGTCTCGCGGGACATCACCTGCTCGCCCGGCTCGTAGAGGCGCGCGTAGCCGGCGGCGACCCGGTCCTTCAGGCTCGCCCAGGGGTCGTCGAACGAGGTGTGGTCCTCGAGTGGCCGGCCCCAGCGGTCTTCGATCTTGCGGATGAAGTAGGCCGGCTTCTTCACCCCGAGGCGATTGAAGGTCGAATAGACCTGGGCCAGCTCGTAGGGAACGACGCACGAGGAACCGAGCGCGGCCGAGAAGTCCTCGTTCATCGGCGTGGTGAAGCCCAGCGTCTTCACCCAGGCGGACATCGCCTTGATTCCCACCGCGATGAAGGTCTTCACCGCGGGGATGTTCATCGAGTTGACCAGCGCGGTGCGCAGCAGCACCTCGCCGACGAACTCCTCGCTGTAGTTCTCGGGCTTCCAGCGGTTCTGGTTCTCGGGGTCGTCGAAGACGATCGGGCTGTCGACGATGGTGGTGGCCTCGGTCCAGCCGAGCTGTTCGATCGCCGCCGAGTAGACCACCGGCTTGAACCCGCTCCCCGGCTGCCGGCACGCCTGGAAGGCGCGGTTGTATTCGTTGGCGTCGAAGTCGTAGCCGCCCACCATCGCGCTGAGGTACTGCCGGTGGGGGTCGATCGACACCACCGCGCTCTGCAGCTCGGGCTCCTGCTCGAGCCGGAACAGCTGCCCCTCTTCGGGGACACGCTTGGCGAGCGCGGCGTTGTTCTGCTCGCTGTCGTCGGTGAGGCCCTTCTTGTCCACCGCCTTGACGACAATCACGTCGCCGACATGGAGCGCGGTGGTGACCTTGCTGATCATCATCGCCGGGTAGTACTGCTCGGCATTGAGCTTGCGGGCCCAGCGCATGCCCAAGATCGGCAACTTTCCCTTCTGGTCGCCCACCTGGATGTCGGCGGTGATCGCCTCGGCGTCGATCGCGGTGACCAGCCCGACGTAGAAGTGGTCGTTCTCGATCTTCGAGTCCCCCATCGCCTCACGGCTTCGGGCAATGAAGGCAGCCCGCTCGTCCGGCTTGAGCTGCATCAGCGGGCCGCGAAAGCCCTGGCGCTTGTCGACCGCGAGCAGGCCGTTGAACACCGAGTCCTGGGCGGCGCGCTGCCGCTCGGAGTCCATGGTGGTGAAGATCTTCAGCCCCTGGTCGAGCAGCACCGGGTTGCCGTACCTGTCGACCACACTGCGGCGGACCTCCTCGGTGAAGTAGGGCGCGAACTCGTGGAACACGTCCTCGACAGGGAAGACGTGGATCTCGGAGGCATTGGCCTCTTCGTGCTCCTTCTTCGAGATCATCCCCTCGGTGAGCATTCGCCCGAGCACGTAGCTGCGCCGCTTCTTCGCCGCATCGGGATTGAGGAACGGCGAGTAGCGCGAGGGCGCCTGGGGCAAGCCGGCGATCAGCGCCATCTCGGCGAGGCTCAAGTCCCGCACGTCCTTGCGGTAGTAGTTCTCGGCCGCCGCCTGGACCCCGTACGAGTGGTGCCCGAGGTAAACGTTGTTGAGGTAGAGGTAGAGGATTTCCTCCTTGGTCAGCTCCTGTTCCAGCCGCCGAGCGAGGATCGCCTCTCTCACCTTGCGGGTGAGGTTCTTGGCGGTCGATTTCTTGTAGCCCTCGGCAGAGATCAGCACCGCCTTCGCGGTCTGCTGCGTCAGGGTGGAGCCTCCCTGGACCGAGCCCGACCCGCTCGCCTTCTTCAAAATCGTCTTCAGCGCCGCGCGGCCGGTGCCGATGAAGTCGACTCCGAAGTGGTCGAAGAAGCTGGCGTCTTCCGAGGCGATGAACGCCTGGACCAGGCGTTTGGGGACGTGGTCGTAGGGCACCACCTTGCGCCGCTCGTTGTAAAATTCGCCCGCCAGCACCGCGTCGTCGCTGAACACCTCGGTGACGATCGGAGGCCAGTACTCGTTGACGTTGGGGATGTCGGGGAGCCCCTCGGAGTATTTGTAATAGATGCCGAAAATACCCACCGCTGCCGCGGTGAGCCCGCAGAGGACGAGAAAGGCGACCGCCATCGCCGCCCGGGTGAGCAGCTTGCGCGGCGGGGGGACGTCGACCAGCCGAAGGGTCGAGGCGCCGCGGTCCACCGGAGCGCGCTTCTGGTTGGAAGGAGCGCTCATCGGTTCAGGTCAGCCCGGCGCGATGGAGCACATCGGTGAGCTCGCCCGGCAGCGGGGCCTCGACCTTGATCGTCCGCCCGTTCTCGGGGTGAGGAAATTCGATCCGCTCGGCGTGGAGGAACATTCGCTTGAGTCCCCAAAGAACCTTCGCCTCCCGATTGAAGGGGAAATCGCCGTGCTTGCGGTCCCCGGCCACCGGGTGACCGATGGCGACCAAGTGTCTCCGAATCTGGTGCGTCCTTCCAGTCTCGATCGTGCAGGTGAGCTGCGCACAGAGGTTCGACTGGTTGACCACCGTGTAGCGGGTCACCGCCTCCTGCATGTTCACTCCCCGACGGGACTTCGACTCCGCGGTCTGCTGATGTTCGGACAGGGGCAGGTCAATCGTCCCCTTCAGCTGGGGCAGCTTTCCTTTCACCAGGGTTCGGTAGCGCTTGCGGGACTTGCCGTGGGTGAAGACGTCGGTGAAGTGGACCATCGCCGGGCGGCGCTTGGCGACCAGGAGCACTCCCGAGGTGTCGCGGTCAAGCCTGTGGGCGGGGCTGGCGGCGAAGTCGTTCCGAACCGCCTTGGGGCCCAGGTAGGCGCGGACGTAATCGACCACCGTGCCTCCGGTGATGCCGCTGCCGGTGTGCACCGCCATTCCCGGGGGCTTGTCGATCGCCATCAGCCAGTCGTCTTCGTAGAGGATCTTCAGCTTGCTGAAGTCGAGGGGCGGCGGGGGCGGAGGCGCCCGCTCGGTGGTGGGGTCGCGCGGCCGGGTCAGCTGCTCCTCGTCTCCCCGGATGGCGAGCACGTCGCCGAGGGCGAGCGCTTGCTCTGGCTGCGCACGCTTCCCGTTCACCCGCACCTTTTTGGTGCGAATCATCTTGAACAGATGGGAAACGGGTACCGAGGGGAGCTTTTTCCGGAGGAACTTGTCTAGCCGGACACCCGCGTGGTCTTCGTCTATCCGGATTTCGATCATTTGATTGGTGCAAAGGACCTAACCACACCGATAAATACGGATCCATGCCCAAAGCCCCCACCATCGAATCCCTTCTTCAGAGTGGCTCTTCCGAATGGAACAAGCTGCGCAAGGCCGGCAAGGTACCGTTGGACCACACCGGAGCGACCTTTCCCCACCTCTTCTCGGCCAACGCCGACCTCTCTGGCCTCGGCCTGGTCGGTTCGGAGTGGGAGAAGTGCGACCTCTCCAAGGTGAACTTCCGGGAGTGCGACCTGCAGAACGCCTACTTTCATGGAGGCCGGCTGCAGGATTGTGACTTCCGCGGCGCCAACCTCGAAGGAGCGACCTTCGAACGGCTGAAGCTGCTCCGCTGCGACTTCACCGGCGCCAAGGGCCTCGAGGCGCTGGAGATGGACGACGTGGACATGGACCGGGTCACCGGTCTGGACGGCGAAGAAGCGCCGCCTCCTCCGCCGCCGCCGGTGCAGGGAGTCACCTCGTTCACCCGCGAGCAGCGCACGGCCTCGGCCAACGCCAGCAGCGCGACCTTCTCCCAGGCCGAGCCGGAGTCGGATTTGCCTCCGTTCCGCCCTGGCGATGCCGCCGGCACCCTGCTCTTCCGCGGGTTGAAGAAGCTCGGCAATCCCCCCAGCTGGGTGCTCGACTCCCCGGGCCTGCGGCCGCCGATGCCGGGCCGGCTGACCCCGGGCAGCAACCTCGAGTCGCTGCTGCGCGAAGCGGTCAAGGTGCGGCTGGAAAACCGGAAGCCGGCCGCGGACCCTGCGGCGGTGGACCGGGCCCAGAAGGCGCTGCGGATGGGGCTGAAGGAAGCGCCGTTTGCGGCGATGTACCTGCGAGAGGTGGGAGTCGAAGCGGACTTCCGCTTCAGCGCCGCGAAGGGGCTGCAGGATTCGCTGAAGGCCGAAGCGGACATTGACGACCTCACCGCTTCGATCGACCCCCGCATCACCGGAGCGCTGTTCGAGTTGAAGCTGCCGCAGGAGGCCCAGGAGTACGTGAGCGAGGCCCGCAAGCGGTTGGCGGCGACCCAGCTGTTCACCGCGCTGCTCGAGGCCGGCTTCACCCCGGAGAACAACTGGGAAGAGGCGCTCGAGGCGAGCGACCCGGCGATCGAGCTCGCCACGTTGGCCACGCTGGGCAATCGGGTGGAGCTGACCGAAGGTTTCGGAGCGTTTGCGGCGCTCCCGGAAGAGGCGCGGCTGCGGCGGTTGGCGTATCTCGCCGAGGCCACTGCGCACCTCGAGGCGCTGGCGCAGATGCCTGCGGGGACCGAGCCGGCGTGGATCAGTGGCCCCGAGATGCGGGAGTGCCACGAGAAGGAGATGCAACTGGTGCAGGCGCTCACCGCGGCCGAGATTCCGGAGAAGCTGCCCCCCGAGCTGTCGAAGTCGGAGCTGGGGATTGAGCCGGGCACGGTGCCCGAGGACAGCGAGCACGACCTCTTCGTTCACGTCCGCTGCAACAGCTGCGGGAAAGAGAAGCTGATCGTTCAGTCGGCGTAACGACGGTCGGTCTGAATAGAAGCTCGAAAGGCCGGGCACCCTGA
>JAYUUC010000659.1:0-3092 GCA_043755105.1 Myxococcales bacterium
GGCCTGACACAGACCCAGCGCCTCACGGCCCGAGTCGACCAGCACCGCCCGAGACGCTCCGCGCGAAAGGGCTTCCAGTCCCAGGGCCCCTGTCCCCGCGAAGAGATCGAGCACCCGCTCGCCGTCGAACCACTGGCCGAGAATATTGAACAGCGTCTCGCGCACCCGGTCGGCGGTGGGCCGGAGAGTATCCGCGTTCTTGGGACCGAGCAGGGTCCGGCCCTTGGCGGTTCCAGCGACGATCCGCACCTAGCGCAACCTCTCTGCCAGCGATGCCAAGCAGTCACGCGCCACGCCGCCCGCGCGCCACTCCTCCAGCAACGCGTGCGCTTCGAAGAAGGCCTGGGCTTCGAGCCCTTCCACCGGGTCTGCAGGTCCTTCCAGCGCGAGGGCATCGCTGAGGGACAAGTCCGCGGTTCGAGAGAACGCTTCGACGCGCGCCCGAGCTTCCGCAGTGCGGGTTCGGAGCACGCAGCGGGAGAGTGAGTCGACATCTACCTTGCGAGCGCCCAGACCCACCCAGCTTTCGAGCTGGTGGGCGCTCGCATGACGATCTTCGATCGACAAGCCGGAACCATGCTCGCGCGTCACCGCGATCAACTCCTTCACCGGTGCCTTCGAGAGCAGCCGTGAGTCCACCCGAACGAAGTCCGGCCGAACCCCGCGCCGCAGCAGCTCGGTGAGAAGACGCTTCAACTCGTCCGCGTCCAAGGCTTCACGCGCCGCCACCGACACCTCGAGGGCGAGCTCGCGCTCCTGGAGCGGCGCAGCGAGTGCGGCATAAACATCGACCCTCGCTTTAGAATCCACCCGGGTAGCGTCGATGGAGACCAGGGTGCACCCGGCTTCCACCGATTCAAAGAGGGTGCGAGTCACTCCACCGAGATCTCCGAGCTGCTCCTTGCCCACCCGGACCGGCCCTGCCTGAAGGAAGATCGGCAAGCGATGAGGGTGCAGAGACCCTTCCTCCATCAGGGCGCCGATCAGACGCGACACTGCTCCGCGATCTCCCGGTGAAAACGGGCAAGCAAGACCGACAAGACCATCGGCCAGTCGGGCGGCACGAAGGACTCCAGGAATCAGCTCGGGAGCGACCACCGGCACGCACAGCAGCACTCCCTTTCGGGACCCCAGAGCCTGGACGATGTCGCGGGGGTTGAGCAGCGGCAGCGCGGAAGGTGGCCCGACCCGGGCGATCACATTGGCGGGCCGCAGGCGCAGGGCCCGCTCCAGCTCGGGAGGAACCGGGTTCCATCTGTCGACCGAGGCGATCATGGCCGCGGCGATACCACGCTTCTCAGTGCACTTCACCGAGGTGAGCGTAGGTCTCGCTCTCGATCTGAATGGTGGTGTGGTCGATGCCGAACTGGTCGAAGAGCTGGTGCTTCACCGCCGAGAGGATCTGGTCGTTGTTGCAGACCATCGGGTCGAGCACCACCAGATGAGCCGAGAGCGCATAGAGCCCGCTGGAGATGGTCCACACGTGCAGGTCGTGCACGGCCGTCACTCCCTCCACCCGGGCCATGATCCCCCGCACCGCATCCATGTCCACGTGCGCGGGCACTGCCTCGAGCAATATATCGACCGCGTCCTTCACCAGTTTCACCGCACCGGCGACGATCACCACCGAGATGAAGATGGAGATGATCGGGTCGATGATCAGCCACCCGGTGAAGTAGATCACCGCGATGCCGATCAGCACCCCCACCGAGGACAGCGCATCGCCAAGCACGTGCAGGAAGGCGCTGCGGACGTTCATCGAATGTGAATGGTTGAGGAACTGGAGCGCGGCCAGGTTCGCCAGCAGTCCGATCAAGGCCACCACAGCCGCCGGGCCTACCGCCACCGGTTCGGGGTGTTGGAGCCTCCGGTACGCCTCGTAAAGAATGAAGGCGGTGATCGCGAGCAGCAATACCCCGTTGAGCAGGGCGCTCAGGATCTCGGCACGGTAGTAGCCGTAGGTCTTCTTCGCGTTCGCGGGACGCCCCGAAAAGTACAGCCCGAGCAGGCTGAGGCCGATCGCCGACAGATCGGTGAGCATGTGGCCGGCATCGGAGAGCAAGGCAAGGGAATTGGAAATCACCCCGCCCACCACCTCGGCCACCGCGATCAACGCGGTGAGCGCCAGCGTCCACAGCAGCCGGTTCCGGTCCTTCTTCCGCTCTTCGTCCTTGCCCCCGCCCAGGACGGGGAGACCCTTTCCGACGGACCCGTGATCATGTCCGTGGTGAGAATCGTGCTGCGAATGAGAGTGACTGTGGGACAAGGTGGCCTGGTGGGAGACTATTCCTTTCACGCATTGAGGCAATGCGGGTGGTTTTCGGCTAAAATTCGGACAGTAGCTCTACCAGACTGTCTTAACCTGGGTCAGCGAAAGGCCAGCCGTCCATGGACCTCGAACGACATTCAAATCTGCACACCATCATCATGCTGCGCGACGTGGTCCGCAAGTGGTGGAAAACGGAGGTTTGCTTCGCCGACAAGAACGGCGTGGCGATGGAATGGCAGAAGGGGGAAATCACTCCTCCCGAGAACGACTTCTGCCGGCTCTCGCTCTTTTCCAAAGAGGGCTTCCGGCGCTGCAACCAGTCGGTGAAGGTGCTGCACGAGAAGTTCAAGAGCTCGAAGAAGCTGCGCCGGGCCCAGATCCACGACTGCCATCTCAACTTCACCCTGGTCGGTGCGCCGCTCTATATCGGCGGAGAGTACGAGGGCATGCTCTTCGTCGAGGGCTTCGCCCGTCAACCGCTGACCGAGCGGGACGCCGAGGCGCTGAAGACCAAGATTCGCGAGATCAATAACGGACCCACCGACCTCGACCGCGCGGTCGAGCGGATTCCGCTGATGGCCGGAGCCGAGCTGGAGAAGCTGACCGACCTGCTCGAGTTCGGGGTCAACGAGATCGCCAACTACGAAGCGGAGATGGGCAAGAAGGACGAGACGATCCAGAACCTCTCCTCCGAACTCTCCGAGCGCTACAAGTTCGAGAACATCATCGGCAAGTCTGCCCCGATGCTGCAGATCTTCCGCACCCTGGAGAAGGTCTGCAACTCCGACTCGACGGTGCTGATCAACGGCGATTCCGGAACGGG
>JAYUUC010000660.1:0-3090 GCA_043755105.1 Myxococcales bacterium
CGAAGCGGCGTGAAATGCCCTGGTCCATCGCGAGGAAGCGGTCGATGTTGACGGAGTAGTCCGCCACCACCATCACGAACTTTCCCTTGTTGTTGAGCGTCTGGGTGAGCAGCTCCTTGGCCGCCTGGAGGGAAAAGTCGCCGGACGTGGTCATCCCCACCACTTCATCGACGAAGAGCCCCTTGCCCCAGGCCTTCTCGCAGTAACTCTGAACGGCAAGCGCAGACGAGTTGCCGACGTAAGCGCCGACCATCTTTCCGCCGGTCGTCTCCACCACCTCGTCGCTGGGGATGATGTCGAGGGCGGAGAAGAGCTTGACGATGAGGCGGGCCATCGTCGTCTTGCCGCAGCCCGCGGGCCCTTCGATGATGAAGTAGGGCTCGACGTCGGTGAGGGGGTCTCTGCCCAGCTCGAGGTTCATCTCCACGGTGCCGACCAGGCCCCAGAGCATCGACTTGGCGTCGTCCAGCCCTTCCAGGGCCATGATTTCCCCCATCACCTCATCGACAGAGTAGCGGGGCGGTACCACCACGTCGGCCAGCTCGACAGTCTGCAGCTGGACGGCATCCAAGGAGGCCACATCGGGAGCGTCTCCGAGGCGGGCCTGCTGCCGGTCTCCCACTTCATCCAGCACCTTCATCACGTCGCCTGCATTGCCCGGGTACTTGGCCGCCCGCTGCATGCTGACGACGCGCTGGAGCATTGCCGCCTTCACCTCGTCGGCAGCAATCAGCTCGCGGGACGGTAGCGCCTTCTCGACAATCTCTGACAGCTCGGCCTTGGAATAGTCCTCGAAAGGAATGTCGGTGAAGCGCCGGCGCAGCCCCTCGTCGGCGTCCATCAGGAGGCGCAGCTTGTCGGGATACCCCGCGCCGATGAAAATAGTGTCGGCGTACTCGGGGTCGGTGAGCAGCGGCACGAGGGCGTTGAGGATTGCCTTGCCCCCCGACGTTTCCGGATCGGCGAGTTGATGAAACTCGTCGATGAAGATAACCCCGTCGCGGTTGGTGCGAAACAGCTCGAGCAGCTTGGCGGGGCCGGCCTTGGCCAATTCAGCGGCTGAGACAATCGCCACCCCGCTGCGCTTGGAGAGGCCGTGCTCGAGCGCGAGCTCGGCAAACAAACGCGCCACCGTCGTCTTCCCGGTGCCGGGGTTGCCGGAGAAGAGGAGGTTGAGCCGGCGACGCTCGGTGGCCTTGAGCCCCAGCTTCTCCCGCTGAGCGCCCAGGGTCTGCGCGGAAATCAGCCGACGGATCTCCGTCTTCACCTTCGACAGTCCAATCAGCTGATTGAGCGCACCCAGCGGATCCTTCTTCGCCGCGACTTTCGCCCCGTCGACATCGCGCGCAAGCACCCAGCCCACGGTCCCCGACTGACGCTGGACTTCGGCGCTGATCGCTACTTTTCGGTCCTGCTGAACCTGCTTGATGCCCTTCCACAGCGCCATCGCGGCCTGGTAGTCGCCGCCGCGGGTGCGGCTCACCAGCGCTTCAGCGGCTTCCTGGCTGAGCTCATATCCGTCGTTGTTCACCTCGCGGCGCACCAGCTCGGCGATCTGCTCTGCCGAAAGAGGAGCGACCTTCACCTCTTGCCGCAACACTGCTCCCATCGAGGAGTGGAACAGCTCGCACTCCGCGGTCCCTCCGGCAATCACCACCGGACAGAGGTCCCCGGTCAGCTGCTGAAACTGCTTCAGCCGCGCGAAGCCAGGTGAACCGCGAGCGATGCCCGAGAGGTCCGAGAGGTAGAGAACGGCGCCGTTGCCGCCGGTGAGCTCGTCGAGCAGCGACTGGAAGGCGGTCGGGTCGTTAAAGGTCGCGGCATCGACGGGAACAAAGCCGTCATTGACACCGAACGGACTGACCGTCGGAGCACGCAAGGTGACCCAATGGCTGCCTAGCTGTTTGGCGAGGGCCTCGGTCGCGGCAGACTCGCCGGCGAGGTCGAGGATCAGCGGTTCAAGGGTCTTCTGATGCTGGGCCCGGGCGCGATTCAACTTGAAGTGTTCGTCGAGCACCGCGACCGCATCGACCGAGGTGGTGACCGGGGCTTCGGACACCATCTGGTGGTGTAGCGCCACCAGCGCCTGGCCGTCGACGACGGGGGAAGCGAGCTTGAGCGATTCGAAGGCCTTCGTCGCCAAAGGGAACTTCCGTCGGGTCTGCTCCGGGTCCATCGAATAGCGGGCAAAGGCCTCGGCCATGAACTCCGGCTGGGTGTGGAAGTAGCTGCGCGAAAAATTCTGGTGCTCGCCGGCGAAGGCGTCGGCGAAGGCCTTGTTGACGTGGAGCGGATCCTTTCCCTTCGCCCGCAGAACCATGTCGATCGCGTGTCCGATCTCGTGCATCAGGGTGCTGACGTTGAACACCAGCTTCCCGTCCCGCATGAAGCTGCGGATGGTGATGCTGCGGTCTCCACCCGCCTCGACGGCATGAACCCCGTCGGCATGATCCACGGTGAACCCGCCGGCGAGCTTCCGACCGCTCGCCCGAAGGTTGCCGTTGGTGATGTTGTCGCGCGCGACGACGATCGAGTAGCTCGCACTGACGAGCTCGCGGAGCAACTCCTCGTCCACGCACGCCAGGACCTGCTGGAGCAGAGCGAGGTCAGCCGCATCGCCCACGTTGCCCAGTGAGGCCAGCTTCGAGATCAGAGTCAGCTTTCCCTCGGACACCTCCACGCCTGCCGGAACGGCGGGGGTGAGAATCTTCTCCCCGTAACTGAGGTCCGGAATCTGGGTGTCAATCCAGTTGCGCATCGAATCGGGAGAGAGCAGTTGCTCCACCACCGCCGGTTCCAATCCCAGAAGCCGCTCGGAGACCTCGAAGCAGATCCGCGGCAAGCGGTCCTCAAGGAGCTTCCGGAGCGAGGATTCCAGCCGCTCGCCGAAAGGAGTGGCGCTGTCCGCACTCCAGTCGGCCTGAGTCTGCGCGAGGGCATCCTTTTGAAACTCGGCTTTGGTGTTGCTCAGCAACTGCTCGGTCTCGTGACGCATCACCTCGGCGTCGATCCAAGGTTTCAGCGAACGAAAGGAACAACGCTCCTCGAGGAGCATGGAAAGATCGTCCGCGGCCCCTGGGAACAGGGACT
>JAYUUC010000661.1:0-3090 GCA_043755105.1 Myxococcales bacterium
TCCCGCCGTCGCGGGGAACGTCACTGCCTCGGCCACGCTCGACTGCAACCGCGAGCGGCCCCAGTCGTCGACGGGCATCTTCTACTTCGCCACCGGCACAGGCTGGGTGATGGCGTACATCGTCGACAGCGCGGGCCTCGACGTGAGCGCGCCCTGGCCGAAGTATCAACACGACGCGCGCAACACCGGCAACACCACGGTCTCGAAGGCGTGCCCTTGAGACCCGCCGGGCCCACGCGTCAGGGGGTGACGAACTTCAGATTCCCGGCGGCGTCCGCGTAGAGCAGCCCCGGGTTGCCCCGGATGACCACCAACCGCGCCGGCGTCGGGAACGTCATCGCCGCCCCAACATTCACCCACGTTCCAGTGCAGTTTCCACCCAGCACCAGCTTTCGCACCTGGGTCGAGACGCCGAGCTCCAACGAATAGAACGTTCCGTCGTTCGAACGATCCGCCACCAACTGCTTCGGCGACCCCGCTGCCATCGAGTCCGGGAAGCACGCCGGCCGCTGAAACGACCCACACTCGGGCTGCCAACCCATCAAGGTCGTCGAGGTCGCCGTTGCATCGTAGACCTGTTGCGCTGAGCAGCCCGTCGACATGGCCGACACGGCGCGTGCGGTCGGCGCCCCACCGGAAAGGTACTTGACTGCCCTCATCTCGCAGTTGGGCGGGGCGTTGCCCAAGATCGAAGGGTAACAGCCGAAGGTCTGCGACTTGAGGCCGGTCGATGGGTACTCGACGATCTCCCACCGCTTCGTTCCGACGTGGATCGCATTGACCTTCGATAGCCCCACCGGGGCGAGCACGACGGATCCCCGATCGTAGTTGCCGCCTCGAATGAACCCGTACTCGGCCAACCCAGTTCCTTCGCCTGCAAACGGAGGGGTCGGGATGAAGGCGTCAGCAATCGTCGATGCCACGGCGGCCGAGCCGACTTTGAACCGAACCGAGGTGAGGATCTGCGGGTTCGTCTGCCCGTCCGCCATTCCAGCCAGTCGACGCGAGGTCAGGTCACTTTGGGTCGTACACCAGCTGACCAGCGCCTCGGAGCCCTGCTCCACCACCCCGAGGTTCACGGCAGTGCCCATCGACGGGCTCAGCTCTAGCCAGTGAGCAAATGAGAAGCCACTCACGCTTTCCCGCGCGACGATGTTCAGCACTCCCTCGGGATCGGCATCCGCCAGAAGCACCTGGGAATAGCCGGTCGCGAGGGTTGCGCCCGAGGCGGGGATCCAGGTCTCCGTGTGAAATCGGGTCGGCGTGGGCGAGGTCACTGGATTTCCATGCAGGTCCGTCACTGCGCCGCCCGCCGCGGTGTAGACGCGATCCTTCTCCAGCGCCGCGCTCGTCCATTCCGTCGCAGTCGTCCACGTTCCCGTCGCTGTCGGGTTGAGGACCAGCCCCGAGCCACTGGCCATCATCGCCTCGCTGAAGACGGCTTTCGCGGGCCCGACGTGCATGCGCGTGTTGTTCGCCGGAAAGAGGGTGACCGTGGGAGCCACCCGATCGACGGTGAAGGTGACCGAGGCGGTCGCCGTGTTTCCCGCGCGATCCCTTGCCACGAGCACCGGCTGGTAGGTCTTCGGGTTGTCGGTGGGCGCGGTGGTCACAACGGGTGGGCTCTGAACCCCTCCGTCGGACAGCGCGAGCCCAAGCGATGGTTGCGGGTCGCCATCCGTCAGCGTCCACGCGAGCGCGACAGCGTTTCCCGAAGGAAAGTTCGCCGCGTTCAATCTGGCTCCGGACGCTGGCGCCGTGATCGACAACATTGGCGGTACGACGTCCACCTGCACTTCGCGCGTGGCGCTCGCGGTGTTCCCTGCCAGGTCCACCGCGACCACGGTCGCTGTCCGCGCGACGTAGTCGGCTCCGACAGGCGGCGTGATCGACACCGTCCATTGATTCCCCGACACCGCAGCAGGCAGCCAGCCCCCGTCGGCAAAGCTGAACGACACCGAGCGCAAGCTTCGCGTCCCGTCGGACGACGTCCCCGCGAACGTTCCCCCCGACGAAAAAAACGCCGGTCCCAGCAGCGCTCCAGCGCCCGGGCTTGCAAACCCAACCGCCGGCGCCACGTTGTCGACCGTCACGTTGACCGTCGCTTCGCAGGTATGGCCCGACCCGTCTTCGACTCGGAAGACGACCTGATGGGCCACGCCATTCTCAGCCGTCAGCATCCAGTCGAACGTGTAATCGGCGCCTGCTTTGGTCGCCGGCGCGAAGGTCCTGGCGCCGTCCGTCGACACGCGGGGGTTCATCAACGTCAGCGAGCCGTCCGAGGCAAGCAGACTGACCCCAACGCTTCCCGTCTGCGTCAGCACGGCTCCCTCGAGCGGTGTGTTCAAAGCGCAGACGGGGGCCACGTTGTCGACCTTCACCGAACGGACGACCTTCACCTCGCGACCCTTCTGGTCGACCGCGCGCACCACGATCTTCGAGGTCGCCTCGTCGCTGGTCGGCACCGTCAGCTGGCGCTCGAAAGATCCCGCGTTGCCGATCACCAGCGGGATCCACGCCCCCGAGTCGACCGAGACCTCGACCTTCAACGCCTCGGTGTCGTCCAGCGCGGTCCCTCTCAATTCGACGGTCTGACCGCCAATCAGCAGGCCGTCACTGGGACTATCGACGTTCAGGGTCGGCGGTGTATCCGTGACGCAGACCTTGCTCGCCGAACAGCGCTGCTCGGCGCTGCATACTTCCGAGCCACATGCGTCCTTCGACGCGCACCCACCCACCAGGCCAGCCGCGACCGCGATCCAAATGAGCCGAGTCTCCATCGAACCCCCCTGCGAAGATTGCGGCTGCTTCTAACAGACCGTTTCGTTCTGGGCCGCGCGGAGCTAAGAGGTTTTCGAATGGGTCGTCGTCAGCTGCGGCTCGCCTGGAGCCTGATGGGTTTGATCGCAAGCTCGGCTTCCCAGGCCGCGCCGCGCACGCTGACCGTCGCAGGCGGCGACTGCCGTCATCCCGAGCTGATCACCGTCACCCAGACCTTCTCGTCTTCCCTCGCGACCCAGCTGAAGGGCGAGGCGCTCTCGGGTGACGCCGTTCTCGAGCGGTTCAGGCCAGCGCCGATCCTCAACAGGG
>JAYUUC010000662.1:0-3085 GCA_043755105.1 Myxococcales bacterium
GGTGGACAAGGCGCTCGAGCAGCTGGGGCGCGACCGGGAGACGTTCGAGCTGATCTTCTCGGACCCGCCCTATGCCGCGCGGGTGGTGGCGTCGGTGCTCGAGCAGATTGGAACCCACGGATTGCTGGCTCCGGGAGGTCGGCTGGTGCTCGAGCATGATCGACGGGAAGAGGCGCCGCTACAGGCCGCCGGTCTGAGTCGCTTCGACCAGCGTCGGTTCGGCGATACCTTGGTCAGCCTGTACTCCAGTTCTTGACCCACGGCGACGGACGAGAACACACTCCGCGTCCATGGCCGTCGCGATCTATCCCGGTTCGTTCGACCCCCTGACCAACGGGCACCTCAGCCTGATTCAGCGGGGACTGCACATGTTCGACAAGGTGATCGTCGCGATCGCCTCCAACCCGAACAAGAAGTCGGTGTTCTCGGTCGAGGAGCGGCGCCAGCTGGTGCAGGAGGCTTGCACCGACCCCCGGGTCGAGGTCGACGACTTCCACGGGCTGCTGGTGGAATATGCCGCGAGGAAGGGTGTGCACGTCATCCTGCGCGGCCTCCGGGCAGTCTCGGACTTCGAGTACGAGTTCCAGATGGCGAACATGAACCGGACCCTCGATGCGAAGATAGAGACGGTGTTCATGATGACCGGTGAGGATTACTTCTACATCTCGTCGCAGCTGGTCCGCGAGGTCGCTTCGCTCGGAGGAAGCGTCAAGGGGCTGGTCCCGCCGAACGTGCTGGCGAAGCTCGAGGCGAAGTTCGGCAAGGCCCGCGGAAGTGGGACCTAGTCTTTCCAGGGTGCAGACCAAAGGCCCGCTTGAGGAGCAGTCTTGACCATCCAGCTCGCGCGCAGGCTCAAGGCCATTCAGCCGTCGGCAACCCTGGCGCTCAATGCCAAGGCCAAGGCCCTGGCCGCCCAGGGAGTGGATGTGGTCAGCTTTGCCGCGGGAGAGCCCGATTTCGACACCCCGCAGTTCATCAAGGACGCGGCCGTCGCTGCGCTGGAAGAGGGATTCACCAAGTACACCGTGACCGCCGGGTTCCCGGCCCTGCGGGCGGCCATCTCCGAGAAGCTGAAGGCCGAGAATCGGCTCAACTATCCCCCCGAGCAGATCGTGGTCACCGCGGGGGCCAAGCATGCGCTCTACAATCTGTTTCAGGCGCTGCTCTCGCCCGGCGACGAGGTGATCATCTTCGCGCCGTACTGGGTGAGCTACCCGGACATGGTGCTCCTCGCCGACGGCCTGCCGGTGATTCTCGAGACCTCGGAGCAGAACAACTACGCCCCTGATCCGGTGGCGCTGCAGCGGGCGCTGACGCCTCGCACCCGGGCGGTGGTGCTCAACAGCCCGAGCAACCCCACCGGTGCCGTGCTCTCCCGGAAGGAGCTGGAGCAGATCGCCGGGGTGCTTCGAGGTCACGACTGCCTGATCGTGACCGACGACATCTACGAGAAACTGCTCTACGTCTCCGAGCCTTTCTGCAACATCGCCAACGCCGCGCCTGACCTGTTTTCGCGGACCGTGGTGGTCAATGGTTTTTCAAAGGCCTTCTCGATGACGGGCTGGCGAATGGGCTACGCCGCCGGACCCCGGGAAGTGATCGCGGGGATGCAGTCGATCCAGGACCAATCGACCTCGTGCACCAACTCGATCGCCCAGAAGGCCGCACTGGCGGCACTCAAGGGCCCCGCGGGCGCGATGGAGGCGATGGTCGCCGAGTTCAAGGCCCGGCGGGACCTGATCGTCGCCGGGCTGAACCAGCTGGAAGGGGTGCGATGCCCCGTCCCAGAAGGAGCCTTCTACGTCTTCCCCAACGTCGAGCCGCTGATCGGCCGGCGCTACAAGGGCCAGGCGGTTCGCAGCTCGGTGCACCTCTCCGAGATTCTGCTCGAGGACTTCCAGGTTGCGGCGGTGCCGGGCATGCCCTTTGGCGCCGAGGGCTACTTGCGGATGAGCTTCGCCACCTCGAGGGAACAGATCGAGAAGGGTCTGGAGCGCATTGGCCGCTGCTTTGCTGCGTTGAGCTGAATCCAGCAGGACGGTTCAGTCGGTGTAGCCAACCGCTCTCCAGATCCGCGGTCCCTTCTGTTGAAAGACGAGGATGGCGGCCCTGCCACTCAGGTTGCCGACCGCGAGGTAGATGTGCGGCGCCTTCCATGGCAGTCCGGCCAAGCGGGAGGGCGGCTTGCCGTAACGCTGCTCCATCTGGACGGGGGTGAGCACCTCGATTCCGTAGAGAGTGAGTTGATCGAGCCTCTGGGTGCGCAGGGTCTTGAGCCATTCCTGGAACAGCTCGGACGACGTCTTCAACTTCCTCCCCTCGAGCTGGAAAGGGACCGAGGAGCCCTGCGTTGCTTGCCTTGCATCGCCTTTCAGGAGCAGCTGGAAGTAGCGACGGGCCTCCTGTTCCACTTGCTCGGGTTCGGTGAGCTCCCGTGCCGGAGGACCTTCCAGAGGCTTGGGTTCACCCAGCTCCTGTTGGAGTTTCTGCACCTGCTCTGCCACCTGGGCCGGGGGCAGCTTCTGGATTCGCTCGAGCTGACGCTGGGCCTCCTCAGGGCTGAGGGCGGCCAGCAGCAAGAGGGGAAGGGCGAAGAGCATCGGAGCCGAAGCGTAACACCGCGCGCCGGGCTCAAAGCGTGCTAAGCCGCTCGCTTTAAGATGCCCAAGCGGACGGATGTGAAGAAGGTCCTGGTGATTGGCTCTGGCCCAATCGTCATCGGACAGGCCTGCGAGTTCGATTACTCCGGTACCCAGGCGATCAAGGCGCTGCGGGAAGAAGGGATTGAGGTGGTGCTCCTCAACTCCAACCCGGCGACGATCATGACCGACCCGGAGTTCGCCAACCGGACCTACATCGAGCCGATCACCGTCGAGGTGGCGGAGAAGATCATCGCCCGCGAACGGCCCGACTCGCTGCTGCCGACGATGGGCGGACAGACCGCGCTCAACCTGGCCAAGGCGCTGGCCGAGCAGGGCATTCTGCAGAAGTACGGGGTGCGACTGATCGGCGCTTCGCTCGACGCGATCAACAAGGCCGAGGATCGCCTTCTGTTCAAGCAGGCGATGGAGAAGATCGGCATCGC
>JAYUUC010000663.1:0-3083 GCA_043755105.1 Myxococcales bacterium
CGCTGCGAGTGCCGCAATCAGCACCTTGCGCCGCCAGATTGCCGCAAACATCTGATCCGCCGTCATCCCTCGCTCCATGTTCCCTCCTCCTGCATGCGTCGAAGTTTTCATAAAGTCGTCACCACCAGCCGAACCGCGGCGATGTTCCGCACCAGGCCCTGCTGGCCCCCGTCACCATCCACTTGGGCGAAGCGCTCTACGGAGCCCACCGCCGCCACATTTCGGCCCAGCTTCCACTCCACTCCACCGCCGACCGCGTACCCCTGCGAGCTCGCCACGGCTTCGGTTCCCTGAGGCCACAGCCCCACCGTGGGAGCTCGGCCGTTGCGGTAGTAACTGGTGGCCGCGAACAGCTTCACCGGGCTGACAAGGCGGTAGGCCATGGTCAGCGACGCGTAGTCCGCCCACAGCGCCGAGGTGAAGCCGCTCGCTCCGACCAGGTCCTCACCGCCGACGACCGCCACGTCGAAGTGCTCGCCCTCGCGCGCCAACTCGAGGTTGAGGCGGGGCAACACCCCGGTCAGCTCCGGGCGCTGGTGATCTTGAAAGAACACCGGAGCTGCCTGAGCGGTGAACAGCATCTGGCGGGTAATGCGGTGACGAAGGGTGGCGAAAGCACCGTGCGCATGTGCACTTTCAGCGCCAAGGCTGAAGTACTGGAAGCGGTACTCAGCGCCAAGCACCGTGCGCCGGGTGAGGTTGACCAGGCCCTCGACGGAGGGCGCGTGATAAAAGCCAGGAAGCCTGTCCGCTTCGTAGATCTTCGCGGCCTCCAGCTTGTAACCCAACCGCCCCTCGAACCGTTCGGTGAACGAGGTGCGGGCACCGAGGTCCAGCTTCCCGTAGAGAATCGGAGAGAGCGTCCGCGCCACCCCCAATCGAGGAAGGGAGGTGGGGTCGCTGACCCGCCATACCTGCGCCCGGGTGCTCACGTCGGTCTCCCGGCTGAGCTTCTTCTTCAACTCCAGCGATCCCCGATGGTCGAGCGTCACCGAGCCCGAGCCGTGGTGAATGAGGAGATCCGGCGAGTACCAGGTGGACGCTTGCAGGGTTTCATCCGCCAGCGAGAGCCCCACCTGCGGGGAGAGCTTGCTCATCAGCTGGCCGGCGCCGGCGCCGGTTCGCAACAGCACCGCGTCGTCGTAGCGCTCCTCGGCACTCAGCTTCAGCGTCGCAACCAGCCGGGTTTCTGCTGCCGCGCCGCTCGCCAGGCTCAAGGCAAAGACGGCGCCAAGGGTGCGAATCGAGGCATTCATCACGCCGCTCCTTTCCGACAGCCAACGAGGGGCCAGTTTGGAAACACTTCAGGCAAGGGAGGCCCTTCGCGGCCAAGCCGCGGAGTGAACGCGCCTTCCGGGATGGAAGCCAAAGCCCTAGGGGACGACCACGGTGTCCCCGGACTGGAGCAACACTTCCGAGTGATGCTCGTCGTCCATGAGGTCGCTGTAGCGCACCGGGTACTTGCCTCCGTCCTTGCCCGGACGAATCACCACGATGCGATCGCGGTTGGCGAAATCGGAAAATCCACCCGCCAGCGCCACTGCCTGAATCAGAGACACCGTGCCCCGAAGCGGGTAGCTGCCGGGATGGGCCACTTCACCAGTGAGATAGACGCGAGTGGAGTTCACCTCGCGGACAATCACCGTGACCTTCGGGTCCTGAACAAACGCTTGAAGCTTGCCCTTGATCTGCTCGGCGAGGTCCACCGGGGTCAACCCGGCGGCCTTCACTTCGCCGATCATCGGCATCGAGATGAAGCCATCGGGGCGAACAGGAATCACCCGCGAGAGATCAGGGTCGCGCCACACCGCGATGTCCACCACGTCCTCGCGCCCGATTCGAAACGCCTCCTCCTTCGGCTCGGGAACCGTCACCCCCTGATGGGCGCAGCCTCCGAGGAGCACCGCCGCCGTCACCGCCCACCCCCACGCGCTCTTGTTGAACATCGTTGCTCTCCTTCTGCTGTTTGGATGCGACAAAGTTTGTTCGAGCGCGGCGTGCGTCGTCCGACCTTGGTCGCCGGCCGCACTGTGTCTGGGGGCAATAGCAGCCGGTGTGCCAGCGCTCGAACGGAACTAAAGTCCGAGAATCAGAGCGCTTGTCTTCCCCTTGAGGGAAACGGGGCGGCCTTTCGTGGAAGTTTTTTCCTATCGCTTCCCGGCCTCTCCGCTCGTCGTACCAGCAAAACTTTCCGTTGAAGCCGCGCTGCTCGGTCAACATTCAACCCAAATGTCGATTGTCACTCGCCTCGTCCTGCAGGGAGGGTCGGCACGGCGCTTGTATCAATCGCTGTTGTTACCAAGGGGAGACAAACCATGGGCAAGGCGTTGGGGGCGATGGTGGCGGTTTTTGCTGCAGGTGGGTTGTCGATGAACATTCTGAGCGATGCCCTCGGTGGGTTTGCGGAGTGCGCCGCCCTCGGAGTGGTCGGGGCGGGGCTGCTCCTCAGCAGTCATCGACTCGGAACCAAGCTCTCGAACGAGGGCGCGGTGACCCCGGTTGCGCGAGAAGTCAGCGCGTGAAGCGGGGGCGAGCCTCACGGTGTGAACCGGGGTTCCTTCAGTGGGCATTTCGTTGCCCTGTTTCTCGTGAGGCCTCACTCCAACCCCGCGACCTCAGGACGTCGAAGGTTCGGCACATCACTTGAAGGCATTGAGCGCGAAAAGGTTCGACGAGGAGCAACCAATGTTCAAGGCGCTGGGGGCGACGGTGGCGGTGTTCGGCATGGGAAGCGCGTCGGCGGGCTTCCTCGCCGCCCATCTCGGTGCCCGGTCGGAGTGCGCCGCACTCGGTTTCGTGGGAGGCGGCCTCCTCTTCGCCAGCCACCTCCTTTCTGACCGCGGGAGCCAGCGCGAGGCCGCTCCCCTGCTCAGTCGCACCGTGAAGGTTCAGTAGGGCTGACCGCTCAACCCGGTTTTCGCTGCCAACGTCGAGTACCTGATTGACGGCCGGATAGGGCTTGGCGACTCTGGCAGCTGATGGTTCAACGACAGCCGCTGTAGAACAACGAGGAGCGTCGTGCCGTTCGAGCCAGCAGACTCCGCTTTGGGGGCAACGGTCTTGGCCTCGGGTCGCACGACTTT
>JAYUUC010000664.1:0-3079 GCA_043755105.1 Myxococcales bacterium
CCGGAAGCTGAAGGACGACTGCTGCTGGGAATTCCTCACCTTTCTCACTTACGTGGCATCGAGCTTCCCCGATGCCAGCTGGACCGGCGATGCGCTCACGATGGCGGAGCGGACCCGCATCCTCGATGTCAGCTTCAAGCACTGGAAGGAGCACTCGCCCTACCTCAAGGGTTACCTCGCCCTGACGCTGAAGCGAATGGGGCGTGAGGCCGATGCCCGCAAGGTCTTCGAGAGCGTGATGGACTCGGCGAAGACCACTCCGGATCAGGGGACTTTCTGGGCCGCCGAGGATCGCAGCTGGCTCTGGTATCGAGACACCGTCGAGAGCCACGCCTTCGCCCTGAGGGTGCTGATGGAGCTGTCTCCCCAGGACCCGCGCCGCGAGGGCCTGGTGCAGTGGCTGTTCCTCAACAAGAAGCTCAACCAGTGGAAGTCGACCCGTACCACCGCCGAGGTGATCTACTCGCTGGTGAAATACCTCGAGGCCGAGAAGTCTCTCGGGGTGCGCGAACAGACGACGGTGACGGCGGGCAGCCAGTCCCAGACCTTCGTCTTCGAGCCCGACAGCGCACTGAACAAGCAGCAGTGGATCATTCCGGGAAAGGCACTCGACCCCAAGACCCAGTCCTCTGTGTCGGTGGAGAAGCGGGGCAAGGGACTGCAGTTCGCCTCCGCGACCTGGACCTTCTCAACCGACCAGCTTCCGCTGGAAGACCGAGGGGATCTCTTCGCAGTGAGCCGTCGATACTTCCGCCGCGAGCTGGTGGGGCGCGAGCGGGTGCTCCGGCCCCTGGCAGAAGGAGCGGTGCTTCACCCCGGCGACGAACTCGAAGTTCAGCTCTCACTCCAGGCAAAGGCCGCGGCCGAGTACGTCCATCTGCGCGATCCGCGAGCGGCCGGGCTTGAACCCGAGGCCGCCCAGTCGAGCTTCAAGTGGGACCTGGGCATCGGCTGGTACGAAGAGGTGCGGGACTCGGGCGCGAACTTCTTCTTCGAATCGCTCCCCGCGGGTCAGTACACCTTCAAGTACCGACTCCGCGCCAACATGGCGGGAGTTTTCCGGGTCGGCCCGGCGACGGTGCAGTCGATGTACGCACCGGAGTTCAATGCCTACTCGGCCGGGAACACGCTCGAGGTGAAGCCACGGGAGCCGTAGCTCGAGCGCTCGACAAGCTGCACCTCGAGAGAGTGGCCCCCGTTCATCTCGAGCGTCGCGCTAGAGGCGCAGAGTCGAAAGAGGCCTGGCGGCCCTCGACTTCGGCCTCACGACCTACGCTCGGGCTGAACGGTTTGATCCGCGATTCGCGTCGGAGCCGGTCGGTGTTCAGGAAATCCGGACCCGCGCCGCCTTCAACTTCCCCACTTGAACCAGGTATTCGCCCGCACCCAGCTCGACCTTGGGGTCGACCACTTTCTGCTGGTTGAGTCGCACCCCGCCCTGAGTGATCAACTTTCGCGCTTCCGTTCCTGAGGCGGCAAGCCCTGCTTCCGCGATCGCCTTGGTGAGGAAGATTTTCTCGGCGCCCTGAAGCGCGACCTCGGCGAGAGGTAGCTCTGCCACGTCGAGCTCCTTCTTCGCGAAGCGCTTCTCGAAATCATCCACCGCCTTCGCCGCCGCCGCTTCGCCATGGAAGCGCGCCACCATCTCTCGCGCGAAGGCCACCTTCGCCGCCTTGGGGTGCTCGGTGCCCGCCTTCACCGCCGCCTTCAACGCTTCGATACGTGGACCCGCAAGCGACGAGAGCAGCAAGTAGTAGCGCCAGAGCAGGTCGTCGGTGATCGACATCAACTTGCCGAAGATCTGCTCGGGCGGCTCGTTGATGCCGACGTAGTTGTCGAGGCTCTTCGACATTTTCTCGCCGACGATCTGCCCATCGACGGCCCTCGCATCGATCCCTTCGAGAATCGGCCCGGTCATGATCACCTGCGGCGCGAGCTCGTATTCCTTCATCAGCTGACGACCCACCAGCAGGTTGAAGAGCTGATCGGTGGCGCCAAGCTCGACATCGGCCTTCAAGGCCACCGAGTCGTAGCCCTGCAGCAGCGGGTAGAGAAACTCGTGAATCGAGATCGACCGGTTCTCCTTGAAGCGCTTCTTGAAGTCGTCGCGCTCGAGCATCCGCGCCACCGACCAGCGCGACGCGAGCCGGATCAGCCCTTCGGTCCCGAGCGTGTCGAGCCACTCCGAATTGAACCGAACCTGGGTGTCCTTCTCGTCGAGCACCTTGAAGACCTGGGTCTTGTAGGTCTCGGCGTTGGCGCGCACTTCTTCCCTCGAGAGGGAAGGGCGGGTGACGTTCTTTCCCGATGGGTCCCCGATCAGCGCGGTGAAATCGCCAATCAGGAACACCACCTGATGGCCGAATTCCTGAAACCTCCGCATCCGGGTGAGGAGCAGGGTATGGCCGAGGTGAAGGTCGGGCCGGTTGGGGTCGAAGCCCGCCTTGATCACCAGCGGCTTCTGCTGGTCGTACGAGCGCTCCAGCTTCTTCTTCAGCTCCTCGACCACATGCAGATCCACCGTTCCTCGGGTGATCTCTGCGAGTTGCTCATCAGGGGTGGCGCGACGCAGCGTCGACATCAGAAGCCCTCGGATCAAGGAAAGGGGGGGTCGGTCAGGTTCCCGGAAGATGCTCGCGCACCCGTTCGATCGAACGCGCCTTGCCGGTGGCGTCGTCGATGTCGATCACCGCCCCCTGCAGGTAGACCAAGTTCTTCGCCACCTCGAAGCCGGTCGGGCGCTGGGTGAGAAAACGCTCCACCGAGAGCTCCTTGCGAATGCCGATCACCGAATCCAGCGGGCCGCACATGCCGGCATCGGTGAGAAAGGCGGTTCCTCCGGGAAGGATCCGCTCGTCGGCGGTCTGAACGTGGGTGTGAGACCCGACCACTGCCGAAACCTTGCCGTCGAGCAGCACGCCCATCGCCCCCTTCTCGCTCGAGGCCTCGCAGTGCATGTCGACGAGAATGCAGGACGTTTGCTTCCGCATCTCGGCCACCAGCTCGAGAGCCAAGCTGAACGGATCATCGAGCGCCTTCATGAACACCCGGCCCTCGAGGTTGATCACCCCCAGCTTCC
>JAYUUC010000665.1:0-3067 GCA_043755105.1 Myxococcales bacterium
GTCCACCGCGAGGTGTTCGGGGACAACAAGGTTCAGCTCTGCTCGCTGCTGTCGATCAAGACCGGCGGCTGCTCGGAGGACTGCGCCTACTGTCCCCAGGCCGCGCGCTACGACACCGGGGTGAAGGCAGAGAAGCTGCTCGCGGTGCCCGAGGTGCTGGACGCGGCCCGCAAGGCACGTGAGGCGGGCGCGACCCGGTTCTGCATGGGCGCAGCGTGGCGCGAAGTGAAGGACGGACCCCAGTTCGACTCGGTGCTCGAGATGGTGAAGGGCGTGCGCGGCATGGGCATGGAGGCCTGCTGCACCCTGGGCATGCTCACCGACGAGCAGGCGCGGCGGCTGAAGAAGGCCGGGCTGTCCGCCTACAACCACAACCTCGATACGTCGAAGGAGCACTACGGCGACATCATCAGCACTCGCACCTACGACGACCGCTTGAAGACCCTGCAGCGGGTGCGCGACGCCGGCATCTCGGTCTGCTCCGGCGGCATCATCGGGCTTGGCGAGACGGTGAAGGACCGCTGCCAGATGCTGGTCACCCTCGCGAACCAGGAGATTCACCCCGAATCGGTGCCGGTCAATGCGCTGGTCCCGGTCGAGGGTACCCCGCTGGCGGAGCAGACTCCGGTCGCTCCGGTCGAGCTGGCGCGGATGATCGCCACGGCCCGCATCCTGATGCCCGAAGCGATGGTGCGGTTGTCGGCGGGCCGGCTGCAGATGTCGGCGGAGGGCCAGCTGCTCTGCATGATCGCCGGAGCGAACTCGATCTTCTTCGGCGAGAAGCTGCTCACCACCGGCAATCCCGAGTACCACGCGGACCTCGCGCTCCTGGAGCAGGCGGGAGTGAAGCCGCTCGAGCCCAACGCGCGCGGATGATTCAGCCCGGGCCGAGCGGGGACGGGAGCACTGCCGCGGTGGCCCGGGGGTGGGCCCGCCTCGAGCTCGAAGAGCTGGGAAGGCAAGGGCTGCGCCGAGAGCTCGAGCTGCGCAGCTCGCCGCAGACGGCGGTGGTGACGATGGGAGGACGCTCGCTGGTGAGCTTCTCTTCCAATGACTACCTCGGGCTCGCCGCGGACCCCGCTCTGGTGAAGGCGGCGATCGTCGGCCTTTCGGAGCACGGCCTCGGGGCCGGTAGCTCGCGACTGGTGGTGGGGGATACGTCCGCCCACCGCTCGCTGGAGCGGAAGTTGGCAGACTTCAAGTCGGCGGAAGCGGCGCTGCTGTTCAACAGCGGCTACGCGGCCAACGTGGGGACGCTGCAGGCTCTTTGCGGCGAGGGCGATGTGATTTTTTCCGATGCGCTCAACCACGCTTCGCTGGTGGACGGGTGCCGGCTTTCCCGGGCGAAGGTGATGGTCTACCCCCACAATGACCTCGAGCAGCTGGAGCGGTCGCTCTCCGGAGTGAGCGGCCGCCGGCGGCTGGTGTGCACCGAGTCGGTGTTCTCGATGGATGGAGATTGTGCGCCGCTGACGGAGCTGGTGGCGATCTGCCGGCGATACGGGGCGGCCTTGCTGGTCGACGAGGCCCACGCCACCGGTGTGCACGGGCCGACCGGAGCGGGCCTGTGTGAAGCGCTGGGATTGGAATCGCAGGTGGACGTGCGGGTGGGGACGCTGGGCAAGGCGCTTGGAGCGTTCGGCGCCTTCGTGGTCAGCAGCGCCGAGGTCCGTGAGTTGCTCGTCAATCGGGCCCGCTCGCTGGTGTTCTCGACCGCGCTGCCGCCCTCGCTGTGCACTGCAGCAAAGGCGGCGATCGAGCGAGTGGAGGCGGATCCGGAGTTGCGGACGAAGCTCTGGCGGAACATCGGGCGGTTCTCCGATGGACTGCAGCGGTGCGGGGTCAGCGCCGCCGCTTCCAGTCCCATTTTTCCTTTAGTTCTTGGAACCGCCGAGCGCGCTTTTCAGGCTTCGCAGGAACTGAGGACCCTCGGCTTTCTGGTGAAGCCGATTCGCCCGCCTACCGTGCCGGAAGGGACCAGCAGGCTGCGGTTCTCGCTCTCCGCCGCGCATAGTTTTGAGCAGCTGGATCAGGTGCTCGAGGCCATCGACTCACTTGGCTTGGCGAGGAGCGAGGGTTGAAGGGCCATTCGGTGACAGGCAGGCGGTGGGTTCGGCATTTTGAAGCCGACCCCATGTCCGTCATCCGTCTACGTGCGCGAACTGCCGAGCTGCCAGGCAGCCGTCAGTCCTCGCGACGCTCTCGACACTTCGAGCGAAAGGTCCCCCATGCCCAGTGACTCAAGCCCCGTCTCCCGCCGCCCCTCTGCGCCCACGGCCTCAGCGCTGGCCGAGCATCAGCGACTGCTCGGGCTGGATCAAAAATACCTCTGGCATCCCTTCACCCAGATGCAGGCCTGGCCTTCCGATGACCCGTTGATCATCGCCTCCGCCGACGGCAACTACCTCGTCGACGACCTCGGCCGCCGCTACCTCGACGGCGTCTCCTCGCTCTGGGTGACGGTGCACGGCCACCGGAAGAAGGAGATCGACGCCGCAGTGCAGGCCCAGCTCGCGAAGGTCGCTCACACCACCCTGCTCGGGCTCGCGTCGGTGCCTTCGATCGAGCTCGCCGAACAGCTGCTGGCGGTGGCTCCGGAAGGGCTCACCCGGGTGTTCTATTCCGACAGCGGGTCGACCGCGGTCGAGGTCGCCCTGAAGATGGCGTACCAGTACTGGGCGCTGAAAGGGCGACCGGAGAAGCGTCGCTTCGTCGGCCTCGAAGGCTCGTACCACGGCGATACCGTGGGCTCGGTTTCTCTGGGAGGCATCGACCTTTTCCACCAGACCTTCCACGGGCTGCTCTTCGAGATCGACCGACTGCCGTTTCCGGACACCTACCGGTACGCGGGCGCGGGCGATTGCGTCGAGCACTGCCTCGCCGTGGCCAAGAAGCTGTTCGAGGAGAAGGCGGACCAGATCGCGGCACTGGTGATCGAACCGCTGGTGCAGGGCGCGGCGGGCATGAAGATGCAGCCTTTGGGGTATCTCTCCCGCCTCGCCCAGCTATGCCGGCGCCACGACATCCTCCTCATCTGCGACGAGGTGGCCACCGGCTTCGGCCGCAC
>JAYUUC010000666.1:0-8980 GCA_043755105.1 Myxococcales bacterium
GCAGCCCGAGCAAGCGGTCGTAGCCGATGTCTGTCTTACACGTACCGTTTCCGCATCAAGAACAGCAGCGAGTCCTTGGCGCAGCTCTCGCAGTACCCGTAGCGGCTGATCAGGGTGCTCAGTGTGCTCTGGACCTGGCTCTGCTCTCGAGGGCTGAGCTGCGAACGGTCGTCCGAGAGATACTTGAGAATGTTCTCCTTGTTCTTCAACAGCACCCGCTTCCGCTCCTCGAAGAAATGGTCGCGCAGGTACCGGAAGAGGTCGGGAAAGATGCGCGGGTAATCCATCTCGATGTCGGGGTTGTCGAGCTTGTGAGCGCCGATCTGCGAGATCAGGCTGCGGCGGAATTCGCCTGAGTCCTCCCGCTTGGGCATCACGATCGCTTCCATCTCGTTCATGCGCGCTTCGTCCGGCCGTTCCATCTCGCCGGTGACGCGGTTGCGCAGCTTCTCGTTCTTCACCCAGTGCGAGACGTTCTGGACGTATCGCTCGAACAGCTCGCGGTACTGGCCTTCGGAGATCAGTCCCATCGAGTCGCGAACCTCGTCGTCGACCTCCTCGAGCAGCTCCTTCTCGGCGATGCGAACGAACTCCTCGTGGTCGTGGTAGCCGTCGACCACTTCTTGCTGGAGAAACTCGTAGACGCTCTTGTCCTTGCAGAGCGCGTCCAGCTCGGTGAGCACCGCCACCGGATGGAGGCAGCCGAAGTCCGGGTTCTGGGCGGCATTGAAGAGCGCGGTCTTGATCTCGCGGGCCGAGGCGCCGCTGCGGCCTTCGTAGTTGGGGTACGAATCAGACTCCTCGTAAATCTCATCCATGTACTTGCGGAGCACCTTCGCCTGCGACAGCGAGAGCCGGTCGGGGGCGCGGCCATCGTCGTAGAGGCGGGCTTTCTCGAGCGGGTTGAGGTGATTGACGACCTCTTTCTTCTCGCCCAAATAGCGATCGGCGATCGGCCGCTTCAACCGGGTCAGCACCGCCCACAGCGCCGCCACCTGTGTCGCGTGCGGAGCGATGTGCTTGCCCACCGAGGCCGGGGTGACCTGGGCATCGTAGATCTCCTGTTCCGCCTGGAAGCGGCGCAGATAGGGCACCCGGACCAGCTCGATCCGCCCCTTGAACGACGCGAAATCGGGCAGCTCCTTGAAGGCCGCCAGGTGTTTCTCGTTCGCCGAGGCGATCAGCACCTCGTCGAGCTGGAGGATGAAGTGCTCGAGCGGCACCTGACCGGTCTCGCTGGCCCCGAGCAGGTACTTGTAGGCCTCGAGCGGGCGCTTGAGCAGGTCGGAGTACTCGATCAACCCCCGGTTGGCGGACACCAACGCCCCGTGGGGGTCGAAGAGAACACTGTTGTGGAGCGACGCAGGAAGATTGAGCTGCGACCGGTCCGCCGCTACCTGGTGGTAAGCGGCGTCGACGCTCATCTGCGGCTCGACGGTGACTGTGCCTATCTGGTAGCGACGCGAGATGTAGAAGCGCTCGACCTGGACGTGCCGGAGAAGCTGGAAGTAGTCGCCTGAATTGACGCTCAGAAGGGCGGTGTAAACCTTGCTGCACTTGTGACAGAACTCACCCTCGAGCAAGTAGTCGGGGATCACTGCCTTTTCGCCTCCCCCGTGCTTGGCCATTGCCTCGGTGAGCAGTTTCTTTCGCTCGGCGCGGGGGACGACGAAGAGTGGGTGGTCCTTCATCTCGCAGGTGAGCCGGACCTCGATGTCTTCCACGCCAAGGTGAGCGTAAGTGGCGAGCTCGCCGTGGGCCGAGAGGCGGTCGCCGAAGCCGATCGACCCCTTGACCAGCTTCTGTGACGGAAACACCCAGTTGATCTTGTAGAGCGCCCCTTCCGGCTGCTGGGAGTACTGCTCCATTCCCCGCTTCAACGAATCGACCAGGGACGATTTCGCCGAACCGTTGGGACCGTGAAGGAGAATGAGCTTGTCGATCCGACCCGCGCGGACGAAGTTGGAGATCAATCGGTAGAGCGCGTTCTGCACCTCTTCCTGACCGGCCACTCTTCCGTCGTGCTCGCCGTCGGTCTGATCGAAGACCTTGAAGCGGCGGATCTTCCCGGACGGATGCGGGACCGAATCGGTGCCGAAGGAGTCGATTGCGTCCTTGAGGTACTGGGCCGCATTTCTCGATTGCGCCGCCGGGTTCTGAAAGAAGAGCGAGAGGTACTCTTCGAAGGATAGGATGGTCCTGTTCTTCACGAAGTCGCTGGTGACTTCCGAGCCGACCACCTGCAGAAAGCGCTTGGCTTCCACTTGGGTTCTCTCCTGTGTTCTGGTGCCGCGTCCGCAGCGGCAATTAACTCACAAAGGCAACCAGCCCGTCACTGTCCCTGGCACGAGATGCACATTCCCCCAGCCCTCACGCGCGTCACTTTCCTGTCCGGGCTGCTGGTCAGCCTGGCCGGCTGTCCTGCGGTGACCTCGCCGCCCTGCTCCACCGACACCGACTGCACCACGGGCCAATGTCGCCTCGGCGCGTGTGCGCCCTCCTGCTCGGCCGACGGCGACTGCGGAACCCTTCAGGTTTGCCGGGAAGGCAGCTGCGTTCCCCGACCCCAGTGTTCCGCCGACGAGGACTGCGCTTCGGGTTTCGCGTGCCTTCAAGGCAGCTGTCGGTGCACCGCCGACACCGCTTGTGCCGCCAACCAGGCCTGCTTCCAAGGCAGCTGCCAGGCGCGCGCTCGCTGCAAAACGGACGGAGACTGCACTGCCAGCGGAGGCCGTTGCGAGCTCACCCTGGGCGTCTGCACTCCGCCCTGCGCCTTGCCTACCGACTGCGCTCCCGGGGTGGACCCGCGCGTCGCCACTGCCCTCTACCAGTGCAGCGAAGGTGCCTGCCGGGTTCGCTGTCTCAACGATGCCACCTGTGGCGCCGGGCTGGTCTGTCAGGACGGGCTCTGTGGCCTGGCCGAATGCAAGACACTGACCGATTGCCCGGCGCAGCAATATTGTTCGAGCGCTGTCTCGGGCCGTTGCCGGGAGTATCAGGCGTGCTCGCTCGGCAGCACTGGCTGCGCTGCCAACTTCGAGTGCCGCGCCTTCGGCCCCGGCCAGTGCCCACCGGGGTTTCCGTGCGGGCAGGCTCTCTGTCGGGAATTGCCACTGTGTCTGATCGACAGCGAATGCCATCTGCCGGGCAGGCCTCCCGCATTCTGCGACCAGGGCCACTGTCAACCGACCGACTCGTGTGCCCAGGGGCAGGCCTGCGGGCCGTCCCAGCAATGCATCGCCGAGCTCTGCGTCCCCGCAAGTTGCCGTGGGCTCACCGACTGTTCCACGGGGCAAGCCTGCGTGGGAGGCGCCTGTGAGCTGGCGCCGGCTCCCGATCAGATCAACGCGCTCAGCCTGACGCCCCGCACTGGACTTCTCGAGGTCGGCGACCACCTCAAACTCACGCTGGTCGCTTACCGACTCGATGGCAGCTCACATCCGCTCCCCAGCGCCCAGTTCGCGGTGGTCGACCTGCAGGGAAATCCGAGCGGTCTGGCGACGGTGGACCCAAGCGGTGTGGTGACCGCGGTGGGCGCGGGCGAGATTCGGGTCCGCGCTTCGGTGACGGGTGCCAACGTGCCCTACCGCGAGTGCGCCCTGCGGCTGTATCCGTCAGTCACGTCGGGGCGACGGGTGCTGGTGCTGGCGGGGTCGACGGGTGCACCCCTGGCCGGAGCCGTGGTCCGCGGCTGCGACCATCCGCCCGCTTCCGGCCCCTGCCCGGCGCCTGTCGACGTCCTCACCGATGCCACCGGGGTGGCGATGTTCTCCGCCTTCTCAGGCCCGAGCGCCACCTTCACTGTGGCGTCCCTGCAGCTGCGCTCCGACGGGCTCCCTCGCTTTGAACGGGTGACAGTGCTCGGGGCTACGGGCAAGGACCTGATGCTTTCGCTGGCCGAAAATCCGGTGCACGGCGACGCAGGCTTCAACGGAGCCATCTCCTTTGCCAACGTGCAGAGCAGCGGAACCTACTGGGCCGGACTGGCGGCGCTGTCGGCGTCGGACCTGCCTTCGGTCGACCTGCGCACTCTGCTCGGCGATACTTTCCAGGTCACCCTTCCCGGCGTGGGGCAGAAAATTCCGGTTCCGGGCAGCGTCGTACTTTACACCTCGCCGGGTTTGGGAATTCCACAAGAGCTCAAGGGCCACGCCGACGGTCTCGGTGAGGCCGGTCTACGGCGGTCGGTGGGCTTCGCCGGCCGGATGTCGCTCTCGCGCGTGCTCGGTCTGCGTTCAGTGGAGTTTCTGTCCTACGTGGGAGCGATGGATTTCGCGATCCAGTCCCCGCTCTCGATCAGCGCAAGGCCCTGGGTGGAAGACACCAACGACCTCGATGGCGATGGGCTCTGCGCACAACCATCGCTCTGTCCTTCGGGCAGTGAGTCGCTGCCCGACTATGCCCACTTCACCTCGCTGTCGATCGCTCCGCAACGCTCACAGGCCCGACGGACCGAAGTGGTCCTTCCGTCGCTGGCGCCCGGCCTCGACACGGTGATCGTCACTGCGATCGAGGACAGTGAAGAGACCGGCGCCCTGCCGGTCGGGTTCTCTTCCCGGACGGCCGGCGCGGTGGCGGCCAATGGCACCCGCGCGGTGGCCCCCCTGCTGCTGCGCAGCGGAGCCCCGTACGGTGGCGCCGAGGTCTCTCGCCCCGGCATCTGGGCCTGGGCAACGACTTTGACACCAGGCAGCTCAGGCTTCTCGGTGAGCGCCAACGTGAGCGCCCGCATCACCCGCGCTGACGCCCTTCCGAGCCGGGTGGTGGTGGCGCCTTTCCTGCCCTTCGCCGAAGCCTCCGGCTACGCCCCTTCGAGCCGGGTCTTCAGTCCTGCCCAGCCCGCCTGGAATGCGCTCGCCTCGGCGGGAGCAGGGCTCGCCCGGCTCGAGCTCACCGGGACCGAAGGTAGGCATCGGGTCTACTTTGCCCTCACCGGCGCACAGACCTCGGTTGACGTGCCGGAAGGGCCGCTTGCTCCAGGGGTTGACCCCGCGGGCGAAGCCTCGGTTCGGGCAGTGGTGGTCGGCCTCGAGCTCTCGGCCGGAGTCACCCTTGACGACGCTTTCAGCCTCGCCGGGCCCGCGCTGGCGAAACCGTCGGCGCCGATCGACGGCTATTCGCGATTCCAGGCCCAGGTGTTTTAAGGTTCCCCTTCGCTCGCACCTCGCAGCGCCCCTCGAGCCTGGAAAAGGTCCTCAGCAACGATGGACAAGGAACCGATCATTGGAATCGACCTGGGCACGACCAACTCGTGCGCGGCGATCGTCGAGCTCGACGCACTCGGCAATCCCCAGGTGAAGCTGATCCCCTACAAGGGCGGCGACTACACCGTGCCGTCGATCTTCGCGATCGACGACAAGGGCACCGAGCTGATCGGCAACGAGGCGAAGCGCCAGTGGCAGCTCAATCCCCGCAACACCGTTTACGGGGCGAAGCGGCTGGTGGGCCGGTCCTTCAACAGCGACATCGTCGAGTCGATGAAACAGACGATGGCCTATCAGGTGCGGCCGGGTCAGAAGAACGACGTCGTCATCGACGTGGCGAAGAAAGAGTTCACGATGCAGGAGATCAGCGCCCGCATCTTGAACAAGATTCGCGACGTCGCCTCCAACTACCTGAAGCGGCCGGTCAACCGTGCGGTGGTGACGGTGCCCGCCTACTTCAACGACCGGCAGCGCCAGACGGTCAAGGACGCGGGGAAGCTGGTGAACCTCGAGGTGGTGCGGATCATCAACGAGCCCACCGCCGCGGCACTCGCTTACGGTGTCGGGAAGGGGCTGAACGAGACGGTGGTGATCTACGACCTCGGGGGCGGCACCTTCGACGTGTCGATAATCGAAATCCGCGATCGGGTGTTCGAGGTGAAGTCCACCGGAGGTGACATCTTCCTCGGCGGCATCGACTTCGACAACGCGATGATCGAGTACGTGCTCAAGGACTTCCAGAGCAAGACCGGGCTCGATCTCTCCACCGACCCGGTGGCGATGCAACGGATCAAGGACCTCGCCGAGCGCACCAAGTGCGACCTCTCTTCCCGCGAGGAAGCCCCGTTCAACATCCCCTTCGTCACCATGACCGAGCAGGGTCAGCCGCTGAACATCGAGA
The DNA here is from genome assembly GCA_043755105.1 of Myxococcales bacterium. Lineage (GTDB taxonomy): Bacteria > Myxococcota > Myxococcia > Myxococcales > Myxococcaceae > JAYUUC01. Next base: position 6,106 of record JAYUUC010000666.1, read on the forward strand.
TGAAGTTCTCGCGCAAGCAGCTCGAGAAGCTGACTTCCAGTCTGGTCGACCGGACCCTTCAGATGGTGGCCCGCGTGCTGGTCGATTCGGGACTTTCCACCAAGGACATCGACGAGGTGATGCTGGTCGGCGGGCAGACCCGCATGCCGGTGGTGCAGGAGCGGCTGAGCAAGTTTTTCGGCAAGGCACCGTCGAAGGGAGTCCACCCCGACGAAGCAGTGGCGATCGGGGCCGCGCTCTACGCCCACTCGCTCCAAGACACCAGCAACCTGCGCATCCAGCTGCTCGACGTGATTCCGATGGCGATCGGTTTGGAGAAGGCGGGCGGCAGCTTCCACGTGGTTTTCCCGAGGAACGCGGCGATCCCCAACGCGAAGCAGATCGTCGCCACCACCAGCTACGACCAGCAGGCCGAGCTGGCGATGCGGATCTTCCAGGGGGACCACGAGGCGGTGGCCCACAACGAGCTTCTCGGCGAGTTCACTTTTTCGGGGATCCGTCCGGACAAGGCGGGGAAGGTCCACGTGGAAATCACCTTCGACGTCAACATCGAAGGGATTCTCACCATGTACGCGCGGGATCCTTCCACGGGGAAGGAGATGAAGACCACGGTGCGGGTGACTCAGTCGTAGAGGGCGCTCCCGGTCTGCTCGAGCGAATGGAACCGAGGGATCCGCGTTCATCTCCGGTCACGGGTTGACCGACACGGGTTCGACGTTTTCGCAGCGACCGCGCACGGGGTGACCTTTGCACATGCTCCCTTTTCAGGCGGTCTTCTTTTCCTTCTCGAAGACCAGCTGCGGCGACTCGTGCTTGGTCACCACGCCATCGGTGATCTTGCACTCCTTGACGCCTTCCCGGTACGGCACGTCGTACATGATGTCGAGCATCGAGTCCTCCATGATCGCGCGGAGACCTCGAGCGCCGGAGTTGCGCCGCATCGCTTCACGGGCGATTGCCCGCAGTGCTTCCTTGGTGAAGGTCAGCTTCACCTTCTCCATCTCGAACATCTTTTGGTACTGCTTCACCAGCGCGTTCTTGGGGATGGAGAGGATGGTGATCAGGTCCTCTTCCCTCAGGTCGTTGAGCGTGGCCACCACCGGCAGGCGGCCGACGAACTCCGGAATCATGCCGAACTTCATCAGGTCTTCCGGCTCCGCCAGCTTGAGCAGCTCACCCACCGAGCGCTCATCACGGTGCGCCACCTTGGCCCCGAACCCGAGGCCTTTCTCTCCGACACGGCGCTTGATGATCGAATCGATGCCGTGAAACGCGCCGCCGCAGATGAAGAGGATGTTGGTGGTGTCGACCTGAATGTACTCCTGCTGATTGTACTTCTTGCCCCCTCGCGGAGTGACATTGGCGCGGGTGCCTTCGATGATCTTCAGCAGCGCTTGCTGCACGCCTTCCCCGCCGACGTCGCGGGTGGCCGAGGGGGAGTCCCCCTTGCGGGCAATCTTGTCGATCTCGTCCACGTAGACGATGCCCCGCGCCGCCTTGTCGACATCGTAGTCGGCGTTGTGGAGCAGGTTCTGGATGATGTTCTCGACGTCTTCGCCGACGTAGCCGGCCTCGGTGAGGCTGGTAGCGTCAGCGATGGTGAACGGCACGTTGAGAAACCGCGCCAGCGACTGCGCGAGGAGCGTCTTTCCCGAGCCAGTGGGTCCAATGAGGAGGATGTTCGACTTCGAGAGCTCGACCTCTTCCTGGCCCTGGGCCTTGACCCCGGGCCGCAGCCGCGCCGCCGGCTTCTTCTGGTAGATGCGCTTGTAGTGGTTGTAGACCGCCACCGCGAGGACCTTCTTGGCGTAGTCCTGGCCGATGACGTAGTCATCAAGGAAGGCTTTGATCTCGCCCGGGGTCGGCATCGACACCTGCGGCTTGCCCTCTTCACGATCGCTCTCTTCCGCGATGATGTCGTTGCAGAGCTTGATGCACTCGTCGCAGATGTAGACCGTGGGCCCGGCGATCAGCTTGCGGACCTCGCGCTGCGATTTGCCACAGAACGAGCAGGAAAGATTGACGTGGTGCTCACCCTTCTTCACTGCTGCCTCCAATCCCTGCGTTCATCCCAGCATCTCAGAAGGACGGTACTACAGGGGCTCTTCCTCTGGAATTCGAGTCACGTTGCCCACACTCACCCCCGAAATATAGGACGGCCCCCCGAACACCCGGAAGCCCTGGCTGCGGGGACGGGATGTGGAGTCGAGATAACGTCCGGGAGGAGATTCTGCTGCGCCGAGGTTGAATCGCGGACGGAAGGCCGCGACACGGCGGGCTGCGTCAAGCGAGCTCGGCGAGGTCTTGGGCGAGGGCGGCGGCGCGCTCGGCGATCGCCCGGGGCACCTGCCGCTGGGCGGCGAGATCGCTCGCGAGCTTGCGGGCGAATGCGGCCAGCCTGCGCATCAACACCTCATCGCTCGCCGGCTCGGGAGCGGGACGCGGAAATCGCTCGTTCAGCTCACGCTTGAGCTCGGGTGCCGGGCGCTCGGGCTGCCAGATCGAATCGCGAATGCTGCGATATTCCTCCGCCGAGAGCTGCCCACGCTCCTCCGCCCCGGCGAGCACTTCGACCACTTCGAACGCAGGCACACGCTCGGGCAGGTCTTCCCGGGCGATCTCCTTGGGCTCGTGTTTGGCGAGGAACGAGAAGCTGCGGGTCAGCTTCAGCGCGGTGTTCTTGCGAATGTGGATTTCCTTCAAGCAGTAGGCCTCGAAGGACTCGTAGCCCCACTGTTCGAAGAGGGCCTGATCGCGGACCTGGACGAGGAGCTTGCCCAGCTCGACCCAGGTCGACTTGAACTTCTTTGCCGAAATGAGGACCTGGTGGCGGAGTGAACCCGGCTCGACCTCCGGGGGCATCTGGCGGATGGCG
>JAYUUC010000667.1:0-3063 GCA_043755105.1 Myxococcales bacterium
GGCCGTGGTCTTCAGGGTCACTGCGCTCGCATCGATCGGGGCTCCCCTCTCGTCGGAGACGCGAATATCGATGCGAGTCTGTCCACCCGCGCCCAGCTCGAGGAACGGTTTTTCCGAAGACAGCTGCACCGAGGCTCCGGCTAGGACGATCGCGACCCACAGCGGAGCGATCAACGGCTCCTCCTCGGCCACGCGACGGCAAACAGCATCAGCGCGAGGAACCCGAAACCGGAAGCGCTTCCGGAGTGGCACCCACAGCCGAGCGGCACCGCCACGAACGGGTCGATGGCGACGTCCAATGCCGCCGGTTCGCTCACCCGCTCGCCGCCCGATTTTCGAATCGAGGCCACAAGTCGCCCGGGAATGTCGCCGCTTCCGCGGTGGCCTGTGATCTGGAGCACCGTCGGCGAAGTTCCGAGGTCTTCGATCACAAAGCCGTCATCGGTCCGCTGCAAGGGCCCCGAGGTGTCGCGGACTTCGTCGATTGAAATCCCTTCCGCCTCGAGGTGAAGCCGCAGGCCCGGTGCAGGCCGTTCGGACAGACGCTGGCACGTCGCCGAGGCTTGGTATCGGGTGCCCGGCTCGGGCGCGACGTCGCTGGCATTGAGCTCCAAAGTGAGCGAAGCGCGAACGGGTGGAATGGGGGAGACGGCCCACGTGGCGCAAGGGGTGGTCTGTTGTCCAGGCAGGGGACGCTGAAGCGGAACAGCGGGGTCCAGCTCGGCGCACACCTCGACGGTCTCGATCTCGGGGTCGGTGACGCCGATCGTCCCGGTTCCCTTGTCTCCAAGACGGCCTGCCGAAAGCCCCCGGGTAATGGTGGCGCGGCCCGAGCTGGAGTGGACGGAGAAGCGCAGGGCCAGGGGCGACGCGAACGGCTGACCGAGCGCGTTCTCGAGTTGCAGCGAGACCTTCTGCTCTTCGCCGACGAATCCGGTAGCGAAGGCGTCGGCCCGCACATGGTCCGGAGGCCGAAGAATGGTGGTGCCCTGAGAATAGCTGAGTGTTCCGGTGGGGCGGCTTGTAGCCGAGAGCACCGGGCTCCCCGCCGCCGGGTCGGTGAAATAGGCAGTGGTGCTGGCAGCTCCGGCTGGGAGCAGCAGCGCGCTGACCGGAGCGTCCCTGCAATCCGGGGCCAGGTGGAAGGTGCCGCTGGTGGAGGTGAGGTTCAGTTGAACGGCCACCCGAGGCGAGAACGTACCCGCGGGAGCGGTGAGCTCGAAGGTCACCGGGCCGCACTCTCCGAGCACCTGTTGAAGCGGTGGCGTCGCGAACCGCAGCGCTGCCGCGACGACGTCGAGCGAGGTGCTTCCCTGGGCCGCTCCCGCGCTCGCGGCGACCAGATGGGTGCCCGGAAGATCGGAAGCAAAGGAGGTGAGAGCGACCCCGTTCACCGCGGTGGCGCTGATCGCGGAAAGCTCTCCGTCCGGGTCGGTGGAGAAGGTGACTGGCCCCATGAATCCGGGGAGGGAGTTGCCGTGGCGATCCACGGCGGTGGCGCGCACCGGCGTGAGATCTCTTGCCGCGATCGACGTCGTTGAGCTCGCCAACACCACCAGGTGGTGCAAGACGCCAGGGTCGACGGAGACAGTGGCTCGCGCCTGAACACCGGCTGCATCGGTGACCACCACGGTGTCTTGCACTCCGGCGGTCGTTCCAGCGGTGTAGAGGCCTGACGCAACGGAACCGCCAGAGCGGTTGGGCTGGAGCGACCAGGAATACGGTGCGGTTCCCTTGGAGGCGACGAAGGTGAAGGTGCCGTCGACTTCCACGGTCGCGGTGGCAGGGTTCACTTGCAGCGGCGAGGGAAGCACGGTCTCGGTCTGACGCGTGGGCGCCGGACCCGAGGGGACACTCGACGCGCTCACCACCGGGGCTTCGATGGCGAGGTCCTGGAAATAGACGGTGGCCACGGGGGTGCTGAGGGAGGTGGAGCTGATCGCCGGACCTAGGCAACTGGGGTTGCCGTAGAACTGGCCACTGCCCGACGACTGAAGTGCGACGGTCGCCGGGGCGAAGGGGGCAAAGGCTGCTCCCGAGGCCTGCAGCTGCAGCATCAAGGCTCCGCACTGGTCGACTGTCTGCCGCAAAGGGGAATTGAGGAAGACCAGAGTGACCGCGGCGACGTTCAGCGGAAGGGACCCGATCAGGCTCCCCGAGACGGCGTCGACGACGTGAATCCCCGGCGCTGCCGAGCGCACCTGCGTGGTGGCCACGCCCGTATTGACGGAGGCCGAGCTGGGGAAGGGGGCGCTCTGGACGTCGGAAGAAAAGTCCACCGAGCCGACATAGGTGTCGACTCGATTGCCAAAACGGTCAACCACGGTGGCGCTGACCGAAGCAGCATTGCGGTCGGCATCGATGGCAGAGGGCATCGCCGTCAGCTCCAGATGGTCGGGTGCAGAGGCCACCACGGCCACATCCGCGGTGAGGACGCTGCCCTGGGCATCTGTCACCCTCACGGTGTCGGTGGTGCCAGCGACGGAGCCTGCGGTGTAGAGGCCGCTCGAGGTCACCGTGCCCCCGGAGGCGTTGGGAGCAAGACTCCACCGGTAGGGCGGGATGCCCCGCATGGCAGTGAACGCCTGGGTTCCGCCGGCCTCGACGGTGGCGTTGGCTGGCGTCCGCTCCAGGGGCAGGGCGGTGAGGGTCTCGGTCTGGGTGACAGCGGTCGTTCCCGCTGCGGCGGTGCTCGCAGAGACCTGGGTCGAGCCTGCCGTGGGGTCCGCGAAGTAGACAACGACCGAGCTTGCCGGGGCAGTGATTGTCGCGGGGGTGACCGCCGGCGTGGAGCAGCTGGAATCGGTGAAAAAGACGCCCGTTCCGTTCGCAGTCAATTGAAGATCGGCAGGTGCCTGTGGAACGAACGCCACTCCAGCGCTGCTGAGCTCGAGAGTGAGCGCCCCGCAAGCTTCATTGGTCTGATTCAAAGGCGCGTTCTTAAACTTCAGCTCCGCCGCATCGACCTGAAGCTGAGTGCTGCTCGGGAGGGTCCCAGGCGTCGAGGCCGACAGGGTCAGGGTGCCTGGAGCCGTGGCGAAGAGTGTATTCGACGCTTCTCCG
>JAYUUC010000668.1:0-3062 GCA_043755105.1 Myxococcales bacterium
TGTCCGAAAATCCATTGGCGATGTTCGGCTCGAACGCGAATTACCCCGGGGCGCCAGTGCTGATCGAGAAACTGCTCGGTCGATAGCGTCGACAGGAGGTCTTCGATCCGAATGGGTTCCATCGCTCCAGCGTAATTCAAGGCGCTATTATTTCGAGAAAGACGCTCGGATCTCGAACCGTCGAGCGCGGTGTGAGCGTCGTTGGGTCCATGGCTGCCGCAAGGACAGACGGTCCCCACCCGCTCATGGCCGTTCGGATTTTTTTCGGGAAGAAAATGAGGACTTCTTCTTTGTTATCCCCTTGCCCTTCCGCTTGTCGGGCGCGTGCTGCTTCGCCGTGCTTGGTCGGGCGGCGACGGGGGCACCGATCCGGTGCATCGCCTCGACGTCTCGGCGCAACCTCAACACCTCCGCCGCCAGCTGGGCGTAAGAATCTCGAACGTGGCCGTTGAATACCCGCTGCCGGCCGAGCGCCTCGTTGATGAACAGCTGGCAGCTTTTCCGGAACGCCCACTTCGCCAGTAACACCACACGTCCGGCCCCGCCCCGATGGGTGTTGAGCGGCAGGCCTCGAGTCGGGTCACCGTGTTCTTCCAGGGCCCAGAGGTTGAAGGACAAGGGATCCACCCGGCCTTCTCCGGCCGCGGCTTCATTCCCTGACTCGGTGCTCGCAGCCAGACCTCGGGCCCGCAGCGAGTCGGTGACCTCGCTCAACAACCGGGCGCCGTCGAACGCCTTGCCGAGAAGTTTCATCGTCGGTTCTCCAGGATGTCGTTCATCTGTTGCCGGTACTGCTGCACCACCTTCGCCCAGCTGTGAGAGCGCGCGAACGCCAGGGCCCGGGGACGGAGCAGCGCCCGCTCGGAAATCAGCTGTCGCACCGCTTCCACAAAACTGCGCCCGTCCTGCCACACCGCCCCTGCACCGCTTCGCTGGATCTGACCGCTCACCACTTCCGATGCTCCGTTTCCCAGCACCGGCGTTCCGACCGCGAAAGCTTCCAGCGCAAGCAATGACAGGCTTTCGAAGCGGGAAGGGACCACGGCGGCGATCGCTCCGGCGAGCCCGTCGTGCTTTTCCTGCTCTGAAATGGGGCCAAGGAAGCGCACCCCGGGTCCGTGAATCGGCATCGCGCCGCTGCCGGCCAGTACCAGCAAGGGAGCGTCTTTCGACCCGGCCCACAGCGCAGCGTGATGGCGGAGCAGCTCCGCCAGTCCCTTCCCCTCTTCGATTCTGCCCACGTACATCAGGTACGGCCGCTCCAGCGTGTGCTGCTGCCGGAACCGCTCTGCATTCGCTTCCACGATCTCGACGCCGACTCCGACCACGCTCGAAGGCGCATGCCGGGGAAAGCGGCGGGAGATCAGCGCCTCTTCTTCGAGCGTGTTGCAGAACAGGGCCCGGGGACGTTCGAACACATCGCCATAGAGGTCGAATGCCAGAGGAGGCTCGTCGTGCGCGGTCGGCACCAGGATCGATCGCTTCGCCACCAGCGGAAGGCCCCAGGCGGTCGGCGCGTACAGGTAGGTGAAGAAGACGAACCCGTCGTAGCGTCCTCCCTCACAATCGAGATGCTCGAGCAGGGCAGGGCAGAGAGGACCCTGCTCGGCCACCCAGCGCTCCTCAGCAACCCGATCGGTCGCGCGCCCGAATGTCTCTCGCGAGAGGCGATTGAACGGCCGCATCTCCCGACCGCGCGTCACCGGGAAGCGCTGCACCTTCACCGCACCGTCGAGCTCCTCTCCTGCAGGGAAGTCGTTCCGCCAGGAGAGGTGGTCCGCGGCGGTGGTGGTGAGCACGGTCAAATCCCAGTGCGAAGACAGCCTCTGCGCCACTTGATGGGCGTGGGCCTCGGCGCCGCCTTTGACATCACCGTAGCGCTGCACCACCAAGCCGACCCGTGGCTTGCCCGATGCCCGGCGCTGTCGGTGCAGCGGCGAGCGGCGCGGCCCGTTCAACCCCATCACACTCGACAGCGCCACCTCTAGCTTGCGCTCGGCGGCTTCGGGCGAAAGCTCGGTTAACCGCTCGCGTTGTCCGTCGATGATGCGGTCCCGCAGGGAACGATCGCGCAGCAGCCGGGCGACCACTTCGGCCAGCGCCGCAAAGCGCTTCTCGGTGAAGGCAATGCCCTGGCCTCCCAACGTCTCGGTCACTGCCGAGGACGCATAGGCGAGCACGGGCAGATCGGCGGCCATCGCTTCCATCAGCGGCACCCCGAAACCCTCGTGCTCGCTCATCGACACCAGGACTGCCGCCGAGCGGTAGGCCGCCACCAGTCCTGCGTGAGTCAACTTTCCCAGGAAGGTGACGTTGCCGATCGCCCGTGCTTCGCGCTCGAGATCTCGGACATAAGGGTCGCCCACCGCTCGACCTCCGACCAGCAGCAGGCGTGCGTCGGAACGCAGCTGTCGATGCTCCCGGTGCAGCGCGAGCAGATCTTCCAGTCGCTTGTGCGGCACCACCCTGCCCACAGCGAGCAGCGCCGGTCCGCCCTCCGAGAGTCTCCGCTGCAGCACCCGGTCCGCCCGGTCCGCCCCGAACCGCAACGGTTCGACGAAGAGCGGAACGGTGTGAATGTTGGTGTAGCCGACCCCGGCCAGCTCATCAGAGTTGTAGTGCGAAACCCCGATCGCCACGTCAGCGGCGGGCGCCATCGCAGCGAGCTGGGCGCGCCCCGCGAGCAGCGCCTCGTGCAGAGGGGTGCCCTGATACATCGCCGCAGGGGTGATGTTGTGGAACACCACTCCCTTCCGTCCCTCGCAGTGTAGCCAGCGTCCGCTCGCCGACGACGCGATGCCATGGTGATAGAGCACCAGGTCCTCAGCGCCCGGATCGAGCCGTGATGCGGGCTGCACCAACTTCTCGAAGCCCGGCGCCACTTCGTCGGCGTAGAGCTCGCCATGATGGCCGAGGCGGCGCAACAACAGGCGGAAGTGGACCGCCGCCTGACCCATCGCATCGCCGGGATGAAAGCTGGGAACGAGCTGGTGGACCGCCATCGCCGGTCGCTCTATCACAGCGCCATGCTATGGGGCCGCGGGTGAGCAGAGCGCAGAGGG
>JAYUUC010000669.1:0-3053 GCA_043755105.1 Myxococcales bacterium
GCTGACGCTGGACGGGGGGCGACCGTGAGCACGCCCGGTATCGCTCTGCAGTACGCCGAGGCCTTCCACGCGCAAGGCTGGTGCGTCCTTCGCCTCGAGCACGGCGAGAAGAAGCCGCCCTCCAAGGACAAGGGCTGGCAGCTGGCACGCCACACCACCGCGGACCTCCCGGCCGTGTTCGATGGCACCTGCAACGTGGGCGTGAACCTCGGCGAGCCCTCGGGCGGCCTGGTCGACATCGACCTCGACGCGCCGGAGCCCGAGGCGCTTGAGCTCATGGTGCGGCACATGCCGCGCACGCTCGAGTTCGGCCGCGCCAGCAAGCCGCGCTCGCACCGGCTCTACGTCGCGAGCGGCGCGTGGACGGCGCAGTTCCACGACCCGGTAGACGACAAGATGCTGATCGAGCATCGCGCCACGCCTCGCAGCGCGCTGGGCAAGGGCGTCGGCGGCTCACAGACGATGATGCCCGGCTCGACCCATCCGAGCGGCGAGGCCGTGCGCTTCGAGGCGGGCCAGAAGGGCCTTCCGCTCGTGATCGACGCGGCGGAGCTGCTCGGGCTGGTCGAGGAGGTCGCCAGCGCGATCCTCATCTGCCGTCGGCGCGGCATGGCGCAGGCGCTCGCGTTCCTCGAGGGCGACCGGGCCGGAATCGAGGGCCTAGAGCCGGTCGACCTGGCGCAGATCAGGAAGTGGCTTCACCTCGACCAACCCAAACGACGCGCGCCCGCGCTCGGCGGCGGCGCAGGTGGCGGCGGCCCTGCTGACAAATTCTGGATCGACGCGGTGAAGGCGATGCACCCGGCCGACGTGGCGACCGCGCTGGGCTACGAGGCCGACCACCGACGCGGCATGTCGCCGTGCCCAGGCTGCGGTGACGAGCGGCGCGGCTCTGACGATTCGCGCCCGGCTGCGGGCTTCGTCGTGTCGCACAGCGACGGCCGCACTTTCCTGTGGACTCACAAGAAGTGCCGCTCGACCGGCGACGCGCTCGCGCTCGCCTCACGCTTCATCCTCAACACTCACCAGCCGCGCAACCGCCAGGAATGGCGCCAGGTGCGCCAGGCCCTACGGGCCGCAGGGGTTCTCCAGTGACGACCGAGAAGAAGACGAAGCGGGACCCGCGCGACGCGTTCGGAAAAACCGAGATGGCCAGCGCGACGCCGGAGGCCGTCCTGGGCGACGCCGATACGACGGGCGTTGGCCGGGGTGGCCAGGAGGAACTCCAACCCTCGGAGGCAAGCGAGAAGAAGGGCAAGCCCGAGAGTGAGCCAAATCAGGCAACGCTGTTGGTCGGGATGCTGAACGAGGCGGGCTACACCGAGAACAAGCTCTTTCACAGCGACGGCCGCGCGTTCATTCACCGGGACGGGGAAGCTATCCCTGTCGAAGGGCAGTCGTTCTCCGACATGGCGACCGTGCTCTACTTTGAAAAAAAGGGGCGCGCGATCTCGCTGGACGCGATCCGAGGGGCCGAGAACCACTTTGCCGCGACGGCTCGGCTCAAGGGCGAACGTCGTCCCGTGTTCGTTCGCATCGGGCACCACGAAGGCCGCGTTTATCTCGACCTGGCAGACCGCAAGCCGAGCCACGGCATCGTCGAGATTGATGCGACAGGCTGGCGCCTCATGCCAAGCAAGAATTGTCCGGTGGCCTTCCATCGGCCGGCGTCCATGCTGCCACTGCCGCCGCCCGTGAAGGGGGGCCAGATGGACGAAATCCGGCCCCTGCTTAACCTCGGCGACGACGAAGACACTGAGCACCGATGGGCGAAGCTCGCGGCGTGGACTGTGGGCTGCTTCGAGCCCAAAAACCCGCTGGCGATTTTGCTAGTGCTCGGCGGGCGTGGGTCCGGGAAAAGCGACCTCGCCAAGTTCGTCCGCTTCATGTTTGACCCGGACAGCCAGGAGGTCCGGTCGATCAACAAGCAGACCGCACCGCGAGATCTGGCCATCGCTGGCAGCAAGAACTGTGTTCTCAGTTTTGACAACATCACCGGCATCAGCGAGGACGTCAGCAATCTCCTCTGCACCATGAGCACCGGCGGCGGCTACTCGACCCGCGCGATGAGTAAGGACCGCGACGAAGCGCAGTTCAACCTGAGGTGCCCGGTCATGCTGACGGCCATCGCCGTCCGCATGAATGGAGACCTGCAGGAGCGGACCTATTCGATTGAGGTGCCGCCCATCTCGGGCGTTGAGCGCAAATACCGCCAGGACCTGGACGACGCGGCGACGAAGGTTCGGCCGCGCGTGCTGGGCGGCATTCTCTCGGCCGTCGTGGAAGCCCTCAAGAATCGCGCCTCTGTCGTGATCGACGACCTGCCGCGCATGGCCGATGCGGCGAAGTGGGCGGTGGCCGCCGAGCCGGCGCTGGGTGTGGCGCGCGGCGCCGTCATGCGCGCGCTGACGAAAGAGCGCAACGAGGCCGGCGCGAAGTTGCTGGACGCCTCGCCTCTGCCAGGACCGATCGAGGCGCTTCTCACGATCAACGAGGGTGCGTGGGAGGGCACCGTCGCCGAGCTGCTGAAGGCGCTCGCGGACCGGGTTCCATACGCGACCACCCGACAGCAGGGCTGGCCGCCGAATCCGAATCAGCTCTCGCAGGCGATGAGCAAGCTGGCTCCCGACCTCTTGGGCGCGGGCGTGCTTTTCGAGAAGGGCAAGCACGTCAAGGCCGGGAATCTGGTTCGCCTCTCTCGCGTGCCTGTGACGGACGCAGGAGGGCTCGGCGAGGAGTCCGTCACCGGCGTCCGTCACCCGGAAAACGCCAGCAACTCCGGAGGCTTTGCGCCCGGTGACGCAGGTGACGCAGAACGCACCCACCACGCGGGGGCGAGGGGCCCTGACGGCTCTCGGGCGGGCGTCCAATGACCTGGCGCTGTGAGGCCTGCAGGGCAGAGGCAGAGCAGCCCGAAGCGCCGGCCAGCCTCGCCGCGCTTTGCCTCGGGTGCGGCCGGTTGACTCCGCAGATGGCGGGCCTGGAGGCCCTGGCCCGAGAAGTCCTGGCCGCGGTCGCCAGCGCCCAGGGCGCGGCCAACGACCCGGCCTCGA
>JAYUUC010000670.1:0-3052 GCA_043755105.1 Myxococcales bacterium
AAACCCTAGGCGAGGGTTACCGGGAATTCCTGTCAGCCGAACAGGGATGGCTCGCCGCGAGGCGCTGATACTTGTGATCAATCATGAGCCGAGCGTAGCCGCAGGCGGAGTCGAGGGAAGACACTCCCGGACCTCACCGCTCGACGCCGACCACATCTACCCAGTGCTTCGACTGCCCCTTCCGGGTGAGTCGTTCGGTCCGCCGGGTATGGGCTTCGGCGAAGGCGTCGCGTTCAGAGTCGGTGCTGAGCAGCAGAGGAGGCACGACTACCTTGGACCCATCGGCAGCAAGCGCCACAAAGGTCAGCAGTGCGCTGGTCGCCATCTGCTTGTGGGCCGTGAGCGGGTTCTCCGCCGTCACGGTCACTCCCACTTCCATCGACGTATGAAACGCGGCCAGCACCCTGGCCCGGAGCGTCACGATCCACCCCACCCGGATCGGCGCGTGGAAATGGAGGTCGTCCATCGACGCGGTCACCACCACCTGGCGGCAGTGACGCTGGGCGGCGATGCCGCCGCAGACGTCGATCCACTCCATCACCTTGCCCCCGAACGCCGCGTTGAGAGGGTTGGCGTCGGGAGGAAGAATCATCTGCGTCATCACCACCTCGGACTCCCGAGGGGATTTCGGCATCTGCGTGTTTTCGGTCATGGAACCCAGCAGCCTACTCAGGCAGCGATGAAGGTGGTGACCTTGTCGAGGAACTCCTCGCGCCCCTTGCCGCTGCGGATGTCGAGGGTGGCCACGTCGAGGGTGAGGCAGTCGATGCCGTACTTGTTCTGGATCACCATCGGGAAGCCGGAATAGTAGCCGTTGAGCCCGCGGAGGAAGCTCGCCGCGATTCCCTTCTCCTCCTCGCGCCCACGGGACTTGATCCGGTCCACCAGCACGTCGATGTTCGCCACGTCGAAGCAGATCACCTTGTCCGGCTGAGCGACGCCACGGGTGAGTCGCTGGAAATACTCGAAGTAGAGGTCGAGCTCGGCGTCGCTGAGGTTTCCTAACCCGTGCAGGTACTTGGCGAAGATCTCCGGGTCTTCGTAGAGCGTCCGGTCCTGGATGCAGGACTTCTTCACGGTGTGAATCAGCTCGTGGTGCTCGACCCGCTTGATCAGAAACTCGAGCTGGAGCGTGAACGACCAGCGCCGCATGTCGGCGTAGTAGTCCTTGAGGAATCGGTTATCGATCACCGGCTCATCGAAGAGCTCGAAGCCCAGGGTCTGGCTGATCAACTTCGCGGCGGTGGTCTTGCCGGCGCCGATGTTCCCCGCCATCGCCACGAAGCGCTTCTGCTTCGGCAACCGCGATCGGTGCGAACCTTTCGACGGCGCGCGCGTCGGAACCGCCGCCGGAGCAGCAGAAACCGGAGCCAGCGCCGAGACGTCGCTCACCGCCGGTGAAGCCTTCCGTCGTGCCGAGGGAGGGCTCATCCCGCGGCCCAGTCCAGCACCACCTTGCCGGAGTTTCCACCGCGCATCGTCTGGAAGGCCTTCTCGAAATCGTCGGCCTTGAACTGATGGGTGAGCACCGGGGTGACGTCGAGGCCGCTCTGCAGCATCGCGGCCATCTTGTACCAGGTCTCGAACATCTCCCGGCCGTAGATGCCCTTGAGCACCAGACCCTTAAAGATCACGTCACTCCAGTCGATCGTCACCTCGCCCGGAGGAATGCCGAGAATCGCCACCCGGCCGCCGTGGTTCATCGCCTTCAACATCGAACGGAAGGCGTCGCCGTTGCCGGACATCTCGAGGCCGACGTCAAAGCCCTCGGTCATCCCCAGGTCCTTCATCGTCGACTCGATCGAGGTCTGGGTGACGTTGATCGCGCGGGTTGCTCCCATCTTTCGGGCCAGCGAGAGACGGTACTCGTTGACGTCGGTCACCACCACGTGGCGGGCGCCGACATGGCGGGCGATCGCCGAGGCCATCACGCCGATCGGACCGGCGCCAGTGATCAACACATCCTCGCCCACCAGGTCGAAGGAAAGCGCGGTGTGAACGGCATTGCCGAGCGGGTCGAAGAAGGCGGCGATCTCGTCCGGAATCTCCTTCGGCACCCGGAACACGTTCACCGCGGGCATCGCGATGTACTCCGCGAAGCAGCCGGCCCGGTGAACCCCGATGCCCACGGTGTTTCGGCAGAGGTGGCGCTTGCCAGCGCGACAGTTGCGGCAGTGGCCACAGGTGAGGTGGCCTTCGGCCGAGACCCGCTCACCGACCTGGAAGCCCGTCACCGCAGAACCGATTTCCGCCACTTCGCCGGTGAATTCATGGCCCACGGTGAGCGGCACCGGAACGGTCTTCTGCGACCAGGCATCCCAGTTGTAGATGTGGATGTCGGTGCCACAGATCGCCGCCTTGCGGACCTTGATCAACAAGTCATTCGGACCAATGGTGGGGACGGGCACCTCTTCCATCCACATCCCCGCTTCTTTCTTTCGCTTCACCAGCGCCTTCATCGAATCACCTCGAGCTCGCGACCGGCCTTCTCGAAAGCGGCGAGCGCCCGATCGAGGTGCGATGGGTCATGCGCAGCCGACATCTGGGTCCGGATGCGGGCCTGACCCTGGGGAACGACCGGAAAGGAGAAGCCGACCACGTAGATGCCCTCTTCGAGCAGCCGGTCCGCCATCCGGCTCGCCAGCTTGGCATCGCCGAGCATCACCGGAATGATCGGGTGCTCCCCGGGCACGAGCTTGAACCCCAGCGACTGCATTCCCTTCCGGAAGTAGGCGCTGTTGGCCTTGAGCTTCTTCCTCAGGTCCCCGCTGGACTCGAGCAGGTCGAGGACCTTGAGCGAGGCTCCGGCAATCGCAGGCATCAGGGTGTTGGAGAAAAGATAGGGCCGGGAGCGCTGCCGCAACCAGCCGATGATCTCCTTCCGCCCCGAGGTATAGCCGCCGGAAGCGCCGCCGAGCGCCTTGCCCAGGGTCCCGGTGAGGATGTCCACGCGGCCGAGCACACCGCAGTGCTCGGGCGTGCCTTTGCCCTTCTCGCCTGTAAACCCCACCGCGTGGGAGTCGTCGACCATCACCAGGGCGTCGTACCGATC
>JAYUUC010000671.1:0-3042 GCA_043755105.1 Myxococcales bacterium
GCTCACACGGACGACGGACGGCCGCTACCACTTTCTCTGTGGTGCACTCGATGCGGTGACGATGGACAAGAACACCACCGGCTTCGATAACGTTTTTCATACCCATCCGGGGACTGCAGCGCTCGGCTACCTGACACCCTCCTCAGGAGACATTGACGTCCTGCGATGGGACCCCGACCACAAGGGCTGCGTGGTTGCTCTCGGAGGAGTGTCTAAGGACTACGGGTTCGAAAACGGCGTGCAGTCGTCCGGTCCAGACACTCCGCTGTGGAAGTGAACGAGTGTGACGGTCCGGTCACGTTTTTGCGGGGTCGGTAATGGGCGACCGGAGTTGTAGTAGGCGCATGGAATGAACCGCCTTCTTCGACCTGGCCTGTTGTGCGTTGCCTTTCTTTCTTGCGGACCCGCGCCTCAGTTGGCCCGACCGGATATCGAAGTGCCACCAACTCCCGTACCAGCGAAGGAGAATTCTGACGCGGGCCCAGTCGCACCGACGTTTCCACAGCCGTTGAGCCCCGGCGAATTCACCGGGAAATTGGACCGTGCCTCGATTCGCCAGATGCAGCCCTGGATCGACGACGCTGGGTTCGATGCCAAGTGGGTCGCGCTGCTCAAGACGCCGATTGAGTTTCTCGGGGGCACCCCCTCTGCCTTTCACGCCGACCTGGCGACGCTGGATCGGGCCCGGTTTCCGGGCGGCGAGACGCTCTGCCACGGCGACCCCAAGCTCGACAACTTCGGCTGGACGCGGGTGGAGGGCAAGGGCGTCTTCTCCGACAATGACTTCGACGAAGCGGGCTACTGCCCGGTCGCAGTCGATGCGCTCCGCTTCCTGTTGGCGACCAACCTCTGGTTCTCGAGCGCGGCGCTCGACGACGCCGTGCTCGAGTCCTACCTCGCTGCCGTCAGCAATCCCTCGCAGGCAACGGCCGTCGACCCGAGCAGCGAGCCTTTGTGGGACGACCTGCGAACCAAGGTCCTGAAAAAAACCACCTCGGGAGGAAAGCTCATCCTCGGAGGAAACGTCCAGGCCCCCACCCCTGAGGAGGGGCTCGCGGTGAGGGCTCTGCTCAAGGCCGACCCGCGCTTTGATCCCAACGTGCTCGACGTCGCCCGCGATGTGCACACCACCGGTGGCAGCGCAGGCTTGCGGCGCTTCTGGGTGCTGGGCGCGGATGCCCAAGACCGACAATCGCTGGTCGAATTGAAAGAGCTCACCACCCCGGCGACCGAGTTCGGCCCTCATTCCAGAACGCTGCAAGGCGATGACCGCTTCGACGTGCTCAAGCGCACCTGGTGGGGAACACCGGGCCCTGCCGACCATTTCCAGGTTCAGCTTCTCGGGGCCCATTTTCTGGTTCGCAGCCGGCTCACCCGCTCCAGCCCGAACCCCGACAAGCTCACGACCTCACAGCTCGAGGCCATGCTGAGGGCGGAAGCGGGGCTGCTGGCGCTGCGACACCGGGAAGCCTGGGGCGCAGTGGACCCCGCCGCGCTGAAAAATTGGCTGCAGCAGAGCGCGGTCACGGTGAATGCCCGATGGCGGGCTGCCTACCTGGCTGCTTCCGCGAACTAGCTGCCCGAAAGTAACGGACTTGGCACCTGGCCGCCGCGGGCGCGCCACAGCACTCCCCTACCGTCTGGATGACGCATGGGAGGTTTCGATGTCCTTCTCGTTGCTGAACGGCCGCCGCTCTCTGGCTCATCTCTCCGACCTTCACCTCGGACATTCACTGAAATCCGAAGGGGCGGCCCGGGCGCTCTGCGCCACCCTGCTTCGTCAGCGCATTGACCACGTGGTGGTGACCGGAGACGTCACCCATCGCGGAAGATTGAGCGAGCTGAGGCAGTTCGAGGAGATCTTCGCCCCGCTGATCGACGAGGGCCGGCTCTCGGTGGTGCCGGGAAACCACGATCGCGTCGGCGAGGACGCAGGCCGCCTTCTGCTGGGGGGAAAGCGGGTGGTCACATCGATTGTCTCCGACCTCTACCTGGTGAGCATCGACTCCACCGGCCCCCACAACCGCTCGTACTTTGCGAGCCACGGGTCGATCTGCGACCAGGTGCTGTGCGATGTTGACGCTGCGCTCGATGCGGCGCCAGCAGGGATGCTGGTCTTGATGCTGCTCCATCACCACGTGGTTCCTCTTCCCGAAGAGACCCTGGCAGAACGGTTCTCGGCGCGGATGGGGTGGCCCAACGCTGCGGAGCTGCGTCTGGGCGCCGAGTTGCTCCGCCGCGCTGTCGGCCGAGCCGATCTGGTGCTTCACGGACACCGGCACATTCCCCGGGTGATCGAGCTCGAGGTGAGTGGCCCCCGACCGCTCACGCTGTACAACGCGGGCAGCTCCACCGAGCTGAAGCGGATGCGGGTCTTCACCCATTGTGCCGGAGCCCTGGTCGCTCCTCCCGTTTGGCTCTTCTGTGAAGAGCGACCGTCGACCCCACCCCGAAGTCCCTGGGCCCACCGGGAATTCCTTCGCGCCCGCGTTCCGTTTCGGGCCTCCGGGCTGGGCCAAGGCAGCGTCTGAACGGTTCAGGCGGCGGTCAACCGTGCCACCAGCGCCCGCGCCTCGAGAATGTTGTCCTCGATGGAGCAGTAGGTCCATCCGCCATAGCGGCCGATCGCGTGCACTCCCTGCTCGGCGAGGATTCTCGACACCCGCTGATGCTCGGCAATCGACGCTTGGGTGATGTGCACGTAGGCGGGGTCCATCACCACCGAGTGTGACGCCACGAGTCGGTGGTCCTGCACCAAGCCGTCGGCGCGCAGGTCCTCGAGTACGCGCTGCTTTGCGGCCTCGATATCGACTGGAGCGCCCGCTGGGAATCCGAGCTCGACGTAGAGGCTCATCCGGTCCGAGTCGAAGATGTTGTCGTAGAAGCCGACCCGGTAGAACGAGCGGGCGCGGTCCGGGTAGTAGATCCAGTGCACGCCGCTGGGCCCCTTGCGGTCGAAGCCGAGGTTGAACACCAGGACCTTGTTCCAGCTGAACACCGTGGAGTCGTGGGGAACATTGGCGAGGGCGGCGAGGCGATTGA
>JAYUUC010000672.1:0-3032 GCA_043755105.1 Myxococcales bacterium
GATGTCGACCTCGAACTGCTTCATCGTGCGCACGTCCTTCCACACGCGGCGGGCGGAGCTCTTCACCGACAGCTCGAGGTTGCGCTCGTCGAGCAGCCCCATCGTCTCGAAGTGCGGAAGCGACGGCTCTTCGCTGGTGACCTTCGCCCGCTTGCGATCGATGGCGACCTTGACGTCGTGGCCGAGACGGCGCTGCGCCTCGGCGAGCAGCGCGACACCTTCGGCGGGGCCGCTCCAGGCAGGGCTCGAGAGCGTGTGGAGAATTCGCACGAGGTCGCAGTCTCCTACGCGGGCTTCAACAACGCGACCAGACAATCGACGTTGCGCTCGCTCGCGCCCGACACCTGGCGCACGGTAGCGAGGGCGAGCTCTCCCAGGGAACGGAGCTCTCCGGGTTGCGACAGCAGCT
This sequence comes from Myxococcales bacterium, assembly GCA_043755105.1. Classification (GTDB taxonomy): domain Bacteria; phylum Myxococcota; class Myxococcia; order Myxococcales; family Myxococcaceae; genus JAYUUC01. The sequence goes on from JAYUUC010000672.1 coordinate 410, forward strand.
CGGCCACGACGCGGTAAAGGTGGTCGGGATCGTTGACCTGAATTCCTCCGCGGCCGACGAGCACCTGGACGCTGTCGCGAAAGTTTTCCATGTGAGGCCCGAAGAGCACCGGGCGGCCCTGGGCGGCGGGCTCGAGGATGTTCTGGCCGCCGCGCGTGGTGAACGAGCCGCCGACGAAGACGAAGGTCGCAAGCCGGTACGCGCGCGCGAGCTCGCCGATGCTGTCGAGCACCACCACCTGCGCGGAGGAAGCGTTTCGGGTCGAACGCAGGCCGGCGGTGAGCCCCGCTTCGTGAATGAGCCAGACGACGCGCGCGGCGCGATCGATGTAGCGCGGGGCGATCACCAGGCGCAGATCGGGGAAGTCGAGCAGCAGCCGCTTGTAGACGCGCAGCAGCAGCTCTTCCTCGCCCTCGTGGGTGCTTCCCGCAATCCACACCCGGGCGGCGGGAGGCATGTTGAGCGCGGCGCGAAGCTCGTCATCGTCCGCCGCTTCCTGCAGCGGCACGAGCGCGTCGAACTTCGTGTTGCCGGTGACCCGCACCCGCTGCTTCGGAGCGCCCAGCGCGAGCACCCGCTCGGCCTCGTCTTCCTCGCGCATCAGGAATAGATCGATGTCGGCGAGCGGATTTCCAATCAGCGTGAACAGCAGCCGGTAGCGCCCCATCGTCGCCGGCGAGAAGCGGCCGTTGGTCAGCGCCAGCCGCGCGCCGCCGTCGTGGGCGGCACGGATCAGGTTGGGCCAGATCTCGGTGTACTCGAGCACGAGCAGCGAGGGATTGACGGCCTTCACAGCTCTGCGGGTCGAGCCCCAAAGGTCCCATGGGGCGTAAATGACCGTGTCGATTTTGCGCGCGAGTCGCTCCTTCGCCATCAGGTAACCGGTGTTGGTGATGGTCGAGAGAATGATTCGAGCGTCCGGGAAGCGGGCCCGGAGCCGATCGATCATCGGCGACAGCGCGAGCAGATCGCCCGCGCTCGCGCCGTGCAGCCAGATGCGCGGAGCGCCGTCCACGGGCAAATCTCCGGGGAGATAGAAGCCCATACGCTGGCGCAGCCCATCGCGCGTCTTGCGGTGCAGGCAGAGCACCGGCAGCGCGAGCGCAAAAACGACGTAGCTGAGCAGCACATAGAGCAGTCGCACGAGGGGGCGCGGAAGGTCGCGCATCGGCCCACAAAATTCCATCGCGGGCGTAAGGCTTCGTTCGATTGGCCTTGGTCAACTTCGTGCACCGACCCAAGCCGGAGTAAGGTGCGCCCAAATTCAGTCTTTGCCGTTCAAAGTGTGGGGAGACGCCAAATGAACACCAATCGCCTGATGCTTTGCTGCGCTGCACTGCTCGCCTGGGGTTGTGGTGGCAAGACGGTGGTCCCACTCGAAGTGGCGAAGCTCGCGGTCACCGCGCCGGGCAAGGCCGTCGGGCCGGGCTCAGAGAAGCTGATGCCGGCGACGGGAGGAACGCTGCAAAGCGCAGATGGGCGGGTCAGCATCGAGATTCCGTCTGGCGCGCTGCCGGCGTCCCAGAAGATCACGATTCAGTCGATCAGCAACGAGACGCCAGGAGGAAAGGGCCTGGCGTACCGGCTCGGTCCAGACGGACAGGTGTTCAACGCGCCGGTGAAGATCACGTTCAAGTTCTCGAAGGCCGACATCGCGGGCAGTGAAATCGCCGCGCTGCGGGTCGCCTACCAGGACAAAGAAGGCCGGTGGAACACGATCAAGAACATCGCTCGCAACGAAGCGGCGCAGACGGTCACCGTCGAGACGAAGCACTTCTCCGACTGGTCGATGCTCGCCGGCTGGCAGCTGATTCCGCCGGTCGCGACGGTGGGGGCGGGCAAGGCGGTCGATCTCACGGTCGTCGCTTGCAACAGCAAGGGCACCGGCTCAGACGAGCTGGCCGAGCTCGTCTACACCTGCATGCCCGACCCGGAGTTCTTCAAGGTCGAAGACTGGAACGTGAATGGGATCTCGGGAGGCAGCGTCGCCACCGGACAGGTCGCTTCGTCGAGCGCAGGCACGGCACGCTACTCGGCGCCCAACTCGCCTCCGTCGACCAACCCGGTGTCGGTGGAAGCGATCGCGCGCGACAAGTCGGGTCGCAAGACGCTGCTGCTGTCGAGCATCTGGGTCGACTCGCGTCCTCCTCTTGCCGGGACGATCACCACCACCCAGGTGAGCCTCGCGAACCCCACGGACATCCTCACCACGACGGCGAACGTGACGTTCAAGTTCGAGCCGTCGATCGAGGTGTACCGGATCAACTCGGGAACGGTGAACTCACGCCTCGACGTCGTCTCGAACGGCTGCGAGCAGCACACGGCGTTTGCCGGCGCGATTGGCATCACCGACGGGACGATCAACGTCGGTGAGGGCCTTTACTACCCGACGGGCGCGACGGCTGGCACGTTCACCGGCACGACCAACTGCACCAGCAACCACATGACGGAGCCGCTGGAGATCTTCTCGGCTGCCCTCTGGTGGCCGACGGCGGCAGGCTCGATGCTGACGGTGAAACCGGACGGCCGGCTCGAAGACTCGATGGTCGACGTCGAGACCAACGGGCGGAAGATCACGGCCAACTGGTCGCTGGTGCCGGTGAACTGAAGGCAGCTCGAAGTT
>JAYUUC010000673.1:0-8889 GCA_043755105.1 Myxococcales bacterium
ACGAAGAGGAGCGCCTGCGCCGTCGGCACCAGCATCATTCCAGTCTCGACGACGGGCTGACGGCCCGCCCTCGGCCCGAGGTCGAGCGACCACAGCGAATGCCCGTCGGCGGCGTCGAGCGCCATCAGTTGAGCGTCACCGCTGGCGATGATCCGGTTGCCGTCGCGCACCACGCTGGTGACTCCGGAGCGCACCGTGTGCCAGATCGACTCGCCGTTCGCTGCGTCGAGGGCAAACACCCCGTCCTTGTACGAAGCCGCGTAGAGGCGCCCGCCGTCCAGCACCGGGGTGCAGTCGACATCGAGGAACTGGCTACCCGCGGACGACAGCGAACGCTCCCACTTGGGGGTGCCATCGGCGAGGTTGAGGGCGACCAGATATCCATCGGAAAACCCGAGGTAGGCCACGCCCTGCGCCACCACCGGAGTCGACGCGCCCCGAACGGTGAACCCCGTCGGAGGGTCCCTTCGGTACTGCCACTTCCACTTGCCGGTGGCCTGGTCGACCGCGAACAGGGTGTCTCCGCTCGAGCTCACCAGCACCAGGCCGTCAGCCACCACCGGGGCGGTGGCCAGCTCTTCGTTGGCGGCATACGTCCACTGCCGGGCACCGGTGATCGCATCCACCGCGTAGAGGTTGCCGTCGCCCCCGGGCACGTACACATGACCCTGGTCGACCGAGGGGCCGGCGAGAAAGCTGACCGTGGTGGCGAACGACCAGCGCTGCTTGCCGTCGTCGGACGAGAGCGACCGGACGACGCCGTCGCGGGTCGCCACCACCACCCGGTGCAACAGCGGATCGTAGGCAGGTGCGGCTGTTTCGCGGGGGCCGTACTCGAGCAGAGGGGCGGTGACCAGCGGCACCCACCAATCGACCGCGAAGAGCGCGCGGGGCGCTCCTCCCGAGTTGCGCACCGTCGGATCCTGGGCGAGCGGAACCGTGCTGCAACCCGCGCCCCAGCCGACGAGGGACGCCCAGAGTGCGATGTGGCCCGCGCGCATCATCCCCTTAGCCCGCGTCAGGCGCTGACGAGGGAACCGGCGGCGGCACCTTCACGCCCTGAGACGCGAGCACTGCCATCCGCTCGGTCGCGAGACGTGCGGCAGACGTATTGGTCGCCGCGGAGGGAATCTCGGAGAATTGCTTGGCTGCCTCCTCCTTCTTCCCTTGCAGCTCGAGGATGCGGGCTCGGTGATAGAGGCCCATGCCGTTGAGGAAGTCGGTCTTGTTCTCGCGCGAGAGCTGCTCGAAGGCGGCGAGTGCCTCGTTCAAGTTGCCCTTCGCCTCGTAGGCGTACCCTCGGCCCTCGAGCGCCGTCGGACGAAGCGGTTCGTCAGCGGGAGAGTCCTTGAGGTAATCGCCCAGGCTCGCCAGCGCCTCGTCGGCCTGACCTTGTCGTAGTTGGGCTTCGCCCAGAGGCAGCGCCGCGGTGACCGCCGCTCGGGTTCCGGGGTGAGCGCTGCGCAACTCGGAGAGCGCCTTGATCAGCGCCTCGTCCTTCTCCTTCGCAGTCTTGTAGGTCGGCCCGGCGAGGGGGTCAGGGTTCTTCTCGACCTGGTCCGTCACGGGTCGGCCGAGCACCGCGAGGGCGGCACCGAGCTCGCTCGAGGCCCGCTCTTCGCCGCGGCCACCGAGGTAGCTGACGACGCCGATCGCGGCTCCGACCAGCAACACCGCGACCACGCCGATGATCACCAGCTTCTGTTGATGGATCAGCCAGGTGCTCGCTTCGCCGCCCACTTTCTGGAAAGCGTCCGGCTGCTTCAACTCTTGCTTCAGCTCTTTGCGGTTGGCTCTCTCGGACACAGGCTCGGCGCTCCGGGGGGAAAAGGCCGCGCAATCTATGGAGACGCTCGCAGGGGTGTCAATTGAAGGATGCGGGAGAATGGAACTCGCCCCGGTTTGTAAGAAACCTCTTCCAGCGATAGGGGAGGGCCATGTCGATCACCGTCCGCACTGAACGAGGCGAGCTGACGTTCGCCAACATGTCCGCGATCTTCGAAGCGCTGCGGGCGGGAGAGTTGAGCCTGAAAGATGAAGTTCAGAGCTCCTCGAAGGCCGCAGACTGGATTCGCCTGGAGGCGTGCAAGCCGCCGCGGTCGTTCGGACTACCACGGCTCAACGGCTGGTACGTCGTCACCGGCCTCCTCGTCCTCGAGGTTCTGTTGGGCTTGAGGTGGCCCTTCCTCATCGCCACCGTGGCAGCCTATGTGGGCCTGCTGAGATTCAAGGGCAAGCGGGTGCCCCGTGGCCTGGGTTGGATGCGACGCTTCGACCCGGGCGACCGGGACCGTTCGAGCCCGGGTTGAAGTGAATCCCGGAAGCTAGCCGCGGTCCTTGGCGTGGGGATCGGGCTTTTCGCCGCGGGGAGGCTTCTTCGTCGTCGGCCGACCGCCCTTTCCCGCAACGCGGCCCTTCTTCGCCTGCCTCATCTGGTCGAGGCGCTCCTGCCGCTTCTTGCCTCCCGGTCGCTCGCGGAAGAAGAGCCGGATCGGCACGTTGAGGTCGAAGGTTTGGCGCAGCTGGTTGCTGATGTAGCGCTTGTACTGGTCGGGAATCTGGGTGGGCCGGTTGCAGACGAAGGCGAACGCGGGCGGCGCCACCCCCACCTGTGCCACGTAATAGATGCGAAGCGCTTTGCCGTCATGGAACGGCGCCGGGTGCTCGGTGGTGATGTGCTCGAGCAGCTTGTTCAGCCGCGGGGTGGGCGCGCGGAAGTGGTACTGCGCATAGAGCTGGCTCGCGAGCTCGAGCACCTTCTCGACCTTCGAACCGGTGAGCGCCGAGGTGAAGATCACTGGCGCCCAGGCCACGAACTTGAGCCGCAGCTTCAGCTCGTTGCGGAACTCCTCTTCCATCCCCGGCTTCTTCGCGACCTTGTCCCACTTGTTGACGACGATCAGCAGGGCCCGGGTCTTCTCCTCGGCGATGCCAGCGATGCGGGCGTCCTGCTCGACCGCGTGCTCGGTCGCGTCGAGGAGCAGCACGGCAACGTCGCTCCGGTCGATCGCCTTGAGCGCAGAGAGCACTGCGAACTGCTCCACCCGGTGTGAGACGGTGGCCTTCCGGCGGATGCCGGCGGTATCGGTGAGCACGAAGCGGCGGCCCTTGAACTGCAGCTCGGTGTCGATGGGGTCGCGGGTGGTTCCGGCAACGTCGCTGGTGATCAGCCGCTTCTTCCCGAGCAGCGCATTGACCAGCGTGCTCTTTCCCACATTCGGGCGGCCGACAATCGCCACCCGCACCGTCGCCGGCGCCTTGGGGGCCTCGTCCTCGGGCCCGAGCTCCTTCAGCTCGCGGGAGGAATCGTCCACCTCGGGGTCGTCGGGCGCGATCGGAAGTTTCTCCACCGCCGCGTCCATCAGCACGTCGACGCCGCGGTCATGCTCGGCCGAAATCTCGTAGACCTCACCGAGCCCCAGCTTGAAGAAGTCCGAGGAGATGCCCGCTTGCCCGCGGGGGTCGTCGATCTTGTTCACCGCCACGAAGGTCGGCTTGCCACTCTTGCGGAGGTAGCGGGCGACGTCCTGGTCACCCGCGGTGAGCCCGGCGCGCCCGTCGACCACCAGGATGATCGCGTCGCATTCCTCGACCGCGAGCTGGGCCTGTTCGCGAACCTGGTTTTGAAGCGAGTCCTTCTCGTCGGGGACGAAGCCGCCGGTATCCACCAGGGTGAAGCGACGGTTGGCGTACTCCGCTTCCGCGTAGTGGCGGTCGCGGGTCACCCCGGGCTCATTTTCCACCAGCGCGACGCGGCGGTGGATCAACCGATTGAAGAGGGTCGACTTGCCCACGTTGGGTCGACCGACGATCGCTACCAGCGCGCCCATCTAGCGCGCTCCTTCAAAGCCCAGCGACCGCATCAGTCGTACCCCAGTTTTCGTAGCGCTTCGGGCCTGTCGCTCCAGCCCGCTTCGACCTTCACCCGCAGCGACAGGTATACATGGGTCCCGAGGAACCGCTCGATCGACTTGCGCGCGTCAGAGCCGATGGTCTTCAGCATCTGCCCCCGCTTGCCGATCACGATCGCCTTCTGGCTGTCGCGCTCGAGGAAGATGGTGGCGTCGATTCGAACCAGGCCCTGGAGCCCGCTCTTCTTCTGGGGCTTTCCATCTGGCCCCGGGAGAGGCTCACGGTCGGACTCGTCGAAGTATTCGACGACCACCGCTGCGGAATAGGGAATCTCTTGCCGGCAGTGGTGCATCAACTGCTCGCGAATGTACTCGGAGACCAGGGTTTTCTCCGCCTGGTCGGTGAGCACGTCCTCCTCGAACATCGGCGGGGCCACCGGCATCTGCTTCAGCACCAGGTCGAAGAGGGCGTCGACCCCGTCCCCCGTGCGCGCGGAGATAGGCATCACCTCGGCGAAGGTGAACTCCTTCTGGTAGAGGTCGATCAGCGGCAACAGCTGCTGCTTCTCGAGCTGGTCGATCTTGTTGATCACCAGCAGGGTCGGCTTGCCGACCTTCCGGAGCCGCTCGAGGATGAAGCGATTTCCCTCGCTCACCTCGTCGAACTTGGGCTTGGCCCCGCCGGGAGGGTCGATCAAGAACATCACCGCGTCGACCTCGTGGGCCGCATGCAGGGCGACGTCGACCATGTAGCGGTTGAGCTGCCCCTTGGCCTGGTGCACGCCGGGGGTGTCGAGGAAGGCCACCTGCCCTTCCGGCCGGTGCACCACCCCGAGAATGCGATTGCGGGTGGTCTGCGGCTTGGGCGAGACGATCGCCAGCTTCTCGCCGGTGAGGCGATTGAGCAGCGTGCTCTTGCCGACGTTGGGACGGCCGATCAGGGCGGCAAAGCCGCTTCGGAATTTGCGCTTCATAAAACCCTGCTCGACGGACTGCTGCAGTGAAGCCCGGCTGTCGGGCAGGACCCGAAAAGGGGTCCCGCCCAGACATATGTCACGGTTTGTTGGAGATCGTCAGCTTGGTGATCTTGACGTCGGTCTTCGGCCTGTCCCCGGGACCCTTGGGGACGATGTTTGCCAGCCGGTCGACCACGTCCTGGCCCTTGATCACCTCGCCAAAGATGGTGTGGCGGTTGTTCAGCCAGGGGGTGGGGGCGGCGGTGATGAAGAACTGCGAGCCGTTGGTGTGGGGGCCGGAGTTGGCCATCGCCAGAATCCCGGGCTTGTCGAACTTGCGGCCGCTCTGGAACTCGTCCTCGAACTTGTACCCGGGGCCGCCGGTGCCCTTGCCCAGGGGGTCGCCGCCCTGGATCATGAACTCCGGGATGCAGCGGTGGAACAGAGTGCCATCGAAGAGCGGAACCCCGGTCTTCTTGTCCTGGGTGCTGGGGTGGGTCCACTCCTTCTCGCCGGTGGCCAGACCGACGAAGTTCTCCACCGTCTTCGGCGCGTCCTTGGGGAACAATCGAACGGCGATCGTCCCCTCGGTGGTGTCGAAGGTGGCGTACAGGTCCTGCCCGCTCTTCGCCTCTTGCATCATTCCCATGGTCGTCCTTTCCTTGAATTCGCCTACTGCGGCGCCTTCTCGCTGATGTCGATGTGGGTGAGCACCACGTCCGTGGTGGGCCGGTCCATCTCGTTGCGCGGAGCTTCCGAGATCTTCTGCACCACCTCGTACCCCTTGATCACCTCGCCGAAGATGGTGTGCTTCCCGTTGAGGTAGTTGGGGGTGGACGTGGTGATGAAGAACTGCGAGCCGTTGGTGTTGGGGCCGGCATTGGCCATCGCCAGCAGGCCGGGCTTGTCGAACTTCCGTCCGCTGGCGACCTCGTCCTCGAAGCGGTAACCGGGGTCGCCCCGTCCGGTTCCGGCAGGGTCGCCGCCCTGGATCATGAAGTTGGGAATCACCCGGTGGAACACGGTGCCGTCGTAAAGCGGCTTCTTCGACTTCTCGTGGGTCTGGGGGTGCGTCCACTCCTTCTCACCGCGGGCGAGGGCCACGAAGTTGGAGACGGTCTTCGGGGCTTCGGCGGGGAAGAGGCGAACCAGGATGTCGCCCTGGTTGGTCTTCAGGGTCGCGTAAAGCGGGGGGGCGGCGACGGCAGGTGCGGCCGACCCGGCGGGCTTGTCCTTCGACGTGCAGCTGGTCGCGAGGAGAGCGAGGCAGAGGGCGAGGTGCGAACGGGGCAGAGTCATCACGGCTCCTTGGCCGCCTTCTTCGCCTTGGCGGGCGCCGCGGCACCGGAGGAGATCTCGAGCTTGGTGAGGACGACCGGAGTGTTCGGCTTGTCGTTGGGACCGCGGGCGACCTTGGAGATCTTCTCGACCACGTCGTAGCCCGAGGTGACCTCTCCGAAGATGGTGTGGCGCCCGTTGAGGTACTCCGGCTTCGAGGTGGTGACGAAGAACTGCGAGCCGTTGGTGCCCGGCCCTGCGTTGGCCATCGCGAGCAGGCCGACCTTGTCGAACTTGCGGCCGCTCTGGAATTCGTCCTCGAACTGGTACCCGGGGCCACCGGTGCCGGTGCCGAGCGGGTCTCCGCCCTGAACCATGAAGTCGGGGATCACCCGATGAAACGAGGTGCCGTCGTAGAAGTGCTTCTTGCCCTTCTTCCCGGTGGTGAGGTCGGTGAATTCCTTCTCACCGGTGGCGAGCCCGACGAAGTTGGCCACCGTCTTCGGAGCGTCCTTGGCAAAGAGCCGAACGCTGAAGTCGCCGATTGTGGTGTGGAAGGTGGCGTTGAGGTCCTTTCCGTCGCTGGCCAGCTTCGACCATTTGCCACCCTCGGGGGCGGCGGCGAGCGCGAGGGGAGCCAGCAACAGCGACAGCAGGGGAACAATTCGAAGGGAGGTCTTCATCGTGGCGGACCATATTCGAAGAGCACCGCTTCATTCCAGGACGATTCACTCCTTCGGAGGCACCCCGTCGGCCACGGCGAGCATCTCGAGGGTCTGTCGCGCAGCCGCCTGTTCCGCCTCTTTCTTGCTTCGACCCGATGCGCGGGCGAACAGCTGCTCCCCCACGGCCACCTCGACCTCGAAGATCTTCTCGTGGTCGGGGCCGGTCTCCGACACCACTTGATAGCGGGGAGAGACCCTCAGCTTGTCCTGAATCTGCTCCTGGAGCCGGGTCTTGTAGTCGTAGCCGCTGCGGCCGTTGGCGACCCCGTCGAGAACCTCGCGAAAGGTCCGGTCGACCAGCTCCATCACCCGGGGAAGGCCGGAACAGAGGTAGACCGCGCCGATCACCGCTTCGAAGGCGTCGGCAAGGACCGAGTTCTTGTCCCGACCGCCGGTGAGCTCTTCGCCCCGGCCGAGGAGGAGGATCTCGCCGAGTGAAATCGTCCGCGCCACGGTGGCCAGCCCCTCTTCGTTGACGATCAGCGCCCGCAGCTTCGAGAGCTCTCCTTCACTGGCCTTGGGAAAGCGCTCCATCAGCCGGTGGCTGATCGCCAGGTCGACCACCGCGTCTCCGAGAAATTCGATGCGTTCGTTGTCCGGTCCGCCCTCGTTCTTGTGCTCGTTGGTGTAGCTCTTGTGGGTCACCGCCGAGAGGCCGATCGCCCGGTCCTCGAGCGCGAAGCCCAGCTTGGCCTCGAGGGCGGCGACCCGTTGTTCGGGGCTGAGCTTTTCCATGTCCTAGGACCTCGGCTCGGCCAACCGGCTGGCGAGCTCGTCGGCGAGCGCATAGGGGTCGGCCTCGCGTGCGGCGATCTTCGCCGCCACCTCGTCGAGCCGGCCCTTCTCCTGTTCCAGCTTGGCGAGCGCCGTCCGCAGCAGGCGCTCGCGCAGCAGGGCGACGAACTGCATCGCCGCACGGGCCCGTTCTCGAACCGCACGTTCTCCCGAGCGGTCGAGGTACTCCCGGTGGGTCTCGATCGCGGCGGCCAGCTCGGGGATGCCCTGCTTGCGGGCAGCGACCACCTTGAGGATGGGCGGTTCCCACTCCAGAGGAACCGTCGAGCTCGGGAGCACCGGACTGCCTTCCGCCTTGGCCCGGACCATGCGGTGGTGAGCGTCGTGGTCGAGCGGAGGGGCCCGGACCGCGTGGCGCAGCTCGAGCATTCCGCGCAGCTCTCGCACGGTGCGGTCGGCTCCGTCGAGGTCCGCCTTGTTCACCGCGAAGATGTCGGCGACCTCGAGGATGCCGGCCTTGATGGCCTGAATGTCGTCGCCCATCCCGGGAACGAGGACGACCACCGTGGTGTGCGCCATCTGGGCGATGTCGATCTCGTCCTGCCCCACGCCGACCGTCTCGACGATAACCACTTCCCGGCCCATCGCGTCCATCACCCGGATGCAGTCGCCGGTGGCGCGCGAGAGGCCTCCCAGGTTTCCGCGGGTGGCGAGCGATCGAATGAACACCCCGGGATCAGTGGCATGGTCCTGCATCCGGATCCGGTCGCCGAGAATCGCTCCGCCGGTGAACGGGCTGGTGGGGTCGACGGCGAGCACCCCCACGCTCTTCCCCTGCTGGCGATAGTGGGCGATCAGCCGATCGGTGAGGGTCGACTTGCCCGCGCCGGGCGAGCCGGTGATGCCGATCACGTAGGCCTTGCCGGTGTGCGGGAAGAGCGCCCGGAGCTCGTCGATCGCGCTCGGCACGCCATCGTCGATGTTGCGCATCAGCCGCGACGCCGCACGCACCTCGCCCTTCAGCACCCGCTGCGACAAACTGAGGGTCGACGCCACCTGACTCAAGCTCCTTTGGGAGCGACCTGTGGCCGCAACCGGATTTCGCCGCTGCCGCTTCAGGACCTGAACATCTCGCGAGCGATGATCGACCGCTGGATCTCGCTGGTGCCTTCGCCGATCTCGCACAGCTTGGCGTCGCGGAGGTAGCGCTCGACCGGAAATTCCCGCGTGTACCCGTAGCCTCCGTGAATCTGCACCGCCTTGTTGCAGGCCCGAGTGGCGGCTTCGGATGCAAACAGCTTCGCCTTCGATGCTTCCGAGGTGTAGGGCTTGCCCGCATCGGCC
>JAYUUC010000674.1:0-3026 GCA_043755105.1 Myxococcales bacterium
GCGCATTCTTCCGTCGAAGCTCAGAGTCCGGCCACTCCCATCAGCCGCCCCACCAGCGTCGTGGCAGTCATCGCCAGGCCTCCTCCGAGGCAGACCCTCAAGGCGGCCTTCCAGGGGCTGGCGCCTCCAAGCTTTCCGCCCAGGGCGCCGAGCGCGGCCAGCAAGGTCAACGCCGACAGTGCAATTCCCCCCATCAAGTAGGGCGGACGAAGGAGCCAGGCCACCCCCAGCGGAAGCACCGAGCCGCAGGCGAAGCTGAGCGCCGAGACCAGCGCCGCTTGAAGGGGTCGTGCGCGGGTCTCCTCGGTGAGACCGAGCTCGTCGCGCAGATGGGTGCCGAGGGGGTCGACTTCCATCAGCCGCGCCGTGACCTGATGGGCCAGCGGCTCGTCCAGCCCACGCCCGATGTAGATCTGCTTCAACTCTTCAAACTCCACTGCCGGCTGGGAGATTTGCTCGCTGCGCTCCCTCTGGATGTCGGCAGCCTCGGAGTCGCGCTGTGAGCTCACCGAGACGTATTCGCCCGTGGCCATCGAGGCGGCGCCGGCCATCAGCCCCGCGAAGCCGGCGATCAGCAAGGTCTGGGCGCTTGCGCCCGACGCTGCCACTCCGAGGAGCAGACTGGAGACCGAGACGATGCCGTCATCCGCTCCGAGCACGGCGGCTCGAAGCCAGGCGACCCGCTCGATACGGTGGGCCTCGGGGTGCCCGCTCAACCGAGCTCCGCGACGGAGCGGGGGACTTGAAAGTTGGCGATCAAGAGGGGCTCCCGGTCAAGGTCGGGCACCCTACTTCAGAGCGGTGATTTTTCAGCATCGGAACGCTTCGAATGCGGTCACAAGTTGAAGGCCACCCTCACCCCGACGATCGGCCCAGGGTCGAGCCAACCCAGCTCCAGCCCGACATCGACGCTGCGGGTGGCAAGACCGAAACCGAAGGCGGCGTGTGCCCGCACCGGATCCGAAGTGAACAGGATCCAGGGGCCCGCCATCGCCTCGAGGTAGACCCGGCTATCGCCCAGCAAGGCCCGAAATTGAAGGTCGAGCGGAATTCCGAAGGTGTTGGGAAGCGAGGTGACCAGGGCCCCGGCGCGGCCCCCCAGTGACAGGTGACGGGTGAGGTTTCCGTCCACCGCCAGGGTGAGGTTGAACAACCCCAAGCGATTCACCCAGTAATCCGCGCCGAGGCCGAGCCTCACCTCCGAGGCGGAAGCCACGGGGGGGAAGAGCAGCAAGGCGAGGGTTCCGAGCAGAGGCACTGCGCGCCGCAGCTGTTTCATCGTCAACCTCGGGAAATGAGAAAAGGCATCTTGATCCACGCCGCCGACCTTTGGAACCGGAACGTTGCGGGGGTGCGATTGACCATTCAACTCCGGCGGATCTAGGTTGCCCGCGCCCATGAGAACCCCGGTCCTCGCAGCGCTCGGTTTGATCGCATTTCTTCCGCTCTCGGCATGCCAGTGCGGAGGTCGCCTGGTGTCGGCGTACCACGAGCCGGACGCCTCGGTGGAACCGGTTCCCGACGCGGGACCGGTGGTGGTGGCCCCCGCGGTCTGCCCGGTGGGTGAAGTCTCGGGTCGGGTCTGCGCCCCGGACAAACAGACCTGGGTGGGCGGCGCCCAGCTCACGGTGACCGGGAAGGATTGCAACGGCGAGGGCTTCATCCGCTCGGTGCAGAGCGGGGCAGACGGCAACTTCGACCTCGAAGGGGTGCCCGAAGGCAACTGGATGATTCATGCGTCGCTGGGTCAGTTCAGCCAGGACTATCGGGTGCAGGTGAAGGCAGGCACGGTGGCCACCATCCCCGAAGACCAGCTCTGCGTCGCCCAGAAGGAAACCAAGATCGCGGTGGTGACCGGAACGGGCGACAAGATCGAACAGCTGCTGCAGGGGCTCAATCTCCAGTTCGACACCTACCTCGGCGACAGCGGGAACTGGGAGACCTCCGGCGCTCCGTTCCTCACCGACTTCGCCAAGATGAAGACCTACGACTTGATCTTCCTCGACTGTGCGGCGGCGAAGAAGTCCGGGGCCTCGACCATCGATCTCGGTGCCCAGTCGGACAAGATCGCCGCCAACCTTCACCGCTACGTCAGCGAAGGGGGCTCGGTCTACGCCTCGGACTGGGCACTGGTCTTCCCCGCGCTCGCCTTTCCCGGTCAGCTCACCTTCGAGCTCAACGGTGGCGGCAAAATCAGCAGCCCCTTCAGCACCCGCGCCTTGATGGGCTTCGCGCCGCAGACCGTCAACGCCGACGTGTTGAGCGTGCCGTTGGCCACCTTCCTCGGAAAGCCGAAGGTGCCGATCGCCTTCCCCCGCGAAAGTGGCGCGGTCTCGGTGCACTGGGGCCTGCTCAGCCAGGTCGATGCTTCGGTCGAGGTGCTGATCCGCACCCAGTCGGTGAACATGTGCACGGCCTCGGACTCGAACTGCGCCACCGCGGGAGCGAAGAAGAGCCAGGTCCCCCTGGCGGTGCAGTTCAAGCTCACCCCCGCGGGAACCAAGGGCGGAAACGTGGTCTACACCTCGTTCCACAACATCGCTCAGCCCAGCGACGACGTGTCCCGGATCCTCAAGTTCCTGGTGCTCCACCTGTAACAGCGGAACGGGACCGACCGCTCAGGGCCGACCGGCCTTGAGCTCAGTGGCCGTGACCTTCGAGTTCGGCAGGCCCGAAAGGAGCGCCGGCGGCGAGGTTCTCCACCTTCCGGCGGGCGTGGTGCTGGGTGATCCGTTCGTAGGCGAGATTGAGTTCCCGCATCCGCTCGACCGAGCCTCCCCGGTCAGGGTGGTTCTGCATCGCCAGTTCGCGGTAACGATCGCGAATGTCGTTGAGCGGGTCGAGGGGCGAGACCCCCAGCATCCGATAGGGATCCTGATCTTCGAGCGCTGCGAGCCAGCGCTCCAGCCGCCCCTTGACCGCGTCGAACTGCGCGGTGGCGGTGGCCTCGGGCCGCTTCGGCTGGGTTCGGAGCTTGGCGTCCGCGCGAAAGACCTCGGCATAGGTGCTCGAGGCCCAGCGCTGAC
>JAYUUC010000675.1:0-8873 GCA_043755105.1 Myxococcales bacterium
CTTTTCCGTTTGAGTCTTCAGCTGGAAGCCCAGTGTTTTCGCTGGGTTCCGCTCCGGGAAATTCGTAAAGGCACGATTGCCTACATGTGTGACGAATTCTCACATTGAGGGCGGTTTCCAACTGGTCTACTGGCAGACGCACAAGAGGAACAAGCAGGCCGGCCCGTTCCTGTCCACGATAGTTCGAGGGGTTATGCCATCGATGCTGCGTTCCTTGTTCCTGTTGAGTCTGGTTGTCGTCGCCGTTTCCTGTGCAAGTTTGCCTGCGGCGAACGGTAGTGCGTGTCGGAGCGACAATGATTGCGATCCGTCTGAGTTCTGCCTGAATGGAAACTGTGGCGCCGACCCCGCGGCGGCCGAAGAGGCAGAACTGCGACATCGACACGATGCAGGGCATCCGTCGGTGGACGGAGGAATCATTCCGTCCGCGCCCGTCGTGCCGCAAGGGGGCCCGATTGGCACTTCGGGTGGAACGGTAGACCTTCTCGATTTCGCCCTCACGGGCGACACCAGGCCAAGCACCTGCAATGCAACTTCGAGTTACCCCAGCGCCGTCCACCAGCAAGTCATTCGGGCGATGGCCGCGGTTCATCCGCAATTTGGACTGGACCTGGGCGACCACATGTATGCGTGCAGCAAAGACTCTCAAGCGGCGCAAGACCAGATGAACCTGTACGTGCAGGCGTTGGCCGGCTTTCCTGCGCCTTTCTTCATGACGATGGGCAACCACGAATGTGAGAGCCAGGATTGCTCGGGGCCGACCGGCGACGTGAACTTTGCCGCCTACCGCAACGCCCTGGCGACCGTCTCCGGCAAGACTTTGCCCTATTATTCGGTTCAGATTGCTACTCGCTTCGGCCGCGCTACTTTGGTCGTCGTTTCGGACAACTACTTCGACGCTGCGGCCAAGTCTTGGCTCGAGTCGACGTTGAGCGACGCCGACGCCAACTCGGTCTACACCCTGATCGCAAAGCATCACCCTGTGACAGGGAGCCGAACAGGGCCTAGCGGAGCAACTCAGGTTATCTTGAAGCACAAGTACTCGTTGATCTTGACGGCCCACAACCACAACTACTCGCACGCCACGGCCGAGTATGGGGGACGAAGTGTCGTGTGCGGTCTGGGCGGGGCCAATACTGCGCACGTTGGGTTCTGCAGGGTGACCCAGACCTCGACCGGCCAGCTCACCCTCACCCAGTACGACACAAGCGGCAATCCTCGGGACAGCTGGTCGGTGAGTCCCCGCTAGCTTGTTGTGATTGGGAAGCAGCCGACGGGCGGGTGAGTGAGGGATCCCTGGCCTTTCGCAGGCCCGGGCCCTTTCGGCATCGGTGTCGAGTGGCAATAGTTTCAGAGGGTTCCATGGGGCGAGAGCAGCAGGCCTCTCGAGGCCTACATGTGGGAAGCCGTCGCACATTGAGGGTCTCTTCGGCATGGTCTATCTGCAGGCCGCGCGAAGAGCAGAACGGACGTTGAGCCTGCTCACTTACAACATGATTCGAGGGTTTATGTCATCGATGCCACGTTCAGTCTTCTGGGTAGGTCTCGTCCCTGTCTTGTTCGCGTGTCAGCCCTTGTCTGCTGATATTGAAAGGCATGGTGACCTCGGCAGTTCGTGCCACAAGGACAGTGAGTGCGACCCGTCAGAGTATTGCGTGAACGGTCACTGTGGCCCTGGCCCAGAAACCGTAACTGAGGTCGTCAGGCCAGATCCGAACGACGCCGGGCTTCTCCCGACTGACGGAGGGAACTCTCCGCCTAACGGAGGGACCGCTCCGGCTGATGGGGGGAACTCCCCGCCTGACGGAAATACCGCTCCCTCCGATGCTGGCGCTCCTCATGGAGGCCCGATTACCACCGCGGGCGGGACGGTGGACCTTTTGGATTTCACCCTGACCGGAGACACGAGACCCGGCACCTGCAACTCTGCTTCGAGCTACCCCAGCGCAGTACATCAACAAGTCGTCCAGGCAATGACGGCCGTCCATCCGCAGTTTGGGTTAGACTTGGGTGACCATATGTATGCGTGCGGCAACAACGCTCAGTCGGCAAAAGACCAGATGAACTTGTACGTTCAGGCGTTGGTAGGTTTCCCGGCTCCTTTCTTCATGACCATGGGCAACCATGAGTGTGAGAGTCAGGATTGCTCAGGACCCAGCGGAGATGCGAACTTTGCTGCCTATCGAAGCGCCCTGGCGGCCATCTCCGGCAAGACTCTGCCGTACTATGCAGTACAGATTGCCACTCGCTTTGGCCGCGCTACTTTGGTTGTGGTTTCTGACAACTACTTCGATTCAACGGCCCAGGCTTGGCTGGAAGCCACTTTGACTGATGCTGATGCCAACTCGGTCTACACTCTGATTGCAAAGCATCACCCGGTGACAGGCACCCGAACGGGGCCCAGTGGTGCAACTCAGGTCATTCTGCGGCACAAGTATTCGCTGATATTGACGGCACACGACCACAAGTACTCGCATGCACAGGCTGAGTATGGCGGCCGAAGTGTCATCTGTGGCCTCGGGGGCGCGAACGTTTCCCACCTCGGCTTCTGCAGGGTCACCCAGACCTCCTCAGGCCAGCTGTCCTTTACTCAGTACGACATCAATGGGAATCCGGGAGACAGCTGGTCGGTGAGTCCCCGTTAGCCTCTTCTCAAATCGGAAGCAGCCGACTGGGTCGGGGGGCGACAAGGGGCCCAAGCTCCGCGCCAGGGCGGAGCACTTTGGAGCAATAGTCGAGTTGCCGCACCCGCTCCAGGGATTGGCCTGGCTCGACCGGGAAGCTGCTCGGTCGCTAGGAGTAGAGGGCGGTCAAAAGTGGAACGGCGTCGACCCCGGGCATCTTTCGGGACCTACCGAGGTCCACCTGGTTCTTTCACGGAAATGCGACGTGGGCTGCGCGGGCTGCTACGTCGACGCCACCCCGAATGGACCATCCCTGTCGCTTGCAGACGCGAAAGCGGCTATCGATTCACTGGCCGAACTAGGGGTATTCCATATCGCGCTGGGAGGAGGCGAGGCCCTACTCCACAGCGACCTCTTCGAGATCGCCGAGTATGCTCGGGGCCGCGGGATGATCCCCAATTTGACCACCTCGGGGGCGGGGCTCACGCCGAAGCTCGTCGAACGTTGCACTGTCTTTGGTCAGATAAACGTCAGCATCGATGGCGTCGGCCAAGGGAGGGGGACAGTCAGTTTCGAGTCGGCGGTTGCTGCACTGAAGCAGTTGCGTGCCATCAAGCGTGAGGTCGGGATCAACTGCGTGGTTTCCCGATCGACCTTCGATGGCATCGGCGACGTCGTTCGGATGGCGAAGAAGCTAAAGCTGTCCGAGGTGGAGCTTCTGAGGTTCAAACCCTCGGGAAGGGGAGTCCGCCTCTTTGAGAAAGAGAACCTCACTCCTGAGCAGGGTAATCGAATCTATCACCGAGCGCTTTGGCTTGCCTTTCGCCATCGCATTCGGGTGAAGCTCGACTGTTCATTTGCTCCAATGATCTTTGCGCACCGGCCCTCAAAGAGAGTTGCGCAGTTTCTTGGGGTTGTTGGATGCGAAGGAGGAAATATTCTCGCGAGCATCCTCCCGAATGGACAGGTAACCGGCTGTTCCTTCGGTGGTCCCGATGAGGGGAGCGCTCTGATTCCCGGGAAACTCCCCGAGGTCTGGAACAAGGGGTTCGGCGCTTTTCGCGACTACGTCAAGAATGCCCCAGAGCCTTGCCGTTCTTGTGAATACTTAAGTCTGTGTAAGGGCGGGTGTCGTGTAGTGGCCAAGGCGGCCGGAGATTGGTTCGCACCCGATCCTGGATGTCCAAAAGTTCAGGCCTATCGGTCCGCTCTGGTGCCGTAGGCGAATGCGCTCGCCCCGCGCTGATGTTTCGACCCACCCCTTGCAACGGGGCAACAGGAAGTAACGGATTCGGGGTCGTTTACTGTCTCCCCTGGCGCGAATAGCGTCACGCAACGACGGGCAAACGTCGGCGCACATCTCACCGGGACAGGCGTTTCTTGGACGCAACATCGCCCTTCACCACCCGCTGGCCCTTCACCCGTACCCCTTCCTTCGCCAGCTTCTGGGCCTGACGCTTCGCCACCGGGGTCGCGAGCGTTCCATCTGCCCGGACCACCCGCCACCACGGAATTCCTTCCAGCTGGTGCAGCGCCCGGGCGACCGCTCGCGCACCTCCGGGTTTGCCGGCGTACATCGCGACCGACCCATAGGAAGCAGTCTGTCCTCTGGGAATGGCGCGAATCACCCGCCCCACCGACTGCTCGAAAGCACTCAGGGGGCGGGCGGGCAACGACTAGCTCTCGACGAACGAGCGCAGCCGCTTCGAGCGCGACGGGTGCCGCAGCTTCCGCAGTGCCTTGGCTTCAATCTGCCGGATGCGTTCGCGGGTGACCTCGAAGTCCTGGCCGACCTCTTCCAGGGTGTGGTCGCTCTTCTCGCCGATGCCGAACCGCATCCGCAGCACCTTCTCCTCGCGGGGAGTGAGGGTGGCGAGCACCTTCCGGGTCTGCTCGGCGAGGTTCATGTTGATCACCGCGTCGGCAGGCGAGACCAGGCTCTTGTCCTCGATGAAGTCGCCGAGGTGAGAGTCCTCTTCCTCGCCGATCGGCGTCTCGAGCGAGATCGGCTCCTTCGCGATCTTCAGGACCTTGCGGACCTTGTCGAGCGGCAGCTCCATCTTCTCGGCGATCTCTTCCGGCGTCGGCTCGCGGCCGATCTCCTGCACCAGGTACCGGCTGGTGCGGATCAGCTTGTTGATCGTCTCGATCATGTGCACCGGGATGCGGATGGTGCGCGCCTGGTCGGCGATGGCCCGGGTGATCGCCTGACGGATCCACCAGGTGGCGTAGGTCGAGAACTTGTAGCCGCGCTTGTACTCGAACTTGTCCACCGCCTTCATCAGGCCGATGTTCCCTTCCTGGATCAGGTCGAGGAACTGCAACCCGCGGTTGGTGTACTTCTTCGCGATCGACACCACCAGGCGAAGGTTGGCCTCCACCAGCTCGCGCTTCGCCCGCTCGGCCTTGCGCTCACCCAGCCGGATCGCGTCGTAGTTCTTCCGCAGCGCGTCGATCGGAAGGTTGGCTTCCTCCTCGACCCGCTTGATCTTCCGCACCGAGGTCCGGATGTCGCGGTCGAGCGTCTCCAGCTGTTCGGCGGTGACGTTGAGCCGCCGCTGCAGCTTCTTCAGCGCGAGCGGGTTGTCCCGGCTCTCGCGGAGCATCGGGCGCAGCTCCTTCATCGAGATGCCCAGCACCCGCTCGTGGTCGCGGAGCTCGTCCTCGGCCTTGTCCACCCGCTCGATCAGCGCGCGAAGATTGAGCACGATGCGGTCGACCTGCTTCTTGTTGAGCCGCATCTCCTCGAGGACTTCCATCATCTTCACCCGGAGGTCCTTCACCTCCTGGCGCATCTCCTTGCGCTTCACCTCGGAGATCTTCTTCTTCGAGCTGGCGTCCTCTTCGATCGCCTCGCAGTCCTTGGCGTACTTCCGGATCTTCTCGATCGACTTGCAGATTCCCTCGATCCGGTTGAGCTCGCTCTGATTCAGCTGCGCGGGCGCATCGGCCTCGGCGACCTCTTCAACCTCGGCCTCTTCCTTCTCCGCGTTCTGCTCTTCCGGAGCGTCCTTCACCACCTCGCGGATGCGCAGCTTGCCGGCCTTCAGCTTGGTGCCCATCTCGATGATCTCGGCCACCGCGACGCGGCACGCGAGCAGCGCGCGCATCACTTCCTTCTCGCCCTCTTCAATCCGCTTCGCGATCTCCACTTCGCCTTCGCGGGTAAGCAGGCTGACCGAGCCCATCTTCCGCAGGTAGAGCCGCACCGGGTCGTTCGACTTCCCACCCGGCTCGTCTTCCTCTTCCTTCTCCTCTTCCTCTTCCGGCTTCTGTCCTTCCTCGGAAGCGGTGACGGTCTTCTGGACCTCGGTGGTCTGCGCGGCCTTCTGCGCGTCGACGATCTCGATCTCGTTGTCGCCGAACATGCTCATCACGTCGTCGATCTGATCCGACGAGACGATGTCTGCAGGCAACGCGTCGCTCACTTCCTCGTAGGTGAGGAAGCCCTTCTGGCGGCCGGCCTCGAGCAGGTCCTTCACTTCTTTCCGCTCGGCGATCGCTTCTTCCTCGACATCCTCTTCCACCGCGTCGGGATCGACCTCGACCGCAGCGGCAAGCTCATCCGCCTGCTCTTCCGGGTCGACGTCATCGGCCGACGCCTCGGTGGCGCCCTTGCCCATCTTCTTCAACTTCTCCCACGCAACGGCGGTGGACGCCGCATTTGCAGCGGTTTCCTTCGCCGCAGCAGCAGCCGCCGCGCCCTTCGCCGCCTTCACTTCGCGGGCTTCCTTCGCCTGCGCCTTCTTCTTCTTCGGGTCCTTTTCCTTCTTGGCCTTCGGCTTCGGGACCACCTTGGCGGGTGCGGCGGGCTTCTGGGTGGGCATTGAGAGACTTCTCCTTGGAATTCAGCCGCTTGGGGGACGACGAGCGCGGCGCCGATGTACCGCAGATCTGCGGAAACTTACAAACGCGATTTCAAACCAGAATCAGGGGTTATTTTGTTCCCCGAAACTACCTCCGGAGATCAAGCCAATACTTTCCTCTTAAGGGCGAGCAGCTCGGTTCGCTCGCTGAGGAGCCTTCGGGTGTCCTCGGACAGCTCGCTCGCCCCCTCGATCTGAGAGGTCACCCGGGCAATGTGGCTCAATTGCTCTTCAATCCGCCGCAATTTCAGCTTCTTGCACACCGTCTCGAACGCCGCCGGCAATGCCGCTTCGTCCCGAGGGAGCAGGGGCGCCGCCGCTTCGAGCGCTGCCCTCACCTTCGGAGAGGCCTCTTCCACCGCCTCGGGACCAAAGGCCCCCGACGCGACCCGGGCCAGCAAGGAACGGAGCCCGGGGTGGGCCAGCTCGTCTCCCACCCGGAAAGAGTCCTCGGCGAGCAGCTTCCGTTCCCTCAAGGCGAAGGCGGTGAACAGGGTCTCCAGCGGCTCGGGAGCCTTCTCCAGCTTCGGAGCCGCAGGCGGACCAGACCCCTGCACCGTTCCCCCCGGACGCTCGGTTGCCTGCTTGGGCACGGCCTTCAACGGAGCCGTCTTCGGACGAAGCGACTGCTCGAGCTCGCCCGCGGGAAGTCCGGAGTGTCCGGCCAGCGCTGCAAAGAATGCCGACCGGGCCAGGCCCGGCGTGAGCTGAACCGCGATCGGCTTCAGCCGTTCCACCGCGCCCATCTTGGCTTCGAACGACGCCTTCGACCCCTCGGGAAGCACGGTGTCAAACAGATGCTGGGTGAGCGGGCGGGCCGACGCCAGCAACATCTGAACCCCGTCAGGCCCCACCCTTCGCGCAAAGGTGTCGGGATCTTCACCGTCCGGGAGCAGCGCCACCCGCGACGACCAGCCCCCCGCAAGCAGAGCGCCGGAGAGCCGCTCCACCGCCTTGCGCCCGGCGTCGTCGCCGTCGAGAAGCAGGATCAACTCCTTCGCTTCTGCCCGAGCGAGCACCGCGAGGTGGCCCGAGGTGAGCGCAGTCGAGCAGAGCGCCACCGCGTTCTTTGCTCCGGCGTCGTGAAGCCCGATGCAGTCGAAATACCCTTCCACCAGCACCGCCGACTTCCGCTTCCGGATCTCGTCGCGAGCCTGGTCGAGCCCGTAGAGCGTCTCGCTCTTGTTGTAGAGCCGGGACTCGCGGGAGTTGAGATACTTGGGGCCGCCGTCCGAGCCTTCGGCGACCTCGAGCAACCGACCCCCGAAGGCGATGCAGCGGCCGTCGGGTGAACGAATCGGGATGATGATCCGACCCCGAAAAAGGTCGTAATAGCCCTCGCCCCGGGTACGCCGGGCGACCAGGCCCGCCTTCAGCCCATGCTCGAGCAGCCCCTGACGGGTGAGCTTGTCGGCCAGCTCGCTCCAGGCCAGCGGGGCATAGCCGAGGCCGAAGGCGCGCGAGACCTCCTCGGTCACTCCCCGCTGGAGAAGGGCTTCGCGGGCCTTCGCTCCAGCGCCCTCGTCCCAGAGTCGCGACCGGAAATGTTCCGCAGCGAAGTCGTTCACTTCCTTGAGCTGCTGGCGCTCGAGCAGGGTCGGGTCCTGGGCGCTCTCCAGGTCCACCCCGGCCTCACGGGCAAGGTCTCGCACCGCGTCGACGAAGGTCTTGCCCAGGTAGCGCTGGACGAACGCGATCGCATCGCCCCCCGCCTGGCAGCCGAAGCACTTGAACCGGCGCATCTCGGGAGTGACGTGGAAGGAGGCGCTCTTCTCCTGATGGAAGGGGCACCGGCCCTTGAAGCTTCGCCCTGATTTCTTCAACTCGACGTGGCGCGAGACCAGCGTGACGATGTCCACGCGGTCGAGAATCTCGTCGATTTTGTGCTCGGGGATCAGCACGGGGTTCGTCGATCTAACGCCGAATGGTCGGCCTGTCGAACTGACGCATTCAACCGCACCGCTCTGACACTTCTCGACGGGGAGGGTCAGCCCAGCTTCGACAGCTGCGCCTTGACCTCATCGGAGATCATCTTGCCCTCGGCCTTGCCCTTGAGCCGGGGGTTGAGGACCTTCATCACCGCGCCCATGTCCTTTGCGGACTGAGCCCCCGAAGCCTTGATCGCCTCGGCGACCTCGGCCGTGAGCTGTTCGGCGGTGAGTTGCTGCGGCAAATAGGCTTGGAGCAGCGCGATCTCCTGCTCTTCTTTGACTGCCAGGTCCTCGCGCGCTCCAGCCCGAAATTGCTCTACCGAATCACGTCGCTGCTTGATCATCGTGGTGATCACCTGCAGCACCCCGGCTTCGTCGAGCGCAACGGCGCCCGGCTCCACCTCTTTGTACTTCACCGCGCTCTTGAGCATGCGCAGCACGCTGGTGCCGAG
>JAYUUC010000676.1:0-8873 GCA_043755105.1 Myxococcales bacterium
ACGGTGACGTGTTGCAGCTCTCCTTCGCCGGCGATGACCGCGTCGAAATCGTAGCCCGGCTGGATCGCGCGGTTGAGATCCTCGAGCTTGAGCTTGAGCTGGATGATGCGCGGATCAACCGCGGGTCGGGGCCCGCCCGCGCGGACCTTGGCCCAGTACGCCTGATAGCTGTTGCGTTCGACGGCTTGCCAGGCGGCGGCCACTTCCCGTGGATTGCTGGTCTTCTGACCGGTGGCGAGCAACGCTTGGAGCGCTGCCTGTTTCATCAACTCGCAGTCCCCCCGCCCCAGCGAGCCGGCCCGAGCAGCCCGGAACGCTGCGTACTCGTTGGTGAAGCGAGCCTCGAAGAGTGCGTAGAGCTGGAGCAGGCCCAGAATCACGAACAAGGTCAGCGGCATCACCAACGCCGTTTCCACCGCAGCCTGGCCACGGGGCGCGCGCCGGAAGACGCGGGGACGGACGGGGGAAAGGGTTCGGGTCATCGGGCTCGGTCGCCAGTGTCAGCCAAGCCACGCCCGGACGCCCTCGGACATCTGGCCGCACCCGTCAGGAACGCGCTAACCCCGCAAGAAACCTCCGGTATTCGACCATCAGGCAGCGGTCCTGGACCACGTCGATGCCTTCCCGGGCGAGGGCCTGGGCGAACGGGTCGTCGCGAATTCCCGCCTGAAGCCACACCGCCCCAGGCCGCTTGGCGAGCAGGTCAGGGAGGTGGGCCATCAGGTCCGTCGGGCGGCGAAACACGTCGACCAGGTCCAGAGGACCAGGAATTTCCGCGAGGCGGCGGTAGACCTTCTGCCCCAAAATTTCGGTGACGTCCGGGTAGTAGACCGGCACCGGCACCACTTCCAAACCCGCTGCCGCGAGGGAGGCCGGGACGTAGAAGGCAGGCTGACCGGACTGGGCCTCGGTCTTGATGCCCAGCACCGCCACGCGTCGAACCTTGGCGAGCAGCCGCGCTATCTCGGCCGAGGATTGGAGAAAATGAGGAGAGGTGTTCACGAGTAGAGGTTAACCGGCAGCAGCCGAGATTCCCAGAACCCAACACCGAACCCAAACCGAAACCGAAACCGAAACCGAACTCAACACCAAACCGAACCCCACCGTTCATCCCGAGCGTGCCGAAGGCGGAGTCGAGGGAGCACCCTTCAATACCCTCCCTCAAGGATGTCGGGTCAGAGGCGCGGGAGCCTGCTCCACCGCATCCTTACCAATATTGCGCCGGTCCCTCCGGACCCCATCGTCGTCCGACGCAGCAGAGTTGCCCATCGCGAACCGTCGAGCCGCCTCGCCCAGGTCTCGCATCGCCTGGTCCTTCGACTCATAGCGCGACTGCGGCAGAGACTTGATCAAGTTGATGACGTCGACCGAGTCGGTGTTGTCCATCACCATCTTGGCGAGCTGCTCGCGCCACACCGGGTAATCGACCTGATCCAGCTGCGCCGAGACCGAGTCGTCAGGGTTCTCTCCTGTTCCGAATGCCATACGCTCTCTTCTCCATGTCCCAGAGGGGTAGTTGATACCTCGGCCCTACGGTGGGGATGGCACGCAACATCTGCCACCCGAAAGTTCACAGCCAGGCAAGCAGGCGCTACTTCTGCCATCGGACACAGCTAGATTGGCGCAGTGACCCTCGACGAATGGTTGGAGCGAAAACGGGAGCAGCGCCCCCGAACTTTTGGACCGCTCGAAATTCGAGGCCTGACGCCGTCGATCAAGGATTTCCTCCAGGCGGTCTCCACCTTCCGAGGACCGCTGGCCGTGGTGGCTGAACTGGCGCGGGCCACCCCTGAAGAGGGAACCCTGGCCACCGACCTGGACCTCGAGGCTCTCGTCGGAATGCTCGACGCCGCGGACATCGCCGCGCTTGCAGTCGCCACCGATACCATCGCCTGCGGAGCGCTCGAGTCCGACCTCGCAAAGGTCTGTGCGGCCACCACGACACCCGTGCTGGCGAGGGACCTCTACCTCACCCGGGACAGCCTCTACCCCGCTCGGTTGCAGGGCGCGGACGCTGTTCTCCTCACGGCCGCCGCGGTCTCTGCCCACGACCTCAAGGGCATGCTCGAAGTCGCCAGCAGCCTGCACCTGGCGGCGCCAATCGAAGTGCGCTCTGCAGTCGAGCTGGACATGGCGATCGCCGTCGGGGCGAGGTCGGTCGTCCTTCCCGCCTTCGCCGGAGCAGAGCTGGATCTCACCTTCGCCCTCTCCATGCTCGACAGGGTTCCGCGTACCCTCGGCCGGCTGGTGCGCGGGCCCTTCCGCTCGGCCGAAGAGCTTGAACCGCTGCGAGGAAAGGCAGACGCCATCTGGATCGCCGGGCCGCTGATGCGCGCTGCCGATCGAAGCGCCTTCATCCGGGCGCTGGTGACCGCTGCAGACGGAGGGTGAGCGCACCTTTGCCCAAGACCCTGCTAAAGGGCGTTCAGACGAACCGAAGGTGGGCGCGATGAGCAACGAGAGCCAGGACGCAGAACGGCACCAGCTGCAATTTGAAGAGATCTCCGAAGCGCTGTTCGAGCGGATGATTGTCCAGCAGCGCGACAAGGTTCTTCGGCTGGCGCGCGAGGCGGTGCCGCAGATCAGCTCGGACGATGTGCTGAACCCCAATGACTACCCCGAGCTCAAGGCCCACCCCACCTTCGACTACGAAGACGGGCTTCTCGGCGGGCTGATCTCCGCGCAGATCGCCCTCCGAGCCGAGCTGCGCAGCCGCACACTGCCTGCGACGCCTCCGCCGGCGCGTTAGATGCCCGTCGTGAGCCCCTCTACTTTCGACTTTGGAAGCCCTCGCGCCCGGGCGCTGCTCGACCAGGCGCTCAACGCCTACCCGGCCCGACTGGACCTGGCAGCGCTGGCGGTCGCCGCCCTGGAAAACCCCGAGCTGGACACCCACGGGGTGCTCGAGCAGCTGGACCGGTTGGCCGCCCGGGTGACCGAGGCAGCGGATGGGAGCGCCGCGCCGATCTCGATGCTTCAGGCTCTGCGACAGGTATTGAGCGACGAGGAACGCTTTCGTGGAAACGACGTCGATTACCACGCGCCCGAGAACAGCTTTCTGCCCACGGTGCTGAAGCAGCGCCTCGGGCTGCCAATCACCCTCGCGGTGGTCTACCTCGAGGTCGCTCGGAGGGCCGGCATCCCCCTCTTCGGAGTCTCTCTCCCTGGCCATTTCGTGGTCGCGAGCGAGCTCGACGGAGAAAAGGTGGTCCTGGACCCCTTTCACGCAGGCCAGCTACTCAGCGAGAAAGGTTGCGCCGAGTTGCTCGAACAAGTGGCCCCTCGGCTCAAGTTCACCGCGTCGATGATTTCGCCGGCGCCCGTCAAGACGATCGCCTACCGGATGCTCTCCAACCTCAAGCATGTCTACCTGGAGCAAGGCGACGGCCCACGCGTCCTCAAGGTGGTGGATTTGATGCTGGCGATCGCCCCCGACCACCCCGGAGAATTGCGACTTCGCGCGGCGATCCTCAGTGCCCTCGGTGCCTACCGCGCGGCCCTGGCAGACATCGAGCGGTGCCTGTCGCTCTCACCCCCACCGCCCGACCGGCAGCAGCTCGAGCACACCGCCCGGTCCCTTCGACACAAGGTCGAATACCTCAACTGAAGCGGTCACGGTGCCCCCCCACGATGAGCGTTCGCGAGCCCGAGAAGTGGAAGCAGCTTTCCGAAGGGCAGGCCACCGACTACCGGGTGATTCGGGTTCGCGAGGTCCAGTTCCGAGACCCCCGCGACGGGACCGCGCACCCTCGCGTTCGAATTGAATCGGCCGACTGGGTGAACATCCTCCCGGTGACGGTCGACGATCAGGTGGTGATGATTCGGCAGTTCCGTTTCGGCACCGCGTCGAACACGCTCGAGATTCCCGGAGGAATGGTCGACCCCGGGGAATCGCCCGAAGCTGCGGCGGTCCGCGAGCTGGAAGAGGAGACCGGGTATCGCCCCGCCTCGGTCATTTCTCTGGGCACCTGTTTTCCCAACCCCGCGCTTCAGGGCAACCGAACCTTCAGCTACCTCGCCCTCGGCTGCACGAAGGTGAGCGACGGCGACCTCGACACCGGTGAGGACATTGCGGTCGAAAGGGTCGATCGCGCCTCGCTCGAGGACCGGGTTCGCAGCGGCGACATCACCCATGCCCTGGTGCTGGTTGCGCTCTACTTCGAGAAGCTGCACCGGGAGCGCTGAGCCCAGGGCGACTTTCAGGGTTCTGTTGGCCGCACGCCGCAGAACCGGTTCACGGCTTCCAGCAACCGGTTTCGTTCGAACGGCTTGAGCAAATAGGCCACGCGTTCCGCACGCGCCACCCGGGCCACGTCGTGGGAAGCGGAGATCAACACCACCCGTTCGGAGAGCGGCTCGTCCACTTTCCGGAGCTCGTGGAGAAACTCGACTCCTCCCATCACCGGCATCATCAGGTCGAGGAGAACCATGAACGGGGGCAGGGCCAACCCCGCAAGCAGCTGGAGCGCCAGCTTGCCGTTGGCGGCTTCCAGCAGTTGATGCCCCTCCATCGCCAGCAACTCGCGCATCACCTCACGAACGGTGGGGTCGTCTTCGACCAGGAGGATGAACGGGGAATACTCGCGCACGGACGTCATTTAAGCGCGGGCCTGAGACGCCGTCACTTGATTCGCCAGCAAGACCGGCTCAGCCCAGGGCATCGAGCTCTCGCTGGTAGCTCGCCGCGGCCTCGGGGCCGAAGCGCTCGAGCATCCGGCGTTTGAGAAAGGGGGCCGAAGCAAGAGCGCCGGCCTTCTCCATCGCCTTCCAGTCGGGTTGGGTTTCCGCGTTGAGGACGGTACCGGCGACCTCGACGAAGGCCTTCGCTTCTGAGCCATCCTCGGCCTCGACGAAGGCGCTCGCGAACACCGTCATCGCTGCTCCGGCGGGCTCGAACAGATAGGCCCAGTCGTTGAGCTCGGGATCCACCCCGTCGGTGCGCGCGCCGACCGAACCGTTCAACTCGCCCAGAGCGGCCAGCGCCGACCCGAGGTCACCGAGTGCGCCGAAATCCTGGGTGAGCGCTTGGATCCGGCGCCACAGCAGAGGACCCAGGTCGGATGGCCGACTGTCTGCCGGCCAGTACCAACCCTCGCAGGCGTCCAACGTTCCCACCCCGATGAATCCCCGCGTTCCCATCGACCGTCTCCTCGCCTCAACAAGACCCCGAAGGAACCACTTGCAGCGTTCCGACGAAGCGAACCTCGACCTCACCGCCCGGCATTCAACTCTTCAGTGCGACCGAGGCCCCGAGGGAACCTCTTGCAGCGTTCCGGATTTCCGCAGGGAAGCGATCTCCGCCATCACCGCCCTGCACTCGTCGTCCGAATTGTAGAAGTGGGGAGAGATCCGCACGCCGCCCTTGGGGCGCCAATCGATGATGAAGCCAGCGTCGATCAACCGGCGGCTGGCATCCTCCGAGCCCTCGAAGTCCACACACATGGTATTCCCCCGCCGATCCGGGGCCCGCGGAGTGTTCACCGTCAGCCCCTGCTCATCGGCAAGTGCCATCAGCATCGTGGTCTGGCGAAGGGATTTTTCGCGGATCGCCTTCACCCCCACTTCCTTGATGATCTGGTAGCCGGCTGTTGCCGCGTAGAGGGCCGGCACCGAGGGAGAACCGCCCATGAACCGGTGGGCGTCGTCGGCGTAGTCCACCTCTCCGAAACGGAAATCGAACGGGTGCCGGTCCGAGAACCAGCCGGTCATCAGCGGCTTCATCGTCGGAATCAAATCAGGTCGGACGTAGAGAAACGACGCCCCGGCGCCGCCGCAAAGCCACTTCACCGAGCCTCCGGTGAGGAAGTCCACCTTCAGTGCTTGAACGTCGATCGGCACCGCGCCGGTGGCCTGGTAGCAGTCGAGCACCACCATCGCTCCCTTGCGGTGGGCGGCCTCGATGATCGGAGCGATCTCCAGCAACCCCGACGAGCGGAACAGCACCAGGTCGAGCGCCACCACCAAGGTCTGGTCGTCGATCGCAGCGATCAGCGCTTCGGTGTCCAGGTTCAGGCCGCCGTCGGTGGACTTCACCGCGTGCACCCGGGCACCGCGCCGCTGCTGCCCCATCCAGTTGTAGATGACCGAGGGGAAGTTGAGCTCGCTGGTGACCACCTTGTTTCGAGGCCCCGAGAAGTCGAGCGCGGAGATCACGATCGAGGTCAGCGTCGAGACGTTCTGATGCATCATCATTGACCCTTTGGGCGCGTTGATGATCGACCCCACCAGGTCGGCGGTCTCGGCCACCATCGGCAGCCAGCGGTGCCAGGCAAGCACCCCTTCCGTCGCCCAGAGGTCGGCGTACTCCTTGAGCGAGTCGTAGACCTTGCGCGGCATCGCTCCAAGCGAGTTGTTGATCAGGTAGCCGGCCTTGCGCTCGAGGATCGGAAACTCCGAGCGCCATTTCAGCAGCGGGTCATTCTCAGCCATGACGCTGCCTCTACCACGGCGAGAACCCGGGTTGAACCGACGCCAGCCTCGCCCAACGGCACCGGGCAACGAAGTCTGCTGCGACCGAGAACCGGTCCTGAAAATAGGGGGTTGAACCCTTCGATGGCTGAATTGCGCCCCAGTGGCGCACGGGAGGCGGCCCTCGAACAGAGGTCAGTGGAGAACTCGACAGCTCCGGCGCCAAGGCGACCCGAGCGGGACCGACACTGACGTCGGCCAAAGTGGAGTTGACCCATGAAGACCCCCGCATTGCTGCTGCTTCTCGCCTGTTCTCTGCTCACCGGATGCGGTCCGTTCGACCCTGAGGTGTGCTGGTCGCTTGAGGGCAAGGGAGCCTCAAAAGTTATCAAGACCACCCGAACCCTCGACAATGAGACGCCCCGGCTC
The DNA here is from genome assembly GCA_043755105.1 of Myxococcales bacterium. Classification (GTDB taxonomy): domain Bacteria; phylum Myxococcota; class Myxococcia; order Myxococcales; family Myxococcaceae; genus JAYUUC01. Next base: position 6,838 of record JAYUUC010000676.1, read on the forward strand.
GACTCAGAGAGCTTTCGGCTTCATATCGAGCCCGACCTGAACCTGGCCCAAGCCGCCGACCGGGCGGAGGGACTGGTGGCCTTCGAAAACCACCAGGTCTGCGAACAGCATGTGTTGCTGGCAGTCGAAGGCGCGGGCGACCCCCGATGGGGAGTCACTGCTTCGGTCACGTCGCCGGAGAGCATCGATGACGTCTCGACCGTGCTGCAAAATGCTTCCTGCCGAGACGACTACGCGGCTCAGTTTCGGCGCTTCGTCGTTCCCGCGAGGGGAACGGTCGTCCTTCACCTGAGCGCCCCAAAGAACCAGAGCGGCAGCTACCACCTTCCCATGTTCGTTCTCGCAAATGAGGGTTGTCTTTAGGCGAGCTTCTGAGCGTGTGGACGAGAAGCCGAAAGAGGGAGCCGGCGGCAAACGTCAGCGCCGGCTCTTCTTCCCTGCGGGCGCCGGCCCTGGAGCTTCGCGGTTCCAGCTGCCCGAGCGTCCTCCACTCTTGTGTTCCAGCCGCACCTGGGAAATTTCCATCCCCCGGTCGACGGACTTCAGCATGTCGTAGACCGTCAGCGAGGCGGCGCAGGCGGCGGTGAGCGCTTCCATCTCGACCCCGGTGCGGTCCATCGTCTTCACTTCCACCCGCACGTCGAGCGCGCTTCCGTCCGAGTCGGGCAGCAGCTCGACGGTCACTGACGACAGGGAAATCGGGTGGCACAGCGGCACCAGGTCCGGCGTGCGCTTCGCACCCATCACCGCCGCCAGCTTCGCCGCGGCGAGCACGTCGCCCTTCTCCACTTTTCCCGCGAGAATCCGCTCCAGCGTCGCCGGAAGCATTCGAACGCGGGCAGTGGCCAGCGCCACCCGCTCGGTCTTCTTCTTCCCTCCCACGTCGATCATCTTCATCGGTGCACTCCAGCACGTTCGGAGCCAGCACGCGGAGGGAAGTGGGGCGTTGGGCCCGGCCCTGCAGTAGAGCCCAGCAGGCCGAAGTCCGAACCTCAACCCTGCGCCGACCTCGACAGACTCGGCGTCAGCCGATGCCCTGCTCGATCATCCAGCGCTCAGCGTCGATCGACGCCATGCACCCGGTTCCGGCGGCAGTGATGGCCTGCCGGTATTGGGCATCCTGCACGTCTCCGCACGCGAACACGCCTGGAACATTGGTCTTGGTCGTGCCCGGCGCCACCTTGAGATACCCAGTGTCGTGCATCTCGAGCACGCCTTGGAATAGGTGGGTGGTCGGAGTGTGGCCAATCGCCACGAACACCCCGGAGATCGGCATCAGCTCGACCTGGTCGGTCTTGAGGAAGCGCACCCGGGCCCCGGTCAACCCCTTGGCGTCGCCGACGAGCTCCTCGATCGCGGTCTCCCAGAGGAAGCGGATCTTCGGGTTCTGCTTCGCCCGCTCCTGCATGATCTTCGACGCCCGCAAGGTGTCGCGGCGGTGAATCACCGTCACCGACTTCACGATCTTCGAAAGATAGGTGGCCTCTTCCATCGCGGTGTCGCCGCCGCCCACCACCATCACGTCCTGGTTCTTGAAGAAGAAGCCGTCACAGGTGGCACAGGCCGAGACCCCGCGGTTCTTGAAAGCGTCTTCCCCCTTCACGTGCAGCCACTTCGCCGACGCACCGGTGGCGACGATCACCGTCTCCGACAAACAGGACTGGGTCTCGCCCTTGATCCGGAACGGCCGCTTCGAGAAGTCCACCTCGAGCACGTTCTCCATGAACACCTGGGTCCCGAAGCGCTGGGCCTGCTTCTGAAAGTTCTCCATCAGCAGCGGGCCGGTGATCGACTCCGGGAAGCCAGGGTAGTTCTCGACGTCGTTGGTGATCATCAACTGACCGCCAGGCACCCGCTGGGGGTCGTTCTCGGCAGGGCCTCCGGCAAACATCACCGGACCGAGATTGGCGCGCGCCGCATAGATCGCCGCGGTGTAGCCCGCGGGACCAGAACCGATGATGGTGACCTTGTTGACGGCTTCGGGCACGACGAACTCCTCGAAAGGGGAACCAGGAAAACACAAACGGGCTGACCCG
>JAYUUC010000677.1:0-8871 GCA_043755105.1 Myxococcales bacterium
TCATCGTCACGCCGAAGCTGGCGAGGAAGCGACCGGGGATGCCGGCAACGAAGGCGATCGGAAGAAACACGGCGATCAGCGACAGCGTGGTGGCGAGCACCGCCAGCCCAATCTCCTTGGTCCCGGCGACAGCCGCTTCCTTCGGATGCATCCCCTTCTCTTCGATCTGCTTGAAGATGTTCTCCAGCACCACGATCGCGTCGTCGATCACGATGCCCACCGCCAGCGCCAGCGCCAGCAAGGTGATGCTGTTGAGCGTGTAGCCGGCCAGCTTCATCAGCGCGAAGGTGCCGATGATCGAGATCGGAATCGCGATCGCCGCGATGATCGTGCTCCGGAGGTTTCCGAGAAAGAGAAGCACGATCAGCGCCGCGAAGAGCGCGCCGAGGATCAGGTGCTCGGTGACCGCATGGGTACCGGTGCGGATCACCGCTGAACCATCGCGCTGAATCTGGAGTGAGAAGCTGGCGGGTAGTTCCTTCTGGATCTCCACCAGCCGCTCCTTCACCCGGTCCACCACCGCCACGGTGTTGGTGCCGGACTGCTTCCGCAAGGCCAGCAGCACGGTGCGGTCCTCGTTCCACATTGCCGACGAGTCCTGATCTTCGACCCCGTCCTCGACATTGGCCACCTCGTCGAGGCGAATCGCGCGGCCGTTCTGCTCCCGCACCACCACCGACTTCAAGGCATCGATCGACTCCACCCGGCCGTTCACCCGCAAGGTGAGCAGGTCGCGGCTGGTATCGAGCCGGCCACCCGGGAGGGTGATGTTCTGCGCCCCGATCGCCGCCCCGACTTCTCCCGCTGTGATGCCAAGCGACTTCAGCTTCACCGGGTCGACTTCGACGTTGATCTGCCGCTTCCGGCCTCCGATCAGCACCACCTGGCCAACGCCATCGACCGCTTCCAGCCGGCGACGCACCACCCGGTCGGCAAGGTCGGTGATCTCACGAATATCGGCGCCCTTGCGGATGCCGTTTGCCTCGGTCGAGCTTCCGGTGGTCGTCGCGTTCAGCGCGATGAAGAGAATCGGCTGCGCGTCGGCATCGAACTTCTGCACGATCGGCGGGTCGATACCGCGGGGCAGCTGGGCGAGGACGGAGTTGACCTTCTGCTGCACTTCCTGGGCAGCCACGTCCGCGTTCTTCTCGAGGACGAACTGGATGACCACCTGGGAGACACCCTCGGAGCTGTTGCTGCGCAGCTCGTCGATGCCGTTGATGGTGTTGACCGCGCCCTCGATGCGGTCGGTGATTTCCCGCTCGACGTCGGCGGGCGACGACCCCGGCTGGGTGGTGAGCACCACCACGACCGGGAACTCGATCTTGGGAAACTGGTCGACGCCGAGCTGGAGGTAGAAGACCCCGCCCACCAGAAGAATCACAACCGAAAGCACCCCGGCGAAGATCGGGCGCTTGACGCAGAGTTCAGCGAGCCATTGCATGACGTCGTCTCTCCGAAGCTATTGAATGGCCGCGCCGTCGTGCAGACCGGGAGGGGGTTGAACGATGACCTTCTCGCCCGCCTGCAAAGGCTCGAGCACCGCGATCTGCCCGTCCTTCTCGATGCCGGTGCGAATCACCATCTCGTAGGCCGCGCCGTCACGGGCGAGGAACATCCGCTTGGTGGTGCCATCGACAGTCACTGCCTTGACCGGCACCGTCGGCTGCATCTCTTCGCCGGTGAGCAGCAACACGGTGGCGAACATTCCGGGCCGCAGGGCACCGTCGGAATTGGGAGCATTCGCCTCGACGATCAAGTCGCGGGTGAGCGGGCGAAGTGCGGGGCTGACGAAGCGGATGGTGGCGGGGAACTCCCTGTCCGGGTACGACGACACCCGAACTCCCAGCGTCTGCCCGACCCGCACCTGTCCAACCACCGATTCCGGAACGCTGATGCTCACCCGGACCGGGTCGACCGCGTAGATGCTGGCCACCCGGGTCGGAGGCTGAACGTACTCACCGATGTTGACGAAGCGCTCGCCGACCACGCCATCGATCGGCGCCCGGATCACCGTGTCTCCGGCGAGCTTGCCCGCGAGGTCCGCCTGGGCGCGCACCGCGTTGGCATTGTAAAGCTGGGCGGTGCACTGCGTTTTCTGCCGCTCGTATTCCGCCTTCGGAAGCGCGCCCTGGGAAAAGAGCGTGTCGGCCCGGGTGCAGTCCTGCTTCGCCTGCTCGACCTGGGTTTCAGCCGACTTCGACTGTGCCGTGGCGGCGGCGGCCTGAAAGCCGGCGGCTCGGGAGTCGACCATCGCCAGGGGTTGACCCTTCTTGATCGGCTGTCCCCGCTCGACATAGGTAGTGGTGATCCGCCCGGACACGTTGGCCGCCACGTCGGACGATTGGTCGGCGAGAATGCTGCCGGTGAGGGTGAGGAAGCGCGGCATGTTCCGATGCTGCACCTCCACGGTCTGGACCTTCACTGCCGGGGCGGCCGCGAGGTTGGTCTTGGTGGTACCAGCCTCCTGCATCGCTTCCGGCTTCTTGCCGCAAGCGACCACGACGAGAGCAACAGAAAGAGAAAGGATTTGGCGCATAGGGGGCTCAGGGAGTGCGTGTGCGTGTTCGCTTGATCGTTCGCGTGGTGGCAGTCAGCGCTCGCCCGAAGAAGCTGGCGAGCTCGACCAGGTGGCGTTTCTGCGAGCGAACCGAGAAGTCATGCTGGGCGACGTGGGACAGGAACGCCCGGGACTGAATCGCCCCGAACATCGCCACAGCCGCCGTTTCCGTCTCCGGCGCAAGCACCAGGCCCTTGGCCCGGGCCGCCTCCAGCCAATGCTCGATGGCCTTGACGCAGGTGGTGGGCATCGAGGGGCTGGCGAAGATTTTAGAGTGCGAGATGCCGCTCTCTCTCAGGGCGCTCATGCAGGGAATCGCTTCGGAGAGAAACTCGTGAACTTGGGTGAAGATCTCGATCAGCTGCGCTTCGAGCGGCGCCTCGTTCGGCCCCTTGAGCAACGCCTCGATCCACTCTGGCTTTGGCCGGGGTCGAAGCGCCTCGAGCATCAACGTCTCCCGGTTTCCGAAGCGCTTCAGCAGCGCAGGAGCAGTCACCCCGAGGCGGGCCGCGACGGTGTCCAGAGGCACGTTGGGGCCATGAGAAATCACCGACGACCGCATCGTCGCGAGAATCTGCGCGTCGCTGATCTGCCGGGGACGGGCCATGAGGCGATGGGTTAGTAATTGATAACTAACCGTCGCGCAAGGAAACCTTCTCCCCCTCTCGCAGCAGGTTGAGAATTCGATTTCCCAGCCGTGCGTAGAGAAACGATGCGACGAAGAGGAGCACGCCAACGCCGACCAAGACGAACGTCTTCTGGATATTGCTGAGCTGCCAGATGTCGACCAGGGCGAGCTTTCCAACGGTGAGCGCGAAGAGCCCCAGGCCCAGATAGCGGTGCACTCGCTCCCTGATCCCAAAGCCCACGGCGATCAGCATCAACGCATAGAGCGCCATCACCAGGGTAGTGACCATCGCCAGCTTCTCGTGCTGTTCGCTGATTGCGGATCGAAGCGCCTCGAAGCCGCTCCCGGCGTTGAGTGCGTGAACCGAGAACGCCAATCCCCTCGCCTCGAGAATGACGAGCACCAGAAGAACGAGGTGACCGACCGAGACTCCGAGCGCGGCCGCTCTCGCAAAGTCTTTCGAGCCTCGACGTTGTCCCCAGGCCCAGGCGCTGGAGAGCATGGCGGCGGCACTCGCCGACAATGCGAAGGCGCGAGGATTGAGCAGAAAGGGCGCCTGCAGCACGCCTTGTTGGCCGTGGGTCTGAAAATAGAGCGCTTGCAGACGTTCGGGCAGCTCGAGGTCGAAGAGCCCCAGCCGCACCAGCACCGCCGCGAACAGCCCCCCCGCTCCGAGCAGCCAGAGCGGGTCTTCGGCCTCGGCCGCGAGGTAGGCAACCAGTGCCGCGAGGGCCGCCCACACAACGGTGATGGTCGCAGCGGAGAAGCCCATCGCCACGGCTCCGGCAAACAGCGCCATCGCCAAACCCAGCAACGGAGTTGCCGCCCTTCGCCCTGACGTTCGCAGAATCGCCAGGCCGATCGTGAGGTCGACAAGGCCGACTGTGGCGAGGATGCTCGCGCGCAACCACCCTTCTCCTGGGGCTGCCTGGGACAGACTGATCATGCAAAAGCCCAGCCCGGCACCCGCGATCGACAGCAGGCGAGCCGGCGTCGGCGCCGATCGACGAACGAAGAGGTCGTAGGCACTGGTCGACAGGTAGACCATCGCCCAGGCAGCACTGACCCAGACCAACGTCTTGTCGGTGTGTGCGCCAAGACTCCAGGGCGTGATCGCCATCAAGCCGAGCAGGGACCCCCAGAGAGTCACCCCCATGAGTTCCGAGGAATGGGTGGCGACAGACAGGGTGCTGAAGGCGAGCGACAACAGTGCCAGCACGAGCGCAAACCAGTACGGGTGAAGCGTTCCCAGCAGGGTGAAGGCAAGCACGCCAATCGCTGCCCCCACCGAAAGCATCAGGCCCGTCCAGAGTGGACTCGAAGGCCCAGCCGAGCTCGTCCGGGCGCGGAGCAAGCCGCCCGCATAGACTGTGCCCAGCATGCAGAGCATCGCCACCAGAGCCCTCGGCGACTCGTGCGAAGCGCTGGTCACGGTCGTCATCAGCGCAAGGAAGGCCCCCGCAAGCGGGATTCCGAGCAGCTTGACCCTTTTCTCTCGCGTGAGCAGCAACGCACCGAGCAGCCCCATCGCAGAGAGCGCCGCACCCAGAACGATGGGGTGATCGAAGAGCAGCGCCGCGAGCCCCGCATGACCGAGAAGCAGCACCGCCAACATGACTTCCAGCGGGCGAAGCGCTTCCAGGTGTCGCCGTCGCGCCCAGCCATACACCGCCAACCCCTGGAAGACGAAGAGCACCACCGCCGCCAGCGGAGCCCAGCGCGAGCGCAGCAAGGGGTACGCCCCTGAGGAAGAAGTGGAGAAGTGCGCCGGATACCAGCCGGCGAAGAGCACGGCGCTTCCCGTCATTGCGAGCCAAACGGTGGTTCTGAATTGAACCCGGACCGCGGCCACCCCGGCGAGAGTGGTCAGCAGCAGCAGGTAGCCGAACAGCACCACGGGCCGGTCCTGGCCAGTCGAGAGCAGCACCGGCGCGAGAAAGCCACCGAGCAGAGACAGGAGGAGGATCGGCTCTCCGCGGTGGAGAATCGCCAGCGCTCCCCCGAGAAGCGCGACCCCCGCCACCCCGGTGAATCCGGCCGCAGCGGGAAGCAGGTGATAGTAGGCGTGGCTGGCGTATGCAGAGACGAAGAGGAGCGAAATGCCGGCCCCGAGGGCGACTTGAGTCCAGGTTTTCTGGGTGCGTGCGCGGGTGACTTCGGCGGCCACCAGCATCGCCAGGCCCGCGAGCACGCCACAAGCGATCCGGGCGGACGGGCCGATCCAGGCGTTGTCCACCGCGTACTTGAAGCCGTACGACGCCCCCACCAGGAGCGCGAGGGCATCGATGCGCGCTCCCCAGTAGGCGACTCTTTCCTCGAGCGACATCGAAGGAGTGGGCTGCAGAGGGCGTGAAGGAGCCGGGACCGGCTGAACGGGTGCAGTGACCGGAGGCGGCGGAACCACTTGCACCGCCAACGCCACTTCGACAGCCGGCGCAATGGAGACGGAGACGGGAGGTCCTTCGTCCCGAGGCTTGGGTGCCGCTTGCTTGAGCGCGTCGATCTCCGACTTGGCCAAACGCAAATCCTGATTGATGAGATGCATCGTCCGCTTGAGCTCCTCCAGCCTTCTCGACGCCGAAGCACTGAGGACAATGGCAATGATCGGGATCACGAAGAGGACGATGCCCCCCCGGCCATGAGCAACTCGACAAGCGATTCCATGGGAGCTCCAAAACGTTCCGCGGCACTTCGAGTAGGGAGAAACCCTACCCGCTGTCCATCGATAACTTCTGGAAGGTGCTCCTCGACTTCGTGGGGCCCTTCTTCGAGAAGCTACCGTTCGTCGAGCAGACCATACGCACCGGGTTGGTCGGGGGAACTCTGAGGTTCCAGACCTCCGGACATCTGCTTCGCTACCTTCTACCCGCCTGGCTTCGTCGCATCACCGCCAAGCAACAGCAGATCAATCTTCAGGTCGTGGAAGTCGCTGAACCGAGCCTCGAGGGGCTCCGAGCCGGTGATGTGGACCTGCTGGTGGAGCACCTTCACGACATTCCTGCAGATCTCGAGGTTCAGAAGATCGCCGTCGCCAGGGCGTTTCTGGTGGTGGCCTCGAATCACCGACAGGGACGTGGCCGGGCCGAAACCCTGCGCCTGGGCGACCTCACCGACGAGACCTTCATCGCCTACGGCGCGGACAAGAGGTCCCGCGACTTGCAGTTTCAAGCGCTTGCGCAGCAGGGAGTTGTCCCTCAGCGAGTCCATGTGGCCGACTCGGCAGAGGCCATTCTAGGCTTCGTGGCCGCGGGGCTTGGCTATTCGTTGGTCCCGAGTGTCCTCGCCAATGGCCCCCGGGAGGTCGGCGTCCACGCTCAATCCCTTACTCGCCCGAACGCCACTTTTCCGATCTACGCGGCATGGCGGAGGGGCGCGAGTCAGATGGCATTGATCGATTTGGCCTTGGCGCTCGCTCCCAGCGAGGGCTGACACTCCAACACTCAGCCCAAAACCCCATCCATATGTTTTGGGGGTTGGGGAATCGGAAGGAGTCGAGCCTGATCCTGGGACCTTCCCGCCGCCCTTCTTGTAGCGAGTCTTCGCGGCATGCACGGTGCCGGGTCAGCAATCGCGAGCCTCGGTTGACAAGATTTCTTTAACCTGTAGATGGGGACGTTCCGTGCGCTAGAGCGGGTTCGGCTCCGGAGTACAGTTGATGAGGTGATATTTTCATGACTCGAAACCAATCGTGTCTTGTTTTCCTGGTGGCCACTCTTGCCGGGGCGTGCGCTCCAGATGCTTTGCGAGAGGACGCGGGAATCGATGCCGGTTTCACCCCCGATTCCGGCACGAATCCTGGACCGGATGGCGGTCAGGACGCAGGTCAGGTCCTCGGGCCCGAGGTCGGCGTAGGCGATCACACTGCCGCATCAGTCGTGTTCACCGAGATCGTCGGCCCTGGATCAGGACTGAAGACCCCGAGGGACCTAGCGTTCAATCCGCTTCGGCCCGACGAGCTCTGGGTTGTCAACAAGGGCGATGACAGCGTTGTCATCGTCTTCGATGCCAGCACCAAGGCTCGAACAACCGAGCGAAGGGAGGACGGGTACGCGCAGCACTTCATGGCCAAGCCGTCCTCGATCGCTTTCGGGGCGAACGCCACGTCGATTGGAAAGCCGGGGACATTCGCCACCTGCCAGGAATCGCGGAACACCTACAGTGACACACGGCCACCCAACGACTTCATGGGACCGACCCTTTGGTCATCAGACCTTACCGTCTTCGCCAAGATGAATCCCAATGGCTTGGGTTCGCATCTGGACATGCTGCACAACAGCCCGCTGTGCGTGGGAATCGCGCACGCGACGGCCAACATCTACTGGGCGTTCGGAGGGCTTTCGAACGCCATCGTCAAGTACGACTTCAAAGCCGACAATGGAGTCGGTAATGACGACCACTCGGATGGCGAGGCCTACCAGTACGTCACAGGACTGGTGAAGTACGCGCCCGGCATTCCAAGTCACCTCGTCTTCCATTCGTCCGATGGGATGCTCTTCATCGCGGACACGGCGAACCACCGTATTGCAAAACTCGACACCAGGACCGGGACACGCGGCCAGGTCCTTCCCTCTTACGAACCGATGCATGCCCATTATCGGATGGAAAACGCAGTCCTGACCGACGTCGTGCCCGAAGATTCACTCTTGGTTCAGCTTCCTTCCGGCATCGAAATCCACAACGAGCTGCTGTACGTTTCCGACAACTGGAACGGACGCGTGTCGGTCTTCTCTCTGGCTGGCGAGCGTGTCAACTACCTCGACACGGGGCTTCCTGTTGGCGCACTGAGCGGCATGGCGTTCGGTCCCGATGAAAAGCTTTACCTCGTTGACATGGTTGGCAACCGCGTTCTGCGCATCGACCCCTCGACGCCGTAGTGGCACTTGCAGCACCGGTCCTCAAGCGTGACGGTTGTCTCGTCCTGTGCGGCCCCCGGGCCGCACGCCTGAAGGCGAAACGTTCGTGCCCTCGGCGTGTGGCCTTTTCAGCTCTATGGACCCTTCTTCAAGTCCACGCGCTGCTTGTAGGTCAGAATCTCTGTCGTATTTCCATTTTGATTGAGGTCGTTTGTATCCGTGAAAGACATTGAAATTTCATGGACCAGGGTATTGATGTCTGGGTGCTCTATTTTCGAACGTCCGTCGTTTGTGACGGCCATACCGTAGGAACCGTTGAACCGAACTCTTCCTGCGTTGCCCAACCATTGTTCAATGACACCAACGCTGGGGAGCACATGGAAGCTGTCCAGCGTCTCCCTCTGTTCGAATGTACCGTCAGTTTTGACGTCCACGTCAAAGCGACTATTTCCACTAACCGAACCGTCGGCGGGGAAAGGGCCAGTCTGTTTAAACACTGCGCCTGTCGAATCCATCCACGTACGCTGCAATGTCTTTCCAACGTAACTGCCGACGAGGTCAGTGGGGATAGCGGCAGGTGAGATCGTTATCCGACGTACCAAGGCCAGGCCTGGGTCGTGTGGGTCCTGAGGAAGAAGATCGTACCTCTGCGCGCCGGCAAACAACTGGGCACCGCGATGAGCCACGAACTTTTTCGAGGTGGCCATCGCGGGTAGGCCGTCCGGGAGGTCAAGGACCGCCTCACCTGCTGTAGCGCCCGGGCTGAACGAGCCTTCTGAAAGGCCCACCTCGTCCATTCCCTTGAAGTCATACTGAACCCCTCCATCGGC
>JAYUUC010000678.1:0-3010 GCA_043755105.1 Myxococcales bacterium
GGAAGAGACGACTCGCGGTTGATGGCGGTCTCTCGTGCGTCGGGAGCGCTTTCTCACCACACCTTCCACGCGTTACCGGAGTTGCTCAAACCGGGCGATCTGCTGGTGGTCAACGACGCGCGCGTGATGCCTGCCCGCCTGCTCGGAAAAAAGGAAGGCTCGGGCGGCAAGGTCGAGCTGCTGGTGGTCCGGCCCGCAGCCTCGAGCGACACCGCGCTGGCTCTCGACCAGAGCGTGGCCGCGATGGAATGGATCTGCCTGGGGCAGGCGAGCAAGGGGCTGAAGCCCGGCACCCGGGTCATCCTCGGTGAGGACCTTCGCGCCGAGGTGATCGATGCGGCCGGGGAAGGGGAGTACCGGGTCCGGTTTTCAGCGAGCTCGCCCCGGAGCTTTGCCGCCGCGCTCGAACAGGCGGGCCAGTTGCCGCTTCCGCCCTACATCGCCCGCGCCCCCGGACAGGAAGACCTCGAGCGGTATCAGACTGTCTATGCGCGCTCGAACGGGTCGGTGGCGGCCCCGACCGCAGGCTTGCACTTCACTCCGGCGCTGTTCGAGCGACTGGAAGCGCGGGGCGTCCATCGCGCCACAGTGACCCTCGATGTGGGCCCCGGCACCTTCCTGCCGGTGCGGGTGTCCGAGCTCGCCGAGCACCGGATGCATGCCGAGCGCTTCGAGGTTCCAGACGCCACGGTCACCGCGGTGGCCCAGACCCGTGCGAGAGGGGGGCGGGTGGTAGCGGTGGGGACCACGGTGGTGAGAACGCTCGAGGCCGCCACCGATTCGTCGGGAGCGTTGCGAGGCGGCCGGGGTGAGACGTCGCTGTTCATCGTCCCGGGGTTCTCGTTCCGCCAAGTCGACGCGATGATCACCAACTTCCACCTGCCCCGGTCGACTCTGCTGGTGCTGGTGAGCGCCTTTCTCGGCTTCGAGCAGACCCTGGCCGCCTACGATGAAGCGGTGTCGCGCGGCTACCGCTTCTTCAGCTATGGGGACGCGATGCTGATCGGCGACCCCGCGGGCGTGCGATGACCGACGCGAAGGAGAAAGGTGACCTGCGGGTCGAGCCCTCCACCGTTCGGTATGAGCTGCTCGCTCGCGACCCGGCCACCCGCGCCCGTCGAGGTCGGCTGCACACGCCCCACGGGGTGATCGAAACCCCGGTGTTCATGCCGGTGGGAACGCAGGGGAGCGTGAAGGCTGTTGGCCCCGACGACCTCGACCGGCTCTCGGCGCAGATCATCCTCGGCAACACCTACCACCTGATGCTCCGACCCGGCGAAGCGCTGGTTCGGGAGTTGGGTGGGCTTCACCAGTTCATCTCGTGGAATCGGCCGATGCTGACCGATTCCGGCGGCTTCCAGGTGTTCAGCCTGTCGCAGAAGCGGAAGATCACCGAAGAGGGAGCGGCCTTTCAATCCCACCTCGACGGGTCGCACCACCTGCTCACCCCCGAGCGCTCGATCGAGATTCAAGAGTCGCTCGGCGCGGATGTGATCATGGCCTTCGACGAGTGCCCGCCGGCGCTGTCCGAGCGCAGCTACCTCGAAGCTTCGCTCGCGCGCACCACCCGCTGGCTTCACCGCTGCGTCGGTGCCTGGGGCCGGGGACGTTCATCGCTCTTCGGAATCGTCCAGGGAGGGCTCCACGCGGACCTTCGCCGCCGCCATGCCGAGGAGGTCTGCGCGGTCGATCTGCCGGGCTACGCGCTCGGCGGCTATTCGGTGGGCGAATCTCCTCCGGCGATGCACGAGGGCGTGGCGGAAGCCGCTCCGCTGCTGCCGGAAGACAAGCCGCGCTACTTGATGGGGGTGGGAACACCGCTCGACCTGGTCACCTGTGTGGCGAGCGGCATCGACATGTTCGACTGCGTGCTTCCCACCCGGTGCGCCCGGAACGGGCTGCTGTTCACGCGCCAGGGCAGGGTGGTGATCAAGAACGCCCGCTACGCGCGGGACCCGGGCCCGGTCGACCCCACGTGCAGCTGCTACACCTGCCGAAACTTTTCCCGCGCCTACCTGCGGCATCTGTATGTCGCCCAGGAACTTCTGGCGATGCGGCTGAACACGCTCCACAACCTGCACCACTATCTCTCGCTGATGGAAGAGGTCCGCGCCGCGATCTCCGCGGGAACGCTCGATGCACTCGTACGGACTGTGCGAGACGTGTGGAGCCAGAAGTCTTGATCTGATCGGTTTCTCCGCCCGAACTTGCCGAGGCGTCGGGTCGTGCTACCCCGGGTCTAGTTTAACTGCTCTTCCCGGAGATAACTGTTTAGTGGGTTCCCCGTCTGCGAGCCGTATTACTTCGGCGTTGAAGCCGGTCGAGGACGACACCGACCTGGAGGGTGAGTCCGATGCCGACGGCCGTGCGCAGTGAAGCGTTGCCGATCCGCTCGTCGCCGGACCTGGTGCTGGTACGTCAAGCCGTTCGCGCGTGGTGCACCGAGGTCGGCTTCGGGCTGGTCGATCAGACCAAGTCGGTGACCGCGGCGAGTGAGCTCGCACGAAATACACTCGACTACGGCGGCGGCGGCGAGGTCGAGTTCCAGCTCTTGCAGGACGGAAGCCGTCGCGGGCTGCGGCTGGTGTTCACCGACCGCGGGCTGGGCATCGCCAACATCGCGCAGGCGATGCGCGACGGCTACACCAGCGGCTTAGGAATGGGGTTGGGCCTGGGTGTAGCGAAGCGGCTGTCCCACGAGTTTGATCTGCAGTCGACTCCGGGAGAAGGGACCCGGGTGACCTTCACCCGCTGGAAATGATGAGGGGAACAACCACGTCCACGAATTCGAGGGACGCTCAGGGAAGGGAAAGCAAGTAGCCAGCTCCGATCGCCATCCCTCCGAGGTTCCCGACCGCAAGGCGGTGGGACGGGAGCAGGGTTCCCTGGAGCTCCAACAGGATTCGACCGGGACCCAGAACGGCTCCGGCGCCCGCGGTCAACTCGGCGGTGGGCTCGACGGCGACGGCCTCGATTCGGGTTCCGGCCGCAAAGCCTTCGTCGAGCCTCA
>JAYUUC010000679.1:0-8803 GCA_043755105.1 Myxococcales bacterium
GTCAAACCAGCGGTCTCCTCGAGGCCGAGGAGCAGGTTCAAATTCTGGAGGGCCTGGCCAGCGGCGCCCTTGAGCAGGTTGTCGAGTGCAGAGACGACGACGACGCGCCCGGCATCGGCCGGCTCGGACACAACACTGAGCCAGCACTGGTTTGTTCCCACCACCTTGTGCAGCGACACTTCCGACGGCTCGTCCACCACCCGGATGAACGTCTGGTCCCGGTAGGCGTCGCGCAGGGCTTCGGTCAGATCTTCGGTGGCGGCCTTCCCGCTCCGCCGCGCGTAGGCAGTGGAGAGAATGCCCCGCGGCACCGGAATCAGGTGAGGGGTGAAGGTGAGGTCCACCTGGGCCGCCGCCACCTTGGAGAGCTGCTGGGAGATCTCGGGGGTGTGCTGGTGCCCGAGCACCTTGTAGGCCCGCGCATCGCCGGACAGCCCCATGAATGAATATTCATCGCCGGACTTTCGCCCCGCCCCGGAAACCCCGGACATCGCGCTCACCACCAGATCCTGGGCTGAGATCAACCCGCGGCTGAGCAGAGGAGCGAGCCCGAGGAGCGCCGCGGTGGGGTAGCAGCCGGGGTTGGCGACCAGCGAGGCGCCTCGAACCTGCTCCCGGAACAGCTCGGGCAGCCCGTACACCGCCTGGCGGAGCAAACCCTTCGGCGCTGGAGGCTGCCGGTACGCCGTGCGGAACACCTCGCCGTCCTCGAGTCGAAAGGCGCCCGAGAGGTCGACCACCTTGATCCCCCGCTCGAGCAGCGGACCGGCCAGCGCGAGTGAAACGTCGGCGGGAGTGGCGAGAAGCACCGCAGCGCAGCCCTCGGCGAGAGCAAGCCCGGTGGCGGCGTCGACGTAGCTCCGTACCCCTGGCTCGAGCCTGACGCCGGTGAAGGGCTCGACCTCGGTGCCCACGTGTCGCTCGCTGGCGAGGAACGCGATCGCCAGCTGCGGGTGGGCCGCCAGCAAGCGGGTCAGCTCGACTCCGGAGTAGCCCGAGGCGCCAAAGATGCCGATTCTCGCGTTATGCATCGTGTGAATGCATATGCAGAGTTTATGCGGTAAATGCAAATGCCCTTCGAGTGGTTTCGAATCCAGCTCTCAGCGACGAAGGGGCTCCGAAACCTCCCAGCGCCGTCCGCCATGGCGGGACTGATTCAGGGTTCACTCAGGAGCCCGCCCGACAAGCAGGGGTCTGGGAAGCTGGCGGGCCGATGGACCGCTCGCGCTGGGTTGGGGGTATGGTGCGCAGGTGCTTGCCCTCGAGGTGAAAGGCCTCACCAAGACCTATTCGGCCTCCTTCCGCCGACGGGGACAGCCTGCGCTTCGGGGAGTGGACCTCGCGCTCCCCGCCGGCTGCGCCTTCGGGCTGATCGGTGCAAACGGGGCAGGGAAGACCACCTTCATCAAGAGCCTGCTGGGCATCGTCCGGCCTACCGGTGGCACGGTACGGGTGCTGGGCGGAAACCCTGAAGACCCGGCGGTTCGCGCTCGGCTCGGCTACTTGCCCGAGCGGTTGCATCTGCCCGCGGCGGCAACCCCTCGCGGCTTCCTCGCTTCGGTGGCGGCGCTGAAGCGGCTCCGGCTTCCGGACGCGGCACTGGATGCGCTGGTGGCGCGGGTGGGGCTGGCCGACGCGGCGGGCCGGAAGCTGGGGACCTTCTCGAAGGGCATGCGCCAGCGTGCCGGGCTGGCGGCAGCGCTCCTCGGCGCTCCCGAGTTGTTGATCCTCGATGAGCCCACCGACGGCATCGACCCGATGGGACGAATCGAGATTCGCGCAATTCTTCGCGAGGAGCTGGCGCGAGGCGTCACCTTGTTCCTCAACTCCCACCTGCTCGCAGAGACGGAGCGGGTCTGTACCCGGTTCGGTATTCTCCACGCCGGGGCGCTGATTCGCGACGGTTCGCTCGAGCAACTTCAGGCAGAGCAGCGCCGCTGGAAGCTTCGCTTCGCTCCGGGAGCGGATGCGCACCGCCTTCTCGCGGCAGGTCTGTTGCCGCTCGAGCAGCAGTGGCAGTTTGCAGGGGGCGACGTGGCGGCTCTGAACGCAGCGCTGGACCGGGCTCGGGTCAGTGGCGCGCTGCTGCTCGAGCTCATTCCGGAGCTCAGTGACCTGGAAGCGGTGCTCACCCAGACCCTGAGGGCCTCGGCGTGACCCTGGTATTCACGGTGGCGGGCGGGGTGCTGCGCGAAGCGCTCTCGCGGAAGTGGTTCCTCGGGCTCGGGGTGGCGATCGCGTTGCTGCTGGGCACCCTGTCGCTGTCGCTGCAGCTGGACGTGGTCAACGGCGCACTGGCGGGAACCCGGCTGTTCGGGAAGCTGGTGTTCACCGACATTCGCGCGGTCGACCTGGCGCTGCGGCCCCTGTTCATGGGCGCCGCCTACCTCATCTTCTATGGCGGCAATGCCTTCTTCCTGGTGGCCTGCTCGGACTTCGCTCCGGCGATGCTCACTCCCGGGCGAATCGAGCACCTGCTCAGCTTGCCGCTGCGACGCTGGGAGCTGCTCTTCGGGACCTATCTGGGCGTGATGGTTCTCGCGGTGTGCGCGGCGGTCTACGGCGCGGGAGGGCTGGTGTTGATCCTCGGCTTCAAGACCGGGGTGTGGACGGCCCGTCCGTTGCTGGCGGCGGTGCTGGGGACCGGAAGCTTCGGAGCGATCTACGCGGCGATGATGCTGGGGGCGATGGTGTTGCGCAGTGCAGCGCTCTCGGCCGCGTGCGGGGCGGCGATCTTCTTCGGCGGAATCATCGCCGGGAACCGTGACCTGATCGCCCCGGCCTTCGAGGAAGGTCCTTCGCGGTCGCTGTTCCGGGCGATCACTTCTCTGTTGCCCCGCATCGCCACCCTGGGAAAGTTTTCTGCCGAGGTCGCCGGTTCGCGGCCGGTCGAGCCACGGGCGGTGGCGGCGCTGCTGGGAGCAACCGGGGTGTTTGCGCTCGGTCTGCTCTCACTCGCGGCCTGGCACTTCGAAAAGAAGGACTTCTGATGCTGCGTCGTCGTGGCTTTTGGGTGCTGGGTGCGTTGGTGCTGTTCGCGATCGCCGCTGGGCTGATGTCCTGGGGAGACCCGGCGCCGGCCGAGCCGGAAAAGCCCCGGGTGGAGATGCCCCGCGCGATGGGCCCGAAAGACCGGGAGCGACTCGAGCAACGACGGGCGGTGGTGGCGGCGCTGCGCCAGGCGCTGCCCTCTGCCTCGCCCCCGGTCCAGGCTCCTCCGCGGGACCCGATGATGGCGATGCTGCCGACCGATTCGAAGGCCGGGGTGATGGTGATCGAAGCCAACGCGATTCGCCATTCACCGATCGGCGAGCTGCTGATCGAGTGCATCACCTCGCGGGACGACGGTCGTTCCCTGCAGCAGTTCCGGGACGAGACTGGAATCGATCCTCTCAAGGATCTCGACCGGGTGGCGATCAGCGACGGCCGCCTGGTGCTCTCGGGAAACTTCACCGGGGCGAAGTGGGACCAGGTGTTCGAAGGCAACGCGGCCCGGAAGTGGGGCGAGCACGGGAGAATCGTGGAGCGCGCGAACAAGGACGGCTCGCCGGTGTTGATCGGCATCTGGAAGGACCAGCTGGTATTTTACGGGAAGAACGTCGCTGAGCTCGAGGAGTCGCTCGACCGCGTCGAGGGCCGAAAGCCGATGGCAGAGTCGATGCTGAAGGAAGAGCAGAGCTACGGGGACATCTATGGGGTGCTCAAGCCGGAGTTTCTCGCCGGGCTGCTGAAGGGGCGGGCCCCCGAGGCAGCAGAGCAGCTGAAGAAGGTCGCTGAGCAGGTCGAGCTTCACATCGACACCACCCGCGACGTCGGACTGGTCACCGAGGTCCGTGGCAGCAGCAGCGATGAGGTTCAAGACCTGGGGAAGACCCTCGGCGGGCTGCTCTCGATGGCCCGGTTGAAGGCGCAGTCGGACGGAGACGAGCGCCTGTCCGAGCTGCTTGATTTCGCGAAGGTGTCGCGGCAGGGAGGTGGGCCCGCCTTCCGACTCGAGGTCGGACTTCCGTACGCGTACCTGGAAGGAATGGCGAGAAGCTGCGTCGAGGAGAACCACGCGCGGACGGCGAAGCGTGATGGGGGACGGTAGGATCGACGACAGGAAGACGCCCTCTCCGCAGCCCCCCCGTTCATCCCGAGCGTTGCCGAAGGCAGAAGTCGAGAGAGGACCCTTTCGCACCAAACAGGCCGACTCACTTCTTGTGATCGTTTTCAGCCCGCTTCACAAACTGGCCATCAATAATGACTTACCTGAATATGATCGAGTCACTCCAACGTTGTCTGAGCTGATTCGGTCGAGGCCAATTTCCAGGCGCGAACTTGGGTCCCTCGACTCCGCCTTTCGGCTACGCTCGAGATGCACGGTAGTTCCGGCCGTAATGCGGGCTGAGGTCCCTCGACTTCGCCTGCACTGGCCCTTCAGCTCGTCGCTTCCGCCTTGCTGCGGCAGCCGATTCCTCCGTTCCAATTCAGTGTCGGCGCGGTCAACTTCGCGTCGAGGAGGTAGACTTTCAACTTCGGCTCTACCTCAGTCAGCGCGGCGACTACCGAACGCTCTGCGCGCGGGTCGCCTCCGAGGCCGATGTAGTACTTGCCTCCACTGGGGTTGGTTCCAGATTCACCGTTGAGGATGTTCATCGTCTGACCTCCGGTGAGCGGATTGAAGAACACCCCGGCCACCCGGAAGCCTTCCAACCGGCCGATTCGCGCCATCGAGCGAATGAAGTCCCGGTCGCCGGTATGGGCGTCCTGGTAGACCATGTGGAACGCCCGGATGCGGGCCGACCCGTCTTCCGGCACCAGCGGCCCGCTCGGAGGCGAGGCGACCAGTCCCTGTGAGGTCAAATTGGCAAATTCGGCGGGCGCGCTTTTCGCGTACCACTTCAAGGACACCGTGTTGGCCCCGAGCCCATCATTGAGCCGCTCGGCCTCGAGGATCGGAGCCTCGCTCTGAGGAAGATAGGTCTGGGAGGAAGGCGCCGCGGTTCCCGGTCCCGCAGCGGCAAAAAAGTCTTCCGGGGCGTCGACGTGGGTCCGGTCGTAGGCGTGAATCGGCGCAGGTGCTTCTGCCGGCGATGGCTTCGGAGGTCGTGGCGCAGAGGGACGAGGAGGTCGAACCGGGGAAGGCATGGGGTATCCTTCGGGCACAGCGCCCGACCCCACCATCGGCAAGGGAAAGGTCTTTGTTGCGAGGCTAAGGTCCCTGGGTGGATTTCTCTCGCCGCACTCGGTGGAACCGGACCCCGAACCGCTTGACCGCCGCCTTCGAAGAGGCCGTGGACCAAGGTCAGGTCATCCTCGACCTCACCGACAGCGATCCCACCCGATGCGGCCTTCACCATCCGGAAGCGGCCCTGCTGGCGGCTCTACCGAGCTGGAATCGGTTCACGCCCGCCCGTACCCACTTCAATTCGACGGCAGCTGGTCCCTGAACGCGGAAGAGCTCGAGGCGAGCAGCAGTCCGAAGACCCGCGCGGTGCTGGTGGTGAACCCGGGCAACCCCACCGGCGCATGGCTGCAGGAGCACGAGCTCGAGGCCCTGGTGGCTGTCTGCACGCGTCGTCAGTGGGCGCTGATTTGCGACGAGGTCTTTTCTGCTGACAGCCGCGGCACTGGCGAGCAACGGGTCCGCTCGGTGGCAGGGAGGCCGCTGGACTGTCTGACTTTCGCACTCGGCGGCCTGTCGAAGTCGGCCGCCTTGCCCCAGCTAAAGCTCGGCTGGCTGACGGTGGGCGGGCCCAAGGCATTGAGAGACGAATCGTTGGCGCGGCTGGAGCTGATCGCCGACAGCTATCTCTCGGTCAACGGACCGGTGCAGCATGCCTTGCCGGAAGTGTTGAGGGCCGCTCCCGCGATGCAGCAGCAGCTGCGCGAGCGCGTCGAGCGCAACCGACACGCGCTCATCGCGGCCCGCCCGTCGTCGGCACCCTGGTCGGTGCTGCCGTCGGAGGGAGGCTGGAGCGCGCTGCTCCGGATTCCCGAACAACCAGACGAAGAGTCCCGTTGCCTCGAGCTGCTCGCGCGCGGGGTTCGGGTTCAACCCGGCTTCTTCTACGATTTCCCCCGGGGCAGCGTCCTGGTGCTCTCGCTGCTTGTCCCGACCGACCGGTTCGATCGAGCGTTGCCCTTGCTGGTCGAAGCCCTCGCTCACTGACAGGAGGGTCAGCTTCCCGAGCCAATCACCGTGTACGTATCGCCCGCGCTGGGGGCGGGGTCGCCGTCAGCGTTGGTCCACTCCACCACGTACCAGCTGCCTGGATAGGCGGCGCGGTTGACCATCACCTTGTGAGCAAAGAACCAGGCCGAGGCCTGGGTCCCGGGTCCATCGAAGCCGTAGCTCACCAGCGAGAGCGTCCCGTTGACCGGCTCGCGCACAAGCTGGACCACGAAGTAGTCGTGGCTTGCCGAGAGGGAACTGCTGGGGGCGTAAAAGAGCGCGACGCCGCCCCCGTCGCGGGTAGAGAAGGAGTAGCTGTTGTTCGTGCTGGAATCGAAGATGGGGCTGATTCCCGAACGCTCGACGTAATCGACCAGGTTCTGGCCGAAGCTTCCTCCAGCGGCGACCAGCAACTTGCCGCCTCCGAGCAGGGGGCGCCCGCTGCCAGCGTCGATGTCCTGGCTGGCCTGCTGGGGAATCACGGTCACCGTGGGCGCGGGCGAGCAGCCCGAGGTCAATGCCGAGGCGAGCACGTACCCGGCGTCGTTGTCCGCAGACAAACCATCGAGCAGCACCGTGGCCGCCGAGTTGTCACAGACATTGGTCAGCGCTACCGACTTGCAGGCGGTACCGGTGCAGAACTGGTTGGCATTGCAATTGAGCGCACAGGTGCCGCAGTGGTGAATGTCGCGGGTCAAGTCGATGCAGGCGCCTCCGCAGCACTTTCGCCCTCCGGTGCAGTCCCCATCGCCGGCGCAGGTGGCGCTGCAGGTGCCGGTTCCGCACTGGCGTCCCTGGCTGCACTCCGCGTTGCTCTCGCAGTAGGCGCAGTCGTGATTGGCGAGGCAGATGCCACTCTTGCAGCCGGCGTTGTTGCGGCAGCCCGACACACAGACGAAGTCCGAGGCGCAGAATTGCGACGGGCTGCAGCCCTCACCGGTGCTGGGAATGCAAGCGACGCAGGTGTGGGTGGGCGGGTTGCAATGCGCAGTCACCCCCGAGCACTGGGCATCGGTGCCGCACTGCACGCAGGTGCCATCGGGAAGGCAGTAGCCGCTCGCGCAGGTGGTGCAGGCGGTCGGAGCAGGTCCGCCGTCCGGAACGGGGCCGCCGCCTCCATCAGGAACCGGGCCTCCGCCCCCATCCGTCGTTGGAGGTGGCGGCTTGCCTCCGTCGGGTGCGGGCGTGCCCCCGTTGCCTCCTCCACAGGCGGCCAGTACCAGCAAGAGCGGGAGAACCAACGAAAGGCGGCGGGTGTCGGAAGTCGGTCGAGTCATGGGTCCCAAGGTCGGCGATGCTACCTCAACCGTTGCTTGGGACCTTTCCGGGTCCTGAAGGTTCTGTCTATTCAAGGGCCTGCGACGTTCGCTGGCCGATACACGCGCGCACGTCTCCGCGGGATTCCGCTCTCAGTGGATCCGGGAGAGCAACATCTTTCGCTGGAAGTGCAGCGTCTCGGGGAGCGTGTCGCCGAACTGGGCGAAGAACTCCTCCTCGGATTCGAGCTCGCTCTTCCATTCGTCGAGGTCGATCGAGGTGGCCTCGTCGACCTTCTCGGGGGCGATGTCCAGACCGGAGAGGTCGATGTGCCCTTCCTTGGGAACCCAGCCGAGCTGCGTCTCCTGGGCCCCGACGCTGCCGTGGGCGCGGTCGATCACCCACTTCAGCACCCGCATGTTCTCGCCGTAGCCGGGCCAGAGGAACTTGCCGTCCTTGCCCTTCCGGAACCAGTTCACCTGGAAGATCTTCGGAGGGTAGGGAATCGACTTCTGCATCTTCAACCAGTGGCCCATGTACTCGCCCATGTCGTAGCCGCAGAAGGGGAGCATCGCCATCGGGTCGCGGCGCACCACGCCGACCTTGCCGGTGGCGGCTGCGGTGGTCTCCGAGCCGAGGGTCGCTCCGAGGAACACCCCGTGGGCCCAGTTGAACGACTGCAACACCAGCGGCACCGTGGTGCTGCGTCGGCCGCCGAAGATGATCGCCGAGATCGGCACCCCATCGGGGTCGTTGACGTGCTTGGAGATCACCGGGTTGTTGGTCGCCGGCGAGGTGAACCGGCTGTTAGGGTGCGCGGCCTTGTCCGGCGAGCCCTTCTTCCACGGCTTCCCTTGCCAGTCGGTGAGCTCGTCGGGGGTCTCGCCATCCATCCCCTCCCACCAGACCTTGCCGTCGGCGGTGACCGCGACGTTGGTGAAGATGGTGTCCCGGCTGATGGTGGCCATCGCGTTGGGGTTGGAGCTGAAGTTGGTGCCCGGAGCGACGCCGAAGTAACCGTTCTCGGGGTTGATCGCCCACAGCCGGCCATCGGGGCCGACCCGCATCCAGGCGATGTCATCGCCCACCGTCCAGATTTTCCACCCGCTGAAGCGCTTGGGCGGAATCATCATCGCGAAGTTGGTCTTCCCGCAGGCCGAGGGGAACGCCGCCGCGACGTAGGTCAGCCGGCCTTCGGGGCTCTCGACGCCGAGGATCAACATGTGCTCGGCGAACCAGCCTTCCGTCTTGCCGAGGAAGCTGCCGATTCGCAGCGCGAGGCACTTCTTCCCCAGCAGCGCGTTGCCGCCGTAGCCCGAGCCGAAGGACCAGATGGTGTTGTCTTCGGGGAAGTGACAGATGTAGCGGCGGTCGGGGTTGAGGTCGCCG
>JAYUUC010000680.1:0-8801 GCA_043755105.1 Myxococcales bacterium
CCAGAGCTGGCCACCGAGGAAGTTGCCCCGAAGCAGAGGGTTGAGTTGATCGGTGATCCGCGCCACCGAGACACGGCCATCGATGGTCCAGAGGGTGGATTCGGGCGCATAGCCGGCGGTGAGGTCGAGCCAGAGCTGCTCGCCTCCGAAGCCGACCTTGTAGGTGAGGTCCCCGGCGGAATGAAAACTCCCGGCGTGCAGCGCCGCACCGAGCGAACCGCCTGCCGCGGTGCTGGCGGGGGCTCCGAGGGCGGTCAACGCGCGCGGATCGAGGCGGGAGCTGAGGTTGGAACCGTAGAGGTCGAAGAGGCCCTGCGCGTAGTACCGAAGCGGACCCACCGGGGTGTAGTCGACGCGCGCGCGGACTTCGTCCCGGGGGGCGGTGGCGAAGTAGAGGAAGATCGAGTCCGCCGACAGCACCGGGGAAAATCTCATCGCTTCCAGGGTGACCGCGTAGAGGTCGCGATCGTAGCGGGCCTGGGCGCGGAGCTGGGAGATGCGAGGGAGGACGAGGTCGTACTCGGCTCCGGCGAGGAGATTGAGGCCACGGCCCTTGCCGTATCGAGACTCGAGCGCCAGCCGCTGGAGGTCGGTCTTTCCTCCCAGCAACGAAGTGCGGTAGCCGAGCGTGGTGGAGATGCCGGCGAGGTTTTCGAGGATCAGCTTGCCGCCATAGACCGGCTCGAGGTCATCGAGGACGGTGGTCGCGGCGGTGCTGAGCAACCCGACGCGCCGGGGATTCGAGTCGCGGATGCCGTCCGGCTGGTAAACCGAGGAGCCGAGGATGCTGGAGGCCTTCACCCAGAGGCCTGCGTAGGCTTCGGCGCCGAGCCCAGACGGGTGGACGTAGCGGACCTTGAGGCCGTCGAAAGCCATGTAGTCCATCAGGTCGACGTAGAGCTGACGGCCGAGCCTCACTTCGGTGTGGGGGCCTCGGTAGCTGATGTTGGCGTAGAGGACGTCGGCATCTTCGGAGCGGAGTCCATCAATCCGCTCGGCCTCGCCCTGGGGAAGCCCCAGGTCCGCGAAGACGCGCAGAGAGGACTCGAAGCCGAGCGGTTGACCGGTGACGAGCTCGAAGACATTGAGTCCAAGGTACTGGGCAAGGCGGCGGCGGGGCAGCAGCACCGGGGCACTGGGGTCGGTGCCGCGGTAGGCGCGAATTTGATAAAGCTGCGCCTCGGTGCGGGCTTCAATCTGGTAGGCGGCAGCGCTCGCGCGGGAGGCAAAGCCGGCGCTCAACAAGGCGCCGGTGGCCACCGCCAGGCGGAACGCTCCGGGCGCTTTCAACAGTCGAAGCTCCTTCCCCGATGCCCACTCGGCCAATTGCATTCCGGGGGGAGGACTATAGCGGGTGCTCGAGTGGGCCGCGCAGTGCTTTCTCAATCACTGGCCCGGAGCCTTCGAGCGGACCGGTCGCTCACGGTTGGGGAGCTTGAAAATCCCGCGCTTGACGCGAGCCTCGGGCTCGCGAAGAGTCAAGGCCGCGTGTCCCCACCGCCCGTCGACGAAGCCAGCGTTCCATTGCACTCGGGGGGCGCGAGCGCGGGCCGGGCGGTCCTTCTCACTGGGGTTGTCTTCCTGCTGTTCGTGACACTCGGCGCGCTCGCCCAGGCCGCCAACGTTGCCTTCGGCCTGTGGTTCACCGAGATCGCAATCTTTCTCGCGGTGCCCTGGATTTCACTTCGGGCCAGTCGACTCGACCCTCGTCGCTACGTCGGGCTCACTTTTCCCGGCTGGAAGGTCGCGGGGTTCAGCTTCCTCGTCGGCATCGCCAATTTCTTCGCGGTGGCCGTTCCGATCCAGGGATTGGCGCAGTCGCTGGCTCCCGCCTGGTTGAAGGAGATCTTCGACGCCAGCCAGCTGTTCCGGAACCAGACGCCGGTCGAGCTGACCTTGATCGTGCTCGCCGTGGGTGTCGCTGCGCCGATCTGTGAGGAGTACTTCTTCCGGGGGATATTGCAGCAGGGGCTGTCGCGGTTCCGCTGGGGAATGCCCGCGGCGATCGGCGTCACCGCCTTTGTCTTCAGCGCCTTTCATCTCGACCCGATCGGCTTTCTCGCCCGGTTCGAGCTTGGAGTGCTCTTTGGCTGGATGATGTGGCGATCCAAATCGGTGTGGCCCGGCGTGATGGCCCACGCAGCCAACAACCTCGTTTCGACCGCGCTGTATTTCGCGAGCAAGGGCGCTGCCCCGACAGAAGAAGAGCCGTCGGCGCTGGCGATCGCCGGAGTCGCAGCGGTCGGGCTGATCTTTCTGGGAATGTTGCTGTGGTGGTGGCGGAACAACCCTGCGCTGCTGTCCACTGGGAGTCCGGCAGAGCCGGTGTCCGCCCCTGGCCACGGGTTGCTGAGGGCGATGACCCCCTGGGTAGGGTTCGCGGTGATCAGCGCGCTCAGTCTGGCGGCGCTCGACTACCGAGGCGTGGTGCTCAACGTCTACGATTTGACCCACCGGGTTCAGGCGCTAAACAAGCATCCGACCCCGGAAGAGGAAACCCTCCAGGCGGAGCAAGATGGGCTCCGTCGACGGGCGCGTTCGGGAGAAGTCCCGCTCGAGCGCTACTTCAAGGCCCACTCCGGCGGTACGGACCCCTGACGCTTCAGAGGAAGCGATAGCGGGTCACGTTGAGAACCGGGCCCATCATGGCCGTGGTGAAAGCCCTGGCATCGAGCGCGCCTTCGATTTCCACCCGGGCTCCGTCCTTCTTGATTCGCCGGTCTCCCCCCGCCAGCGGGTAGGTGCGCCCGTCGTCTCCGACCAGCACCCAGACCCCGGTCTCGAGGTCGCGGAAGGAGATCGTTCCCCGCAGCGTGATCATGCGCGCTCCTTCCGGAGCATTGCCCGGGCGAGCAGTGCGCAGGCGACCGCGTTGACGATCAACCAGGAGAGAGAGAGGAAACGGAAGGGCAGATACGACAGCGCCGGGGCGCCGGACCAGGCAGCGTGGGCGAGAAAGCCGGCGTAACCGAGGGCGAGACCGGCGACGATCGGGCGGAGCCAGCGGGCGCCGATCGCCGGCAGCGCGATCAGCAAGGGCACTGCGGCGCTGTAGAACAGAGGATTCACCCGACGGGTTCTCCCGATGATGATCTCCCACCAATCGGGCAGAGGCGTGGAAAGGAAGTTGAGCGCTCCGCCCGAAGGATTTCGATGAAGGAAGAAGAGGGCTCCAGTGGAAAGCACCAGCGGAATTAACACCCGGGGCTGGAGGAGGACGTTGAAGTAGGCGCGCCGATCGCGCTTGCCGATGCTGAGCAGGACGACCGCGAGCAATCCCGCGGCCCAGAGGAGCGGACCGGCCTTGACCGGCTTCGTTGCCCCCTGGGCGAGAGCCTCGAGCGCTCCACGGGCATCGAGAAGCCCATGTCCATAGCGCGCGGTCCAGCCGTGTTGACCGGGGGCAGGCCGAGCGCCCGCGAGCAGCGCCGCTTCCACCTGGTCCGGTCCTTCGGCTCCGGCGGCGAAGAGAAGCGCGGCCACCGCGGAGACGTGCGGGGTGGCCATGCTGGTTCCCTGATAGGAGGCGTAGATCGATCGGGACGGGTCGCGCGGGTCGATGGTGTTTTGAAGGATTCCGCCTTCATCCCCTCCCCGCTTGTCGCCTCCGGGTGCCGCGAGATCGAGCTCCGGGCCAAAGGAAGAGTAAGGCGCAAGCTCGCCTGTGGGGCCGACTGCTGAGACAGCGAAGGCCTCCGGGTAAGCCGCAGGGTATTCGACCCGGGCGATGCCGCCGTTTCCCGCGGCACAAACCACCAGGGCTCCTTTGGCGCGCGCGTAGCGGACCGCGGCTTCCATCACCTCAGATCGGCTTCCACCGCCGAGCGACAGGTTGATCACTTTCGCCCCGTGGTCGGCTGCCCAGCGAATGCCGTCGGCGATGTCGGTAGAGACGCCACTGCCGAAGTGGTTGAGGACCTTGATCGGCATCAACGTCGCTTCGAAGGCAATGCCGGCAACCCCGAGACCATTGTTGGTGGCCTGGGCGATGGTGCCGGCAACGTGGGTGCCATGTCCCTGGTCGTCATTCGGGTGGGAGGTATCGTTGACGAAGTCGTAGCCGGGGGCAAAGGCGGTCCCTTGGAGATCCGGCACCCGACGGAATTCCTCGTGGTCTTCGTAGGCGATGCCGGTATCGACGACGGCGACAATGACGCCCTTGCCGTGATTGCCTTCCCAGGCCGCCGGCATGTCGATCGCCTTGAGGTTCCACTGCTTGGGGAAATCAGGGTCATTGGGGACGAAAGACGCTCGAACGTTCAGCAGCGGTTCGGCCGATTCGACCGCTGGATTCTGACGGATGCGGGCGAGCAATCCGGCTTCCGCTTCCGGAGCGATTCCGACCGCGATGGCGATGCCGGAATGGGGGCCTTCTTCCCTCGAATTGTAAGTGAGGTCGATGCTCCATTCTTTTTCCCAGATATCGATCTGCTCCTGGGTGGTGCCGTCCCGGAAGTCGACCGCGATCGACCCGGAGACTTGGTCTGAGGCGAAGACCCGAGGTGCGGTCCCCACGTCTGATGGCTGGCCAGGGAGAGCCGCCGTTTGGGCGTGGCAACCGAGCAAGGGCAGCAGCAAGACGCTGACCCAAAAATTCTTCTGGTGCGACCGAGGCTGAGACATGGCGCGCTCTTCCTTTTGTGTTGCTGGCTACGAACGACGACGACAACGATTGGAAGCCAATCAGCTCAAGGGGTTGGCGGGGTCCGCCGCCTGCAATCGGAGCCAGCGAACCACGGCTTTCCCTACTTCCGGAAGATGGCGACGGAACTGGCTGTCGACTTCCTCCAACACTTCCAGCTGGGCTCCAACTCCGCTCAGCGCTGCAGACAAGGCGAGACGGGGCAACCGATGGTCATCTCCGGGGGTGAGCACCACCAGGGGGACATTGACGCGAACCAACTGATCCAGCTCGATGCCAGTGGGGGCAATCAGACACAGCCCTTGAACCGACGGGTGCAACTCGAGCAAGCGCAAGGCGGTTCGGGCAGCTGCCCCAAGCGCGGCGACGGCTGGACCGGCTCCCGGAGCGTTGTCCATCAGCACCCGCAGGGCTGCGGCCGAGTCTTCCAGCCAATGGTCTGCATCGCCCCGAGACCCCTGACTGGCGCCGACGCCTCGGTGGTTGAAGCGCAAGGTGGGGTGACCTGCTCGGGTGACGGCCCAGGCGACTTCCGCGATCACCACGTGATCCATGCCGCCACCTTCGTCGGGGCAAGGCGGGAGGAGGAGAAACGGAGGCTGAAGACGACCGCGGTGCCAGAGACCTTCGAGGACCTGCTTCCCGACCGGAATGAGGGTGGGGCGTTCGAGATATTGCCCGTGTGCGACCATCGCTACACCGAGGCGAGGACGAAGAACTTGAGGTAGCGGCCTTCGCGAAATTGCAGCCGGATCGGATGGTCGGGGGGTTGATAGCGCTCTTCGACCAGCGCGAGATCAACACCGGCCTTGAAGCCGGCTTCTTTCACGGCATCGAAGAAGGCCTCCGACGTGACCCGGGCCGAACAGGACGCGGTGGCGAGCAGCCCCCCCTTGCGCAACAGCCCGAGGGCTTGACGGTTGAGAGACGCGTACCCGTCGAGCGCTGCTTCCACGGCGCGCTGGGTCTTCGCGAAGGCCGGCGGGTCGAGGATGATCATGTCGAAGGTCCTCCCCTCTTCCCGGAACGACGACAGCAGCGAGAAGACATCGGCGGCAAGAAAGTCGTGCTTCTCGGGCGCGATTCCGTTCTGGGAAAAGTTCTGGCGGGCGAGCGCGATCGCGTCGGCATCCTGGTCGACCGAGAACACGCTTCGTGCGCCTCCGAGCGCGGCATTGACCGAGAAGCCCCCGGTGAAACAGAAGCAGTTGAGGACCTCGCGATCCTTGGCGAGCCTTCGAATCAGGAAACGATTCTCGCGCTGGTCGAGAAAGAAGCCGGTCTTTTGCCCGCGGTAGGCGTCGACCAGAAACCGGGCGCCCCGCTCCTGGATGGGAATCAGATCAGGCGCGGGAGGGCCGTAGAGCATCTGGCCGGTGCCTCTGCCTTCATCTTCCTCGACGTCGTCCCGGGCGACTTCATCGCGGGCGATCACGCCCTTGAGATCGGGAATCGCCCGCTTCAGCGCCTCGACGATGATCTCTCGATAGGGGGTGAGGCCTGCGGAATAGAGCTTGAGCACCGCGTAACCGGCGTAGAGGTCGACGACCACCCCGGGAAGGCCATCGCCTTCTCCGTGAATGACCCGGAAGCTATCGGTCCCTTCGAGGTTGATCAGCAGCTTCCGTTCTGCGAGCGCCTGCGCGACTTTGCGCTCGAAGAACGCGGCGTCGATGGTCTCGCGGGCGTCGCGGGTGAGCACTCGAACGGCGATTGCCGAGAGCGGGTCGTAATACCCCCGGGCGACGAACTTTCCGCCTTCGGTGAGGTCGACCACGCTTCCCGCCGGCACTTTCGGAGGGTGCTCGAGCGCCTTCCGGAACACCCAGGGATGTCCCGCGCGCAGGTGGCGCCCCAGCCCGCGGGCGAGCTCCAATCGGATCAAGCCCATGTCGATCTCCTTTGTTTCGGTCGCTGCTTCAATAGCAACTGGGCGAGCTCTTCAAAGCCCTTGCCCTCTGATTTGACGGTGGTGAAAGCCGGCCAGCGGTCGAGCTGGGGCAACAGCGGAAGGACATTGGCGACGCCGACGCTCAGCGGAAAAGCTCCGAACATCGGTGCGTCGTTGAACGAATCGCCCACGAAACAAAAGCGTGAGTCCGACGGAGCGAGCGCCGTCTTCCACTGCCGTCGCAGAAAGCGCTTCACCGTCGAGAGCTTGTCGAAGGTTCCAATCCAGCAGTTGACGTGCACCGATGAGCGAACCGCCTGGACCTGCCGAGCGCGCAGGCACTGCTCCAGTCGCTCGGCGGCGGCGGTGCCGAGGTGGACTTCTTCGTTGTAGTCGATGGCGAGGTCGACCTCGGTGTAGGCGCTGTCGGTGGAAAGTCGGGCGCCCCTGACCTGGGCGATCGCCTTTGCCACCTCTCGCAGCAACCGCTTGCGGTTTCGCTGTCGGACGTCGGCTTCCGCCTGGGCATAGACCCGGGTGGTGGCCCCTGCCCTGTCCCTGGCGAAATAGAGGCCGCCGTTTTCGACGACCACGCCGGCCACGGGCAAAGTCCTCAGCCAGCAGTCGCCCCACCCCGCGGGACGACCGCTGACCAGCACCACCGGGATGCCCGCGTCCTTCAGCTGTTCGAGCGCGACAAGCGTCGACGAGGCGAGGCGCCCGTCCACGGTCAGGGTGCCGTCCACGTCGGCGAAGACCGCCTCGACGGAAGAAAGTTCGGCGCTGGAAAGGGGAGCCGGGGGGCTCGGGGGGAACGCCCTCATACCGGCGTCTTTAGCTGTTCGGCTCGTAGAGCGGTAGCCCGGCGAGGATTCCCACGAACCGTTCGAGGAGCTGGCCGAGCTCGATTCCCCTCAGCACCGAGAGGTCATTCTTGCGGGCGCGCCGAAGAAAGGCGTCGAGCTCGATGTCTCTCCCGTACAGAGGCTGGGCCGCCGCCGCCGCCTCGAAGAGCAAGGCTGCAGCGGTCGACGGGTCGGTCGACGCCAGCTGAAGGGCCTGCTCCAACTTGACCCCGCAGGCCGCACAGAGCTCGCGATCGTGGTTGATCAGCAGCTCGCGGCGATTGATGTGGCTGAGCGAATTGACGAAAGCGGCGAAGGGTTCGACCTTTTCGAGCAGGTCCTTCTTCGAGGCGGAAGACTGAAGCAAGGTGGCCGCGAGCCGATGACGAAGCTCGATCACCACCCGCTTGTCCTGCGCCCGAAGAACCTTGTAGACGGGCGTCCGGCCAAAGCTGTCGAGCTCTTTCTGAAGTTGCTGAGCATTCCACTGCAGGTCTTCGGTCTCGGCCTCCTGAATGCTTCGGAGCCGGGCCTCGATCACCCGCGCCAGGTCGGAGACGGTGCTGCGGAGGTTGACCGCCGAGTCGAGCTCTTCTTGATGGAGGGGGACCACCTCGTTCCGGTGGACTTCACCGAACGCAGAAGCGGTGGCGTAGATCATGCTGCCGATCCGTTCACGGAACTTGGCGCGAAAGGACTGGAGGTCAGCGAGCAGGTTCCAGCGATCGGACACCACCGCGGGGCTGCGCATCCGCTCGCCGAGGCGACTGATCTCCTGCGCCAGCTGGACCTGGGCCTCGCGGAGGAGCGACTCAACCTCGGCCACCTTCCTCCCGTTTGGATGTTGGGACGACGTCGAGGGGGAGGTGCGCTCGAGCGACTGCGCGACCGCGTCACCGAGGCCCCCGGGAGGATGGGGAGCGAACTCCTCTCGGATCACCAGCAGCAGCGCGTTGACGTCCATCACGGTGTCGCGGATCACCGGCGCCATCTCTTCCCAGAGCGAGAGATCGGGCGCACCTTCGCTGGCGCCGGTCTCGTACTTGAGCAAGTCGATGTCCGCGAGCCGCGAGATGGCGCCGGCCGCTGCCCCGTACACCTTGCGGAGGCTGGCCGCCCAGGACCGGTCAGGAAGCTGGGCGAGCAATTGCTCCAGCTTGGGCGACAACGCGACTTCGGGCGGAGTCTGGCTCACCGTCAAGAAGCCTAGCCGACTTCGACCCTCACACCGCACTGCCGGCGCTAGAATTGCCCAGCCGCTAGGACTATACGGACGGTCACGATTCTCGAAAGGACGCCGTACCCGTTCGGCCCGAGCGTAACGTCAGCGGAGTCAAGGGGAATGGCCAATGCGCCCCTCGACTCCGGGCCGTCGGCCCTACGCTCGGGGTGACCGGGGGGAGGCCGCCGGTGCTTGAGATTT
>JAYUUC010000681.1:0-8796 GCA_043755105.1 Myxococcales bacterium
AGGCCTTGCATCTTGAGGCCGGGAACCAGGCCGGTGACCACTCCTTCGTAGTCGTAGTTGAAGGTGAGGCGACCGCCGATGTCGAGGTTCGACGCCAACCCGTGCAGGAGCGTCCCCTCCAGCCCCGGAAAGCCCACCTGCGCGGCGAGGACGGTGGCACCCTCCCCCACCGTCTTGCCCGAGAGCACCGACCAGCCCTGTCCGCCGCCGAGATCCGAGCTCGAGGGTGCAGCGGTCTCGAGGTCCTGCGCACGCGCCGGGAACGCGAGCAGGAAGAGGATGGCGGCCATCGTCGCCTGACCAAGGTGTCGCTTCATGGGTGACTCCGGGCGAAGGGATTCGGTTTTCAAGCTAGCCCGCCGGAAGAAGGCAGCAACTTTCAGGGCTGCCCCCGCTCCTGCGCCAGCGCCTGGAAAGCGAGCTCGAGCGCAGCCAGCCTGGCGGTGGCTCGCTCGCGGGCGTTTGCCATCGGCTCGCCCTCGGCAAGGGTGTCGCGCAGCTCGAAGTAGTACTTGATCTTCGGTTCGGTACCCGATGGCCGCAGCGTCACCCGCGAGCCGGGCTCGAGCTCGTAGGCAATCACGTTCGAGGCCGGCAGGGTGAGCGCCGTGGTCTGGCCCTGCTGATGCCGCTCGCGCCGTTGATAGTCGTTGGTCGCCTCGATGCGGTGCGCACCGATCTGCGTCGGCGGGTTGTTTCTGAACCCGTCCATGATGCGTTGAATCACCGCCGCGCCCTCTGCTCCCGGGAAGGTGAAGTTCGCCTGCTTGGCGACGAAGAGACCGTGGCGGCGGCGAATCTCTTCCAGATAGCCGAGCACGGTGGTGCCGCGCTGGTGACACCAGGCGGCGAGATCAGCGAACACCACCGCGGCCCCGACGCCGTCCTTGTCCCGCGCCACCGTGCCCACGGTGTAGCCAAGCGCTTCTTCGAATCCGAACACGAACTGCGCCCCTTCGGACTTCTCCCGCTCGAGCGCGCGGTTGGCCACCCATTTGAACCCGGTGAGGGTCTCGTCATAGAGCGCGCCGAGCTCGGCGGCGAGCTGCCTCAGCTGCCCGGAGGAGACGATGGTGGTGATCACCAGCGGCTTCTTCAGACCTTTCGCTCCCTCGGTGAGCAGGTAGTGCCCCATCAACACCCCGACCTCATTGCCGGTGAGTGCGACCATCGCGCCCTGCGCATTGCGCACCATCACCGCCAGCCGGTCGGCGTCGGGGTCGTTGGCGAGCACCAAGTCGGCCTTCACCGTCTGCGCCAGTGCCTGCGACAGGTCCATCGCGCCCGGCTCTTCCGGGTTGGGGAAACGCACCGTGGGGAAAGCGCCGTCGGGTTCCTGCTGGCGAGCCACCGGGTGGAAGTTCTTGAACCCCGCCTCCCTCATCGCCTGCTGCGCCCAGCGGCCACCGACGCCGTGCATCGCAGTGTAAACGATGCTCAGGTCGGAGGGACCCGGGTGGACCCGGAGCGCGAGAATGGCATCGAGGTAGGCGCGCTCCACCGAGTAGGGCACATCGGTCCACAGCTTTCGCTTCCTCGCCTCGGACTCGTCGAGGAGGCGGACCTCGTTCGCTGGCTCGACCCGAGAGATCGCGGCGGCGATCGCTCCATCGTGGGGAGGAATGATCTGCGCCCCGTTGCCCCAGTAGACCTTGTAGCCGTTGTACTCGGGCGGGTTGTGGCTCGCGGTGACCATCACCGCGGCTGCGGCCCCGAGGTGAAGGGTGGCAAACGCCACCACCGGGGTGGGCACCACGCCGGCGAATACCCGCGCGGGAATGCCTTCGGCGGCGAGGACCCGGGCGGTGTCCTCGGCGAACTCCGGGCTCATCTTCCGGCCGTCACGCCCCACCACCACGCCGCGTTGAACCACGTCGGGGACTTGCTGCTTGAGGTAGCGGGCAAGGCCTGCGGTGGTGCGCCGAATCACCGCCCGGTTGATCCGGTTCGGTCCGGCGCCGATGACTCCGCGCAGCCCGGCGGTGCCAAACTCGAGGGCCATCGCGAAGCGGTCGGCGAGCTCGACCTTGTCGTCACGCTGGAGCAGACCGGCGAGTTCGGCGGCGGTGTCGGGGTCCGGGTCGGTGGCACGCCACGCTTCTGCCCGCGTTCGAACTTCGAGGTCGGTGAACATTCTTGCTCCGCGGCAAGGGGCCATGGCCTGCAGGGCCCGAGGATGGGTCGAACTTGCGTTCATGCCTGAACCGATGGGCGGGCGCTACCTCTTGCGGGCGGTTGCAGGAGCGGAAGGTCGGATATCGCTCGCAGGCCTCGCCCGTGCCCGTCGGTGGAAGCAAGGGTCACTGGCAGGTTCGGCAGCCGGGCACGGGGGGCGGACACGGGGTCGGGTTCGTTCTCGATTCGCGTGGCCGTTTTCGCAACGACCGGGGACGCGCTTCGGTGGTGTGCTCCTGCGGCTCGTGCGGAGCGCCTTTTCGATGCGGGGGATCAACAGGCGGTCACACTCTTGATTCTAGTACCGGGAATCGGATTTCTGCCCGGTCACGATCGCCACCGACGCAGATGCGCCGATCCGGTTGGCGCCGGCGGCGATCATCTTCATCGCATCTTCGGTGGAGCGGACCCCGCCCGAGGCCTTCACTCCCACATCGTCGCCCACCACCTTGCGCATCAGGGCAATGTCCTCCGCGGTGGCGCCCCCGCCGGTGAATCCGGTCGAGGTCTTCACGAAGGCTGCTCCAGCGGCTTTGGAGAGGGCGCAGCCGACGATCTTCTCTTCGTGGGTCAGCTGGCTGGTCTCGAGAATCACCTTCACCGGGTAAGGTCGCGAGGCTTCGACCACCATCGCGATGTCCTTCAGGACCACCGAATAATCGCGGGCCTTGAGCGCCCCGAGATTGATCACCATGTCGATTTCCCGCGCCCCGCAGCGAATCGCTTCCCGGGCCTCGAACGCCTTGGCACTGGGGAGCGCGGCACCGAGCGGAAAACCCACCACGGCGATCGGAATCGTCTTCGAGCCGGCAAGCGCGCGCGCGGCGGTCCCCACGTTGATGGAGTTGACGCAGACAGTGGCGAAGCCATAGCGGCGCGCCTCTTCCGACAGCTTGAGCACGTCTTCGCGGGTGGCGTCGGGCTTGAGCAGCGTGTGGTCAATGTACGGAGCAATGTCCGCGCTGGTCTTCACCGTATTGGGAGCGATGCGGGCCGCCCCTTCGCGAACGGCGTTGGCGGTGACGCAGCTGTCGGTGTTCTCGCAGCTGCCGCAGGTCGGAGCGCAGGTGAGCTCGGCGCGGGCGGTCTCCAAAACCGAAGGGCCCACCGGAGCGGGAGCCGAGGCGGTGCAGGGCTCGTCTTTCCCCGCCCGCGCGGCAGCCAGGCGTCGTCGAACCCGTTCCGAAATTTCATCGATGATCGCGGAAATGTCGTCGGCTTCGGCCATGGGAAAGGGTCTAACCCAGCGAAGACCCGGCGTCCAAGGGGGGAGCAGCCCGGGGCAGCAGCAAGGCGAGCAGACCCGCACTGGCTGCGGCCACGGCCCCCGCCAGGAGGAAGGCGGAATGGCTGCTCCAGCGGTACCAGACCGCGCCGAATGCCAATCCGGCGACGAGCGCGCTCACCCCGGACACCAGATGGTAGAGGCCCAGCGCCCGGCCGCGGGTATCGACAGGGGCGAGGCTGACGAGGAGCGACTTCTCCGCTCCTTCGGAGAGCGCATGGTAGAGCCCGTAGAAGCCGATCACCGTGAGGGTCATCGTCACGCTGGAGGAGTAGGCCAGCCCCAGGTAGGTGATGGCGTAGAGGCTCCACCCGGCGAGCACTACCTTTGCGCTCCCGATCCGGTCGGCCAGCATTCCTGCGGGAACCGAGGCCAGCGCCTTGGTGACGTGCAGCCCCAGCCAGGCAAGCGGCAGGAGCTGCGGTCGCGCGCCTTGCTCGGAGAGCTTGAGGAGCAGGAAGGCGTCGGTGGCATTGGCGAGCCCGAAGAGCGCGACCGGGGCGAGGTAGAAGAAAAGCCGCCGGGGAACGGGGGTGAGCGGGACGGACAGCGGGCTGCGGACCGAGCCCGAATCAAGCTCGGGGGATGTCCGGGTCGAGGGCCCCGTTGCGGTCGTTGTCTCTGGCGAACGAGCAGGGGAATCCCTCACCGGCTCGGGCTCCCGAACCCAGGCAATCACCAGCACCGCCAGCCACCCCGGCACTGCGGCGAGGAGAAAGATCTTCTCCGCCGACAGTCCCCAGGCGAGCAGACCGGAGCAGAGCAGCGCGCCGACGGCAGCACCCGCGTGGTCCATGCTCCGGTGGAAGCTGAAGGCGGTGGCGCGGCGACCGTCGTCCGCGGCGCGCGCGATGAGAGCGTCGCGGGGGGTCGAGCGCAGCCCCTTGCCGACCCGGTCTCCGGCTCGAATCAACAGCGGCTGCCACCAGAGCGTCACCCCCGCCATCAAGGGGCGGGCCAGCGCCGAGAGGCTGTAGCCGAGCACCACCAGCGGGCGAAGCCTGGGCGACCGGTCCGACCAGCGGCCGGCCCAGCCCTTCACCAGGGACGAGACCAGATCCGCCACCCCCTCCATCGTTCCCAGCAGCAGCGGCGCAGCGCCGAGCCTCGCGGCAAAGAAGGCAGGCAAGAGCGGGAAGATCATTTCACTCGAGGCATCGGTGAGCAGACTCACCACCCCGAGCGCAATCACCACCCCCGGCAATGCCGATCGGCCGCTAGGGTTTCGGGCCAAGGCCCGCCTTCTTCCGCGCGTCGAGCAGCTTTGCCATCTCTGCATCGGTCAACGGTTCTACCGGCCCGAGCAGCCGCGCCACCGAGAGGATCTGAGCGTAGTGCTCGACCAACTCCATACGAAGCAGGGCCTGGGTGAGGTCGGTGCCGAAGGTGAGCACGCCATTGCCCGAGAGCAGCATCGCGTCGTAGGCGCCGGCCTGAATCTCCACCCGCTTCACCCCTTCGGGATCCCTGGGCAGGAACCGGCCAAGGGTGGGAATTCGGTTTCCCAGCGAGACCACCACCTCGGGCATCGCGATCGGCGTCAGCTCGCAGCCGCAGAGGCCAAAGGCGGTGGCGTGGGGCGGGTGGGCATGAACCACCGCGTCCACCTCGGGCCGCGCGCGGTACACCGCGAGGTGCAGTTCCAGCTCGGAGAAGGGCTTCCGACGGCCTTCGAGGACCTTCCCGTCGAGGTCGACGATCAGCAGCGAGGCATCGTCGATCTCCCGCTTGGAGACGCCCGTCGAGGTGATCAGCAGCCGGTTGCCGTTCAACCGCACCGACGCGTTGCCGTCGTGGTTGGCGACCCAGCCCATCTGGTGCAGCCGGTGCGAGAGTTCGACCAGCTGCGAACGCAGCCGGGGCAGCGGAGCCATCGGCATCAGAGATCGATCCGGTCGACCACGCCGATGATCAGCGAGCGGATCGGCGCGCCCTTGTCCTTGAGAATCTGGCGCACCCCTCCCCCTTCGCGCAGCACCAGCACCAGGTCTCCGGGACCGGAAGAGACGCTCTCGTCGACGGCGAGGAAGCTCTTCCCGACCGGCTGGCACTGCTCATCGACGGGTTGCACCACCATCAACTTCCGACCCACGAAGGACGCGTGCTTCTCGGTGGCGACCACCGACCCTTCGACCCGGCAGAGGTTCACGCGTCCACCTCATCGACCAGCCCGACGATGGCGCTGTCCACCGGCACGAAAGTGGGGTCACACGCCAGCGCTGCTTCGCGGCTGCCCACCAGGTACACCAGGCTCTCGGGAGAAGCGGCCACGGTGTCCACCGCGACTTCCACTCCGCCCGCGTCTCGCTGCCGGTGGTCGACCGGCTGTACCAGCTTGAAGCTCACCCGTTCGAGGCCCTCGGCCTTTCGGGTGCAGACGACGGTGCCAATCACTCGACCGAGGTACATGACCGACCCCTCTACTACATGCCCTGGCTCATGATCAGCGGGATGTGGACTTCCGTCTCTTCATCCCCGGCGAAGGTGGGAAAGGCCATGCGTCTGGCCCGCCTGCGGAGGCAATCGCCGAGGTCGGAGAGCTCGATCTCCTTCTTGCTGATCACCGCCGATTTTACCGCGCCCGAGCTGCCGACCGTGGCCACGATGTCGAAACGGCCGCCCTTGAAGTTGGGGTTCTTGTGAAGCTCGGCCTCGATGCACTGCTGGAACGCGGGCTGGGACTGGGAGACCACCTTCGAGACCGCCTCTTCCGAGAGGCCGCCGGTGCTGGAGTCCACCGTGGGGCGGTCTGCGTCGACGCGGACCCGGGGCCCGACCGAGGTCTTGCCGGGGTCTCCGTAGAGCTGGGCAAGCTCCTCGGCGGTCGGTCCGTGGGAATCGGGCAGCTTTGCCGTCTGGAGTACCCCGACTGTACCGGCGCGCTGGGCAGCCCGGCTGGCGGCGGCAGCCTTGGCCGCTTCGGCGCGAAGGGCAGGCGCCTTGGCCTTGAGTTCCTTGGTGCGACCGGTGAGCAGGTCAGACAGGCCGGACACGCCCTCGGCGGAGAAGAACGATTCTTTTACCTCGGTGCCGTCGGCCGTCACCCGGGTCACTTCCAGGGGGACGCCCAGCTTGGAAAGAAGATAGAGCCCCCCCGTCGGAATGCCGATCGCCGCCACGATGAAGAGCGCAATCTTCCAGGGAGGGTTGCGCTTGTTCACGCCCGCCTGGGCGATGAAGAACGCGGTCGCCTCGCCGGGAGGCGGCAATTGCGAAGGATCCAGGTCGGGAAGGGAGGCGAAGGGATCGACGTCGGCGGCCTTCTTCTTCTTCTTGCCCCCCGTCGCTGGCGCATGGCTGTCGTCCGAAGGAGGAAGGTCCGCGTCGGAGAAGAGCTCGCCGAGGGCGTCCGAGGCGCTGCGGCCGGACGCTTCCACCGCTGCAGGAAACTCGGAGGTGGGCCAGGGAGTGCTCAGCTTGCCCGGCGCGGGCGATTCTGAAGGAGGGCCCGGAGGTAACTCGTTCCGGGGATCTGCGCTGAACACCGAGGCGAGTTCGAGCAGGTCGCTGCCTCGCTTCCAGTCCGCCATCCCCTGCTTCCAGAGGTAGCTCCGGTCGGTGATTTCGCCGTTGCGGACGCGGGTGCGAAGCTCGGGCAGATCAAAAGGCCCCTGCTGGGTCCCCTTCACCATCGCGAACCAGACGGAAGCGGCGCGGGGTTCCTCGGAAAGGGGCATGGGGGCTGTTCGCTCCTCGGAGGGCCCCTGCACGGTGAGCAGCGTCTGGCAGTTCTTGCAGCGGATCTTGATCGACTTGCCGCGAACCTTCTCGTCGGCGATCGAATACCGCTTCTGGCAATTGCTGCAGGTGATGTTCACCGGGCCGATGCTACCCGCGAACGGACGTGGGGACTACATTCGGACCGTCCGGAAGTGGCCGATCTTCCACGGGTGAACCGCCAGAGTCGTTGACTTGCTGGGCCGCGCCCACTAAGCAACCGCGCTCGGTTCCTCATCACCACCTCCAGGGGTTGCGATCGCATGCCTGCGAAGGATCTCGGCAGCAAGTTCACGTGCTTCAAGTGTTCCACGAAGTTCTACGACATGAAGAAGCCGGATCCGCTCTGCCCCAAGTGCGGCGCGGATCAGCGCGAGAGCCCGGCGAATAAGCCTGCGTCCGAAGGCCGGCGCGGCAGGCTCTCGGCTGTCCCCAAGGTGGTCGAACCGGCCGAGCCGGAAGAGGCAGCCGAGCGGGAAGAAACCGATGAGGACGGAGAGTCGGTCGAAGACGAGGACGCGGAAACCCTCGGCGGCGACGACGACGTTTGAGGTGGACGCTGGGCAGCGAGCAGGCGAATCAGCGGCCTGCCCTTGCCTGGATACGTCGCTCAAGTTGATTGAAGTGTGCGGACTTCCCTCCCGCCCCAGCGCTTGAAAGCAAGCGGGAGGGGCGAGGGGCCGCGGGTCATCCGGCGGGTCTTAGGCCGCCTTCTCTGCCGCGTCTCGCTCGAAGTAGTTGGGCATGTTCGCCTGCAACCACTCGGGCAGTTGGTCCTTCCGGTAGATGAAGATTGCGTCGTACGGACAGTACTTCTCGCACTCGCGGCAGCCCGTGCACTTGTTCTCGTCCACCCGCATCAGTGCGAAGTAAGGAGAATTGGGGTCACTCACGTCCTCGAGGTGGAGACAGTCGAACGGGCAACGCTCGGCGCACTTGTCGCAGCCGGTGCAGGCCCTCTCGTCCACGAAGGCAAAGGGGCGCTGGTTCTTCTTCAGCATCTCGGTGAGGTTGCCGAAGTTGTCGTAGATGGCCTCCGCCGGGCAGACCACGCCGCAAGCGCCGCAGTCGATGCAGAGGTCCGGGTCGATCACATGGAGCAGCTTGCGCTCACCGGTGATCGCATCGGTCGGACAGCGGTTGGTGCAGGCGGTGCAGCCGATGCAAGTCTCGACGATATAGAAGGCCATTTCGAATACGAAACTACCATCGTGAGGCCAGGCGGACAACAACCCTCGCATTGCCCCGGTTACTGCCAGGAATAGCTTCCTGAGGTCGCTTTTCCTCCCACCACCGTCACCTCGACACTGCGCTCGCCCAGCACCGGGTGCCAGAAGTGAAGCTTGTATTGCCCAGAAGGAACCGCCGGCAGGTGGTAGCGGCCGTCCTCCGCGGTGACGGTGAAGAAGGGATGGTCGAACAGGCGGATCCACGCGCGCATCCACGGGTGAACGTCGCAGCGCAGTTCGACCACGCCTGGCTGGAGAGGAAGCGGCTTTCGGGTGGTCATTCCCTCGAGCGGCATGCCGACATTGAAGACCGTGGAGTCTCCGCCAGACGCGCGAACGGTGTGGATGAGCGGGTCGCCGTTGTGGAGAGTCAGGGTGCTGCCGACGCGC
>JAYUUC010000682.1:0-2990 GCA_043755105.1 Myxococcales bacterium
GTGCCGACCTTCTGCACGAACGTCTGCTTCGGGTGCGCCAGATCCGTCACATCGAAGATCGCCAGCTGCAGCGCGCGGGCGCGCCAGTCGGTGTTGTCCTCGGGGATGTACGTGCCGATGGTGAGCAGGTGGTTCTGGTCGATGGGGTGGATGTAGCTGGAGAACCCGGGGACCTTCAGCTCACCGACCTGCCTGGGGTTCGTCGGATCCTTCAGGTCGAAGGTGAACAGCGGGTCCGTCTGGCGGAAAGTGACGACGTAGGCTGCGTCCTCGACGAAGCGGCTCGACATGATCCGCTCGCCCTTCGCCAGCTCTGCGCTCTGGCCAATCACCTCGAGGCGACCCGCTTTCTCCTGGGTCACGTTGACGCGGTTGGTGGTCTCGAGCGTGCCCCACCAGTTGTTGGGCTGTTTCGGGTCCAGCACGCGGGTGGAGACGGTCGTGGCGAGGCGGAAGAAGCCCTTGCTGTTTTCGTCCATCGAGAACTGGTCGACGATGTGGCCGTCGATGGTGCCCGACGCGACGTAGCGCGCCTTTTCCGGCGAGCTGATGTCGAACTTGTGCACGTACGTCGTGTCCTTCTGACCCGGGCGCGGCCACCACCACCAGTGGCGCGTCGCCACGTAGAGGTTGCTCGCCGAGGCGTAGATTTCACCCGACTCGCCGAGGATGCTGTTGCGATCCACCGTCGGGCCAGGGTTCGCCAGGTTCAGCGTCGCCACCGTCACCACGCCCAGCCGGGTCGGCGCGTTGACCTTGCTGAAGCTCGCGCAGTCCTGCGGCATCGTGGTCGTCTTGCCGTTGATCGTCGCCTGCCCCGGAGGCAGCCAGTCGGAGAGGACTTGCGCGCGAATCGCCACTTCGTTCGTCGAAATCATCTCGTTGTATTTCTGCTTCAGCTTCTCCTTGTTCTCGGGGAGCCAGAGGCTCTCGCCCTCTTTCCATTCCGGCCAGAACTTCACCGTCGCCGGGAAGCGGAAGCCGTCGGTCATCACCATCCGCACCGACGAGCCGACCTTGCGCGCGCTCTGGTACGAGCCGGGCAGTACGTACTCGTTGAGCACCTTCATGTGCGCCATGTCCGAGACATCGAACACGGTCATCTTGGTGGTGTTCGAGTAGTAATAGCCGCAGTTGAGCGCTTCGCAGTTGAAGCCGAGCTCGGGCTGCATCGGGTACTTGCGGAACACCTGCGAGAAGACGACCGCCTTGTCGGTGCCGTCTAGGAACATCTCGCGCGGGTAGCCTTCGACGCTCACCTTGCCGAGAATCGACAGGTCCGTCGCGGGCCACGACTTCGCCGCGTAGAGCTTGCCGCCCGAGAGCACGAAGATGCGGGTGCCGTCGTTCTTGATGAAGTCCGCTTCGTCGACGCCCGAGACCTGGTTGTTGGTCGTGGTGAAGTCCTTCGGAGGCGCCGCGGTCTTGTCGCTCTGCGCGCCCGCCGCGCTCGGAGGCCGTTCCGCGAGATCAATTCCACCGCGCCCTTCCCACCCGCCTCCCCACCAACCCCAGCTCGGCACCTGGTCGCGCGCCGCTTCGAGCTGGGTGCGCATCTGCATCACCGCGGTGTCCTCGAGGTACGCTTCGAGCTCCTGGCAGGCGTTGTTGCCAGCGAAGCTCAGCAGCTCCGCGCGGTTCTGCACCGCGGGCGGCTCGGGAGGGACGTTGCTTCCACTGCAGCCGGCCGCCAATCCAGCCACCGTGCCCATCATCCACTTGCGCCATCGCGTGTTGATCATTGGAATGTTCCCCGTTCCCATCAGTGATTCGGCCGAGCGGTCGTTGTGCTTAGGGTGGGCCAGTCAAAACCGTTGTCGTTGTGGTGGGTTGTGCGCACGCCCAGCCTCAAAATCCTGAGGGATCCGCACGGGGGCGAAGAAGATCCGAGGCGCAAACTCAGAAGTAGCGCCTCGAAATGCACACGGTATGTTCGCCGAGGAGCGAATCGAAAACATGAGCGACGTCAAATTGCCCGAGCACCTCAACGAGGTGCTCGACACCATGTCGCAAGAGATGGGAGTGCCGCGCGACGCGCTGGTGTCGCAGGCCGTCTTCCAGTTCGCGCGGCTCAGCGGCTACCTCATCGCGGGCAAGAGCGCGGTGGCCGGCCCCGTCGGCGGCACGGCCCCGGTGAAGGCCACGCCCGCCGCGAGCAAGTCGCAGTCAGTCGCGCCGGTCGGCTTGAAGAAGCGCGCGCCGGAGCCCGAGCCGGAGCCCGAGGACGAGGCGCCCGCCGAGGACGAAGAGGGAAATCCGTTCGACGAGCAGGTCGAAGACGCTCCGCCCGAAGACGAGCCGATGGATGAAGCTCCGCAAGACGAGGAGCCGCAGGACGAGGAGCCGCCCCCCGAGGAAGAGCCGCCGCCGGAAGAAGAGCCCGAGCCCGCGCCGCCGCCCTCGAAGGGAAAGGGGCCGTCGATGGTCATCTCGATGGCAGGCCGCGAGGCCTACAAGATGACGGGAGACCAGGTGCTGCTCGGCCGTGGCAAGCACTGCGACTTCGTCATCGAGTCGAACCGCGTCTCGCGCGAGCACGCCCGCTTCACCAAGAAGGGCGCTGACTTCTTCGTCGAAGATCTCGGCAGCTCCAACGGCACCTTCGTCGGCGCGGGGAGCAAAGAGAAGCTCACCGGCCCGAAGAAGCTCAAAGACGGCGATGACGTCACCTTCGGCACCGAGAAGGTGAAGGTCGCGATCAAGAAGTAGGCGGCAGGGCCTTCGCCTTCGCCTCGCGCGCTTCCTTCAAGACTTGCGGCAGGTGGCAGTCCTTGAAGATTTTGCCGCTGCCGCAAGGGCACGGCTCGCTGCGCTTCGGCATCGCGGCGGGCTTCTTCCGCAGCCCGGTGGCCAGCAGGATTCGGGTGAGAAACGTCGAGAGGGCGCTCATTCGCGGGCGAATGTAGCCGAGCGCCGCTGACCTCCGAAGCGCGCAAAGACATCGGCCATCGCCATCTGCTGCGCGAGCTCCTGCTCGGTGATGAGCCCGA
>JAYUUC010000683.1:0-2988 GCA_043755105.1 Myxococcales bacterium
ACCCGACCTGCGCTCCCGAAAGGTCATAGAACCGGAGGCCTCCGTTCTGGCGATCGGCGGCGACCAGGAGGCTGGCCGCAGGGTCGGTGGGGTGTTCCCAGAGGGCAAGGTCTCCGAGGGGATCGCCGCTGCCGGGAGCGGCAGCTGTTTCGAGGGTGGGGGCAACGCTCGCCTGGGCCCAAGCGGTGGAGGCGAGCAAAGACCCCACGAGCAACGCGGCGAGGTCGAGGTGACCTCCCTTTCTGATCCAGCTCATCGTGCGGCTCCTTGCAGCAACAGCAGCAGCGGTTTGACCCGCTGCCTCCGCGGACTCGACTTCGCCCGGTCCGGCAGCGATGCCCCGGGCGCCCTGCCCCCGGCGTCTTTCCCGGCGCACGCGCAGATTGGACTGGAGGGCCAGCGCCGGCAAGCCTCACCGGGAGCGTCCGTACAGCTCGAAACCTTCCGGGCCCGACTCCGGGAGCGGTTGGAAGTTCTGGTGGAACCATTCCTGGGTGCCGGGCGAGAGCTGCCAGGTGCCCCTCCCTCCGAGGACCACGAAGCGGCACTGGGCCAATCGCTCACGGATTGTTTCCTGGGAGCTCGGGCTTTGAAAGGCGGCAGTGGCATCGGGGAAACGACGGTGCGTCGCGCTCGCTTCCAGCAGCATGGTGGCGTAGGGGTCCACAATCACCAGCCCCCGGGGGTCGGTCGGGGGAAGGCGATTGGCTGCCACGCCCCAGCCCGGTTCGAAGGTGAAGAGGCAATCGTCGGGGGCGACCGCGCGGGCAACGGCGGCATCCAGCGCACGGATCTCGGGCGCCTGGGCGCGCGAGCCAATCACGCTTCGGCGCACGCCTGGAAAGGCCACCGCGGCGAGCGCGAGCAGAGAGAGAAACCGCCTCGGCAGTCGGGAGGGAACGGTGGGGGCGAAACGGCGGTGAAGCCCCTCCCACAAGGTCGCTGCCCCCAGTCCTCCGAGCACGCACTCCCCCGGCGCAAGGTGGGCGTTGTACTGGGCCCAGTAGGACGACGAGGCAAAGAAAGCGGCGACCGTCAAAGCGTAGACGGCGGCCCAGAAACGGAACGGTCGGGACCTTCGAAGCCGGGGATCAATGAGGCCCGCGGCCAACCCGGCAAAGGCGAGCACGAACGCGCTGACGTGGCGCGCGCTGAAGATTTCGCCCACTCGGGAGGCACGGGCCACGCCATCGGGGGGCCGTATCGCGTGAAAGAGCAGCACCTCGGTGAAGAAGTTTCCCAGCGCCTGGAGGGCCAGGGGAGCGACCAGAACCCCGGCCACTGCTGCGGCGAGAAGTGCAAAGCGCACCGCGGACTTCTGCCGGGGCGAAGGCAGCGAGACGAGAGCGGCCACCACCCACAGCCCCGCCCAGACTTTCACGGCGAGCGCGGCTCCCGCGGCGACTCCCGCCCAGGTCGCCCGCTGGAGCGCGCGTGCAGAATCCGCGGGGAGGGCGAGCCAGGCGGTGGCGAGCAGCAGGCAGGCGA
This sequence comes from Myxococcales bacterium, assembly GCA_043755105.1. Classification (GTDB taxonomy): domain Bacteria; phylum Myxococcota; class Myxococcia; order Myxococcales; family Myxococcaceae; genus JAYUUC01. The sequence goes on from JAYUUC010000683.1 coordinate 1,489, forward strand.
GGTTGAGCACCGGCTCGAGAAAAGAGCCACGCTCCACCCCCACCGCTTCCGGGTAGCTCGCGTACAGAGTGGCCGCGACGATTCCAGCGACCGGGCCCGCCCAACGGCGCGCGAGGCGGCCGACCAGCAGGGTGCTCCCCGCTCCCAGGACCATCGGCAAGATGCGGGCGGCGGCGAAGGCCGCCCGGGGGCCGGCGATCGAGGCCCAGCCGGAGGTGAGCGCGAGGAAGTAGAGCAGCCCGGGTGGATGAACGAGCACGTAGTCCCGATACGGGAGCACGCCCTTCCACAGCAGCGCCGAGGCCGAGAAGTAGACCCCTTCGTCGTAGTCGATCGGGTAGTCGAGAGGCCCGAGCCCGCGGAGCAGCGGCAAGGCGCGAAGGACCAGGGCTCCAAGCGCTACGGCCCAGAGGCCGAGGGGAACGCTTCGTTCCGGGAGCGGCACCGGCGCAGCGCCTTGCCCAGGTCCACCCGGTTGCTCTTTCGGGGCGGGCTCAGTCGAGGTGGTAGTCATAGCCAGGGTCCGCGGCGCAGCCGGGGTTGGGCAGCCGCACCAGCGCAACCTCGCCTTCGACCGCCACCTCTTCGCCCGCCTTCGAACCTCTGGCCGCGATCAGGTAGTTGAACGGCGGTCGAGGTCGCTCGGGAGTGTTGGGGGGGTAGAGCGGTACCTGTCGATGGAGGTAGCTGTACCCGCCGACGTAGAAGAGCTCGCGGGTGGTGACCTTGAGACCGCAGAGGTCTTTCCGATCTCGCGCGATGAGAAGAAGGCGGTTCTCCGCGCCTCCGGCATCGAGCGCGCTGGGGTTGTGGGTTTCTTCTCTCGCGGTCCCCAGCTGTTCGAAAGTGAGGGTGGGGAAGCGCACCGCCGAGACGACGGCCGTTACCCCGAGTGCCAACGCTGCCCCCCTCCCCGCGCCTGGCCATCGCCCGCGCAGCAGCTCGTCGACTCCCAATCCGGCGAGCGCGCATACCAGCGGGAGGACCGGGTAGATGAAGCGGAGCTCCTTGTGGGGCGTGAACATGTGGAGCAGAAAGAAGGTGGCCGTGAGCAGCCACAGTCCCCTTGCCCGCCGCAGCGCGAGGACGCTCAGCCCCGCCAGAAGCACCCACAGCGCCCCCATCGATGCCAGCAACCGGCCGGTGTAGTAGCTGGGGGGCGAGACTCCGAACTGGGCGGCCTTGCCTTCGATCAGGTTGAAGCGCAGGTACACCTTGGCGGAGTGGAACCAGTCTCCCCAGGTCAACGCATCGAGCCCGCCGTAGGCCACCGTGCCGAGGGCGAGCACCCCGGCGACGGTGAGCGCGGCGCGCGGCCGACCTTTCAGGAGCAGCAGCGCCAGGACTCCTGCCCCCACCACCGCGCACTGAAGCCGGAAGATCGCCGCGAGGCCGAGCAACGCGGCCCCCAGCACCAGCGCCCTTCCTGCGGCGGTGGGTTTCAAGGTCAGTGCCAGCCCCGCGACCAGCGGAAGCACGGCGGCCGACTCGCTCATCGCT
>JAYUUC010000684.1:0-2986 GCA_043755105.1 Myxococcales bacterium
GTGTGGACGGCGTGACCACCAACCCATCGCTTCTCGCCAAGGTCAGCCGTGGCCTCGAGGAAACAATCAAGGAAATCTGCACCATCGTCGACGGACCGATCAGCGCCGAGTGCGTGTCGATCAACGCCGACGAGCTGGTCAAGGAAGGCCGCACCCTCGCCAAGATTCACGACAACGTGGTGGTCAAGGTCCCGATGGGCGTGGAAGGAATGAAGGCGGTCAAGGCGCTCACCGCCGAGGGCATCAAGACCAACGTCACCCTGGTGTTCTCGCCCAACCAGGCGCTGCTCTGCGCCAAGGCCGGCGCGACCTACTGCTCGCCGTTCGTCGGCCGCCTCGACGACATCTCCGAGAACGGGATGGAGATGGTCCGTCAGGTGATTCAAATCTACGGCACCTACGGCTTCGACACCGAAGTTCTGGTGGCGAGCGTGCGCAGCCCGATTCACGTCCTCGAGGCCTCGCTGATGGGGGCGGACGTGGCCACCATTCCCCTCTCGGTGATTCAGCAGCTCGCGCAGCACCCGCTCACCGACAGCGGGATCAAGAAGTTCCTCGCCGACTGGGAAAAGGTCCCCAAGTCCGCCACGCCGAAGTAGCCCGCGAACGGTCAGACGCCCCGCGAGAGTTTCGCGGGGCGCGGATGTAGGGTTAGTTGACCACGCCGTTCATCACCACCGGCAGGGTGACGCCCTGCAAGGTGGCGTTGGCTCGCACGTCCGCCGCCCCGACGGTCGAGGCGGCCGTCACTGACACCTGCCCGTACCCGCCATAGGAGAACCCGGCCACCGAGCCCACCACGTAGCAGGGAGCAGTGGTGCAGGTGTTGCTGCAAGCGGTCGTCCCCAGCTTGTCTCCACAGAACTGCTGAGTGAAGAGAATACCGGTTCGGTCCACTCCCGCCGAGGGGGTCTGTACCAGAGTGGCGGTCACATTGGTCGCCGTCAGCGCATAGGCGGTGGAGATGGTGGGCTCGTTGAAGTTGCCGTCGGTGACATAGAGCCCGAATTTCTGGGTGGTTGCAGGAATAGCCGGAGGGCCGGTCTGAGCAATGGCGACACTGAAGCCCGGGGGAGTGGTGGGGCTCGGACTCGAAAGCCGGGTCTGCCCGACGCTCGGGTACCAGCGGGAGGCGTAATCTTGGTTGTTGATTGAGTCGTAAATCTGGATCGGGAAGCCGGTGTAGACGATGCGGGTCTCGGTCCAGATCACCGTTTGCTGGTCCCAGACACCGTTGGGCCCGTCCCAGACGCCATTGTTGTTGGCGTCGACGTAGAACTCGTTGTTGTTCTGGACGCCGTTGTCATCGGCATCGACGAAGGGCTCACCGAGGTCGATGAAGTTCTCGCCGAGATCGTAGATGCCATTGGCAGGCTTGCCGTTGCTGCCGTCGACGAAGCCTTCTTCTCCGGTGGCCGAGACGATCACCGACACCAGTCCGTCGCGGGGGTTGTGGGTCTTCAGTCCGCAGCCGTCGTCGTAGGTGAGCGAATACTCGCCGCTGATCGGGGCCACGTCCTTGGGCAGGCTGTAGCCGCCCACCAACACGAACCCGGTCGCCTGACCGAGACCGGTCTGGCCGCTCGGCGGCTGCGAAGGGTTGTAGCCAGGGCTGCTCGCCGGCGGTCCTGCGGCACCCGCCTCGGTCGAGAAGGTCGCCAGGGTAGAGACACCGAGCACGTTGTTGAAGCGGTCCGCAAACGACGCGTGGCAGGTGACCGTCTGGTTGAGGAAAGAATTGGAGCAATTGTTGTCGGTGAACGCGGGGACGTTCTGGCTTCTGCAATCGATGGCGATGTGGCTGCCACTGGGCGTGGCACCGACGAAGGCGATGTTGCTCGCGATCGAGGTCACTACCGCGCCGCCCGCGGTTGCAGTGGCAGTCACCGAGACCACGCTGGCCACCGTTCCGGAGTGCAGCGTCACCTTGACGAAGCCTGCGGCATCGGTGACGCCCGTGGCGGTGCACTGGGTCAGAGAGCAGCTGGCCGTGGGTCCGATGAACGAGGTTCCCACCGGCGCGTGGGTGAAATTCACTGTCAGGCCCGCGGGGTAGGTGGCTCCGACCGGGTCGAGCAGCTGAAAGGTGAGGTCATTCGCCTCCTGGAACGACGAGTAGCGCACCCCCATCACCGAGTACTGCTGGGAGATGAACTTGACCTGACCCAGCGCGGGCTGGTCGATGTTCAGGGTCGCGGTGACGCTTCCAAACTGGGCGGTGATTGTCGAGGTACCTCCGCTGGCGCCCGAGGTGAAGATCGCGGTCGCCATGCCGCTGCTGTTGGTGGTGGCGGATGCGGGGGAGATCGAACCCGTTCCGGCAGAAACGGTGAAGCCCACCGACTTGCTGGTCTGAGCCACTCCGCTGCTGTCCTTGAGAACCGCGGAGATCATCGTCGTCGCCAGCCCGTCTGCGGGAATTCGACCTCGGGTCGCGGTCAAGTTGAGGGTGAAGCTGGCCCCCGGGTCCTGGCAGATGGAAGGCTTTGCGGGGTTGGCCACCGGCGCAGAGCAGACATAGACGGCATTGCCCGAGTTGCAGGACTTTCCAATGCAGTTGCTGTCTTCACAGTCGACCAGGCCATCGCAGTCGTTGTCGATGTTGTCGCCGCAGCTGGTCTCGCCGCCGGCCTGGAGTCCCGGACAGGTACAGCCCGAAGCTGAGGTCGCGATGCAGGTCTTTCCCGCCCCCGAGCAGGACTTGTTCAAGCAATCAGGGTCGGCGCAATCGACCAGCCCGTCGCAGTCGTTGTCGACCCCATCGCCGCACGAGGCTTCCTGATTCTGGCCACCGGGGCAGATGCACTGGGCGGTGATGTCGCACTTCTTGCCGACCGTGACCGGGGTGGCCGAGGGGCTGCTGCAATTCTTTCCATCGGTACCGCCCGCCGAGGTGGGTTGGCAATCAGAGTCGTCGCAGTCTGCCTTGCCGTCACAGTCGTTGTCCTTGCCGTCGTTGCAGCTCGTCTCGGTCGCCTGGGGCGTG
>JAYUUC010000685.1:0-8759 GCA_043755105.1 Myxococcales bacterium
GACTCGCGGTCCGAGAGCGAATTGGCCTGATCCTGGGTGAGAATGCCTTTGGCCACCACCGACGCGCGTAGCCGCTCGGGATCCATGCCCCGGCCGTCGTCTTCGATCTCGACGTGCAGCATGTCGCCGTCGGCCCGCACCCGGATCGAGAGGCGGCCCGCATCCGGCTTGCCCAGCGCCTGACGAAAGTCGGTGGCTTCGAGCCCGTGGTCCACCGCGTTGCGGAGCAGATGGATCATCGCGTCGCGGACATCGCTCACCATCGAGCGGTCGACGCCGATGCCCGCGTTTTCGATCTGGAGGTCGACCTCTTTCTGCTGCTGATGCGCCATCTCCCGCACCGCGCGGGGGAAGGCCTCGAAGATGGTGGAGAACGGCACCAGCCGGGCCTCGGCGACGTTGTCGGCGAGGTTCGAAAGGTTGCCATGAAGGCTGTTCATGCCGTCGACATGGGTGCGGACGAAGCGGAAGGAATCGTCCCTCAGCAGGTGAAGGTCGTCCTCGATGCGGTCGAGCAGGTGGCGATCATCGGTTTCGTGACGGAAGCGCTCGCCAAAGCGAAGGAACCGGTCACTGACCCGCGAGAACCGCTCCAGGATCTCCGAGAGCTGATCGTTGCGCAGCTGGGCACGGGCGCTCTCCACCAGCAGATCGCCCGCCACCAGGCCGAGCGCATCGAGGATCTCCACGTTGACGCGGATGCTGCGATCGTTGGGGGCGCGCCGCTCCACCGCCGGTTCATCGCCTCGGGCAGCGGGGGTCGCTCGAGGCGGTGCCACGGGGGCCGGTCGCTCTGCCTTCGGAACAGGGACGTCAGCGACTGGAAGTTTCGGCGAGGGAACGGGCGGCTCGGCCGCTTGAGGGGCAACGGCTGCCGGGGGTTTGCGCTTGGGCGCACCGCCAGGGTGGAGCACCGGGATCGGGTGGCCCGACGCCACCGACATGCTCTGCACCATCTCTTCGGTGGCGCTGGTGCCGCTCTGGGCCCCGTCGGTGTCCTCGAGCAGATCGGCGACGACGTCACAGGCCCGAAGCATCAGGTCGGCTGCGATCCGCGCCGGAGACTTTCCCTCTCGCGTGCTCTTGAGCACGTCTTCGGCGGCGTGGGCCAGCTGCCCGATCGCAGCCAGACCCAGCATGCGGGCCTCGCCCTTCATGGTGTGGAGCTCGCGCGCCACGTCCTCTGCCGCCTGGTCGGCGTTGGGCTTTTCGAGGTCGATGATCCCCAGCTGAATTTTCTGGAGGCGGTCGGCAGTGACCTCCATGAATTTCTTCTGGAGACTCTTCCTCAGGGTCTCGGTGTCCATGGCCATTGAGGCGTTCAGTCCGCCTTGAAGCGCTTGATCAGCTCGGCGAGCCGCCCGGACAGCTGGGTGAGCTCGGCGGCGGCACCGGTGGCCTGCTTCGAGGCAGGGGTGGTTTGCCGGGTGACCTCTTCGATCTCGGCCATCGACGCCACCACCTGCTCGGTGGCGGTGCGCTGCTGCTGGGTGGCGAGGTTGATCACCCGCGCCGCGTCGGAGGTCTCTTGAACTCCGGTGAGAATGCCTTCGATCGCTTGTGCCGCGATGGCGCCCAGCTTCTCTCCAGACTCGGTGGCGCTCTTCGACATGTCCGCCGCGCCGGCTGCAGCTGCGGTGGCCTCGCGGATCTCGGTGATCAGGTTCTTGATCTCCTTGGTCGAGTCAAGCACGTTTTCCGCCAGCCGCCGCATCTCGGAGGCGACGATCGAGAAGCCCTTTCCTGCCTCGCCGGCCCGAGATCCTTCGAGGGCAGCGTTGAGCGCGAGCAGATCGGAGCGGTCGGCGATCTCGTCGATCACCTCGACCACGGTGCCGATTCGCTCCACCCGCTTCGACAGCTTGGCGATCGAGTCGGCCACCGCCACACCGTCGCTGCGAATCTGCTGCATCGCCTGGATGAACTCGCTGATCGCCCCCCGCCCGGCCCGCGCAGCCCCGAGAGTCTCTTCCGCCACCCGGGCCACCGAACCGGCGTTCTCGGCGATCTGTGCCGAGGCGTGCTTCAGCTCTTCCATCGTCGCGGTGGTCTCGTGAATCGCCGCGGCCTGCTCAGTAGAGGAGGTCTCGTGCTGGGTCGACGCCGCGAGCACCTCGTTGGTCGACGACGAGAGCCTGAGGGCCGCTTCGTTGATCTCCCGGACGAAGGTGCGCAGCGTTTCGATCACCCGTCCGAAGCCTTCCAGCAGCGGTTGCAGCTGGGGGTCTTCGCTGGCGCTGGTCCACTTCGAGAGGTCCCCCTGACGGACCAGCGCGGTGAGCGCATCGATCGCGTGATCGATCTCGTGGGTGGTCAACATCTTCCGCTGCTCGCCGACGGTGATCTGCACCGCCAGCTTCTCGAGCAGGTCGTTGAGCATTTGCGCCATCGGCAGCGCTTCGCCCCTCAGCCCGGTGACCGGGATGCGGGCCGCGAGGTCCCCTGCGAGGGCCAGCGTGAGCCCCTGGGTGAACGCGATCAGCTCGCCCCCACTCTCCTTGCGGGCGGCAGGAGCCCGTCGCTTCGAAGTGGGCTTCTCGGTGGGGGTGTCAATCGCCATGAGTTTGATGTCTCCGTTGAAAAGCTTCGATCTCGGCCAGATCCAGCAAGAGGACCGGCGTCTCACCATTCAGCCAGACGCCGATCGAGTATGCGCCCGCAGTCGCTGCGACCTGTGGAAGCCGCCGCAGCGAATCGGCGGGGACCGGGCGGATGCCGCTCACCGCGTCCACCCTCAGCTGTCCCTCGCCTTCCTCTGCCTGAAACACCAGCGCCCTGCCCCCTTCCGCCAAAGGTCCCAGTCCGGGCAACGCATAGGCTCCCGGCAGCGGCCGGTCGACCCGGAGCACCTGCGAGGCGTCGACGCCGAAGGTTCTCCCGCCCACCTCGAAGAGCAGCAGGTCGACGGGGGGTTGTTCCAGAGGGACGGTCATCGGCTGACCACCCGCTGACGGGCCGTCTGCATCACCTTGGCGAAGTTGATCAGGCTCAGAGGACCATCGAGCCCCGAGTTGGTCACCACGCCGATGAGATGGTCGGCGCTGCTGTCGCCGCCCATCGGCGGAGGGAGGATGTCGGAAGAGGCGATCTTTCGCAGGCCGATCACCCCGTCGGCGATCACCGCGGTGGTGAAGCTGCCCACCGAGCCGACGAACAGCCGGGTCCGGGCGCCCATGCGAGACTCCCCCTTGCCGAGAAAGCGGAGCAGGTCGAGCACCGGAAGAACTTCCCCTCGGTGGCCGAACACTCCCAGCACGAAGGCCGCCATCCGCGGCAACGGCGTCAGCGGCCCCGAGCGGGTCACCTCACGGACATATTCCGAGGAGACGCCGAGCCGGAGGTCGCCAAGCCGGAAGCAGAAGAATTCCTGCTCGACAATCTGCTTGCCGCCGGTCGACCGCTCAGGTGCAGCCTGAAGCGCGCGTTTGAGCGGAGTGGAGTTCAAGGGCACGCCAGTATCGAAACGAACATCGGGGGTGGTCAAGAAGCCGGCCAGAACAGGATGAGGGCCAATGTGGGTTCGCCACCCCAAGCGTGCAGGGTGCTAAGAAGGTCGTATGTCCGCGCGCATACTCGTGATTGACGACAGTACGGTGACCACCGATGCCCTGGTGCAGGGTCTCAGCGCCGCAGGGTACGAGGTTGGCTCCGCGCTCGACCTCGCCGCGCTCGATGCCCGGCTCTCCGAGAAGGCCTACGACCTGGTCCTCGTCGACGTCAACATGCCCGAGATGTTCGGGGACGACGTGATCGAGTTCCTCCGCAACGCCAAGAAGATGACCGCCAAGATGGTCCTCTACTCGAATCTCTCCGAGGAGGAGCTGGCTTCGAAGATGAAGTCCTCGGGCGCCGACGGGTTCGTGTCGAAGAACCACGGGCTGGAAGGCGTCACCGCCGAAGTGCACCGGCTGCTCGGGTCGCCCCCCGCCGAAGCGACGCCGACCCCTGCCCCGTCCCCCGCATCCGCCGCCCCCAAGGCTGCCGCGGAGGGCCCCGCACGAAAGAAGCGGGTGCTGATCGTGGACGACAGTGAGATGGCGATGACGCTGCTCGAGGCCGAGCTCTCATCGAAAGGCTTCGAGGTGACCACCGCGGACACCGCGGACAAGGCGACCAAGATCATCCTCAAGAAGCAGACCCGGCCCGATCTGGTGCTGCTCGACGTGCGGATGCCGAACGTGAACGGCGAGCAGTTCTGCCGCTTCATCAAGAGCAACAGTCTGTTCAAGGGAATCAAGGTGCTGCTCTGCTCAGGAGAGAATCCCGAGGAGCTGCAGCGGATCTGCCGCGACGCCGGCGCCGATGGCTACGTCGCCAAGGACGCGATTCTCTCGAAGGTGCTCACCCGCGAACTGACCTGAGCCAGGTTGCTGAACCCTCCGTTGGTAGCCTGGTAGCCCCGAAGGCAACCCCGTCGGTAACTCCGTTCATCCCGAGCGTCGCTTCGAAGACGCAGAGTCGAGGGAGAAGCACTCCTGCCCTCGACTTCGGCCTCACGGCCTACGCTTGGGCTGTGCGGATCGAACCGCGACGACACATCCACTCCCTCTCTGAACCTACGCTCCGGGAGGCTGCTTTTCCGGAGGCGCAGCCTGGTCGAGCTTCTTCTCCACTTCGATCTCCGGTGGCCGGGCCGCCGCCGCCGCTTCCTCGCGGGCCCTTTTCGCTGCGGTCTGCGCTTCCACCTGATGCGCATACTGAAGGCTGACCAGGTGCCCCTTCTCGCAATTCCGGGCGCCGGTGCGCTGTTCGCGATCGAGCACGTCGAGGATCTTCTGGCAGCAGGCGGGAAAGCTGTCGAACTTGGACTTGGCCATGGGGTAGTTGCTTCTTAAAAGAGGAGGCTTCTTTGTCAAGGAGCGGGCGCGCGCTCTTCGAGCCCGCGAGCGAAGTTACCGATCACCAGCCAGGGTGCCGCCCGCTTGAGCTCGCCGAGCAGCTGACGAACCCCGATCGGTTCCCCGCCGGCGCCGCGGTCGCGCGCCACCTCGAGGTATTGAATCGGGTCGATGCACAGCGACCGGGTCTGAACCTGATCGACGCGGTAGCGCTTCACCAGCTTCGCCAGGGCCTTCACTTCGCCTTCTCTATCGGTCACTCCGGGGAAGAGGAGCAAATTGAGCGCGAGATAGGCGCCGCGCTTCCGGCTCAGGGCGATCGACTGCTCGACCTCTTCCCAGCCGTAGCCGACCGGCTGGTAGTAGGCCTCGTACAGGTCCTTCACTGCAGAGTTGAGCGAGACCCGCACCGCATCGAGCCCGGCGTCGAAGAGCGCCTCGAGCCCGTGGGGAAGGCTGGCGTTGGTGTTGATGTTGATCGACCCGCGCGCAGTGTGCTGGCGCATGAAACGGATCGACTCGGCGATGGCTCGGTAGCGGGTGAGCGGCTCGCCTTCGCACCCCTGACCAAAGCTGACCATGGTGCGCCCGGTGGCGTGCTCCAAGTGATGGAGGCCGATCACCCCCATCTCATCGCCTTCGGGGCCATCGTCCATTCGCTGATGCGAAGCCGGGGGACCTCCGACAGGCTGGTCAGAAATGCAGCCGACGCAGTGGGCATTGCAGAACACCGACGCGGGGATGGCGCCCTCGTCTCGCTCGTAGAACAGGTTCTGGCTGGTGAAGCAGCGATAGACCAGCGCGCAGGTCTTGAGCTGCTTGAGCACCCGGTTGCCCTCGAACTTCTCGAGGTGGCCCTTTACCCGCAGCTTCAGGTCCGCGGTGGAGAAGCGCTCTGCATCCCAGTGGGTGCGCCGGTCAGTGTGCAGCGCCCAGGTGACGGGTCCCGCCGAGGTCCACGCCGCAGCGGTGTAGGCCCACTGGGGCAGCAACGGCCCGTCGGCCTTGACCTCGCCGGGGAGAAAGGTGCGGGTGTAGCCGGGGGGCAGCAATGCTCCCACCGCGTTGGGCTCGAAGGTCTTGTTCCCTACCCGCGCCGTGGCCATCAGCTCGAGCTTCCCGGTCTTCGGGTCCACCCCCACCGGCCGTCGTCCCGGCAGGTGTACCAGCCGCGCCCCCACCGGCAGTGGAATCGGGCGGTCCACCGGAGGGAGCAGATCTTCCCCGCTGCGCAGGGTGGCGAGGAGCGTGGGGTGCTCCATCACCTTCCCCTTGGGGTCGGCAAAGAGCAGCTTGGGGGCAGAGACAGCCATGGTGGTTCCACGCTTAGCACTGCCGGGGAGGGACGCGAAGCGGGCCTCCTTGACCGCTCGAGGGCCACTGCTATGGTGCGCGCCTTTTTTCCCTCTGGAGGCAGTCGTGATTGTCGGTGTTCCCAAGGAAGTCAAAACCCGCGAGTACCGGGTGGGCCTGGTGCCAGCAGGCGTGAGCTCGTTCGTAGGAGCCGGCCATCGGGTGCTGGTGCAGAAAGGCGCGGGCGAGGGCTCGGGCATCTCGGACGCCGACTACACCCGCGTGGGCGCCGAGATCGTGAAGAGCGCCGACGACCTCTGGAAGCGCTCCGAGCTGATCATCAAGGTGAAGGAGCCGGTCGCCGAGGAGTACGAGCGGATCCAGACCGGCCAGACCATCTACACTTACTTCCACCTCGCCGCAGTGCCCGAGCTGGCCAAGGTGCTGTTGAAGAAGCGGGTCAGCGCGGTGGCCTACGAGACCATCCAGCTCGAGGACGGGACGCTGCCGCTGCTCAAGCCGATGAGCGAGATCGCTGGCAAGATGTCGATTCAGGTCGGCGCGGCCAGCCTCGAGAAGGAGCACGGGGGCAAGGGCATTCTCCTTGGTGGAGTACCCGGCGTGCGCCGTGGCAAGGTGGCGATCATCGGCGGCGGTGTGGTCGGGAGCAGCGCCGCGAAGATCGCGGTCGGCATGGGGGCCGAGGTCACCATCCTCGACGTCAACCTCGCCCAGCTCACCTACCTCGACGACGTCTTCCTCGGTCGGGTGGCGACGATGGCCTCGGACAGCGAGAACATCGCTCAGGCCGTGCGCGAGGCCGACCTGGTGGTCGGTGCGGTGCTCATCCCCGGAGGCAAGGCGCCCAAGCTGGTCACCGAAGAACTGATCTCCCAGATGTCAAAGGGCTCGGTGGTGGTGGACGTGGCAGTGGATCAGGGAGGCTGCATCGCGACCTGCCGACCCACCACCCACGACAACCCCACCTACGAGTTGCACGGGGTCATCCACTACTGCGTGGCGAACATGCCGGGCGCGGTGCCGCAGTCGTCCACCTACGCGCTCACCAACACCACCCGCCCGTTCGGGCGGAAGATCGCCGACCTCGGCATCGTCGAGGCGATCAAGCAAGACAAGGCGCTCGCGCGCGGCCTCAACACCTTCGATGGCCACATCACCTACGAGGCCGTCGCCCGCGACCTCAACTACCCGTACGTGCCGATCCTCGAAGCGATCGAAGGTCGACGCCCGGCGCCGGCGGCCAAGGCTTCCGACTCCAAGCGCGGCTCCGCTCCGCGGGCCGTGCGCTCAGCGCGGTAAACGGCTGAAATCAGGGAGCGGACGGACACTCTGCCGCTCCCTGGCCTTTCCTCCTGCTTCTCCGGAATAAGTCGCCTTGCTGTGTGTCCTCTTCCCCAGGGATGATCCGGAAAGCGGGCAGGCAAGCAGGAGCTGCGTGGTGCGTGTAACAGTGGCCGGGTTTGTATCCATGCATACACTGGACTCCAGAACACGACTTTAAAGGCCCACTCCAGAGGGCTGCGGAAGGGACAGATGCTGGACTTTCGGCAAACGAACCGAACCAAGAACGAATTCGAGTCGCTCGCGCTCGCGCACCTCGACCCGCTCTACTCGGCGGCGCTTCGTCTCACCAAGAACGAGCGGGACGCCGAAGACCTGGTGCAGGACACCTGCATGCGGGCCTATCGCTTCTTCGACAAGTTCGAGCGCGGAACCAACATCAAGGCGTGGCTGTTTAAGATCCTCACCAATACCTTCATCAACCGCTATCGGCGGAAGGTGAAGGAGCGAAGCGTGGTGGAAGGCTCCGAGCGGGAAGCGGTGCACGAGCGGTTCGTCAGCCGCGACGCCACTGATTTTGCCGCCAACCCCGAGCAGTACTTCTTCGACCGCCTGCTCTCGGACGACGTGCTTCGTTCGATCGACGCGCTTCCGATCGACTTTCGCCTGGTGGTGATCCTCGCGGACTTGCAGGAGTTCTCCTACAAGGAGATCGCCGAGATCCTCGACTGCCCGGTGGGAACGGTGATGAGCCGGCTGTTCCGGGGTCGAAAACTGCTCCAGAAGACCCTCAAGGAATATGCTTTTGGACAGGGGGTCCTTCATGACGGACAGGGCGATTCGGCCAGTGAGTCTCCCGCTTCCCCTACCGATTTGAATGAGTACCGGTCCCGGAAGAAGGTGGGGTAGCCCGTGGTTCTAGGACCACCTCACAGCGGCCATCGGAGTTGGTTCTGATTCCATTTCCTCTTTCAGAAAGCCTCACCTGCCCCGAGCTCGAGGCGCTGCTGCCGCTGTATTTCGACGGTGAGCTGCGCGGAGACGATCAACGCGCGCTCGAGGCACACCTGGCGAATTGCCGCAGCTGCGCCGAGCGGGTCGAGGTCGAGGGCACGGCTCACCACCACCTTCATGCCCGGATCCGTGCCAGCGCGGTGCTTCAAGCCCCTGACCATCTGCGGAGCCGGGTGAGGACCGGGCTCGCCGACGAACACCGCAGGACCCTTCAAGGAGCCTGGGTCCGCTGGGGAGCTGCCGCCGCGGCGGCTGCGCTGGTGATGAGTACCGGGTACGCCGTGTATCGACCGTTTTCGAGGCAGAAGTGGG
>JAYUUC010000686.1:0-2982 GCA_043755105.1 Myxococcales bacterium
TGTGGTGGCTGTTGGTCCACGGGAAGTCCTTTCGCGTCGAGGACACCACATATTTCGGCTTGGCCTCCAGCTTGACCGCCCACTCGCGCATCGCCGGAGGCGCCTCCTCGTCGCCGCGGGCGACCGCCGGCCAGTAGCTCTCCATCATCTCGTAGGTGACGCGGCCCCACAGCATCGCCCCGCTGTCGTCCATGAGGCGGGTGAAGAAGGCGTGTGTCTCGTCATCGGCGATTCCCTCCTGGTGATCGACGCAACCGTCCAGGGTGACGTTGATGCTGAAGGTCAAGAGTCCCATGCGGCGCGTCCAAGCAATACCATCGCTCGCGGCTGTCCTGGCGCCTGCGCTTGTCAGTCGATACGTTCCTGCCTCTGACCGGGCGGTGGCGGGCCAGAGCGTCCTCTCACTCGCTAGGCGGTAGTCCGCGCACGCATGCCTGCGCCCGAACGGAACCGCCACGGAACAGAGAAAACCTCCGAGTTGCCTCGGAGCCTCGGAGGCTGAAATCATGATCGCCACACCTTCATGGTGGTCGGGTGCTTTGCTGATTCGATGGGACTGACCGTGAAGGCAAACAGGGCCGGACCCTGCCGGGATTCGCTCGCTGTACCCCATGATTCTGCTCTGTCCGTAAAACTGCTGTGACCCAGCCAAGACTCGAGCGCCCCCGAGATCAGGTAAAGCCTTCAACCCGCCGAAGCCACACTCTCGAGTCGCCGGCCGATCCGCGCCTTGCGCCCCTTCTCCAGCACCAGCTTGAGATACCGCCCGGTGTGGCTGTCCTTCACCGCCGCCACCTGTTCCGGGGTACCCACGGCGAGCAGCTTCCCGCCCGCTGCGCCGCCTTCGGGACCGAGGTCAATGACGTAGTCGGCGCTCTTGATCACATCAAGGTTGTGCTCGATCACCAGCACGGTGTTCCCGGTTTCCACCAACCGGTTGAGCACCTGGAGCAACTTCCGGATGTCTTCGAAGTGCAGCCCGGTGGTTGGCTCATCCAGGATGTAGAGGGTCTTCCCGGTGGCGACCTTACACAGCTCGCGCGAGAGCTTGATCCGCTGGGCCTCTCCTCCTGAAAGCGTGGGAGAGCTCTGCCCCAACCGCAAATAACCGAGCCCGACATCGTCCAGGGTCTGGAGCACCCGCATGATGTCGCGGTGCACCCCGAAGTGTTGAATCGCCTCGCGCACGCTCAGCTCGAGCACTTCAGCGATGTTCTTCCCCTTGTACCGCACCCGCAGCGTCGCCTCGTTGAAGCGTTTCCCCTGACACACTTCACAGGGAACATAGACGTCAGCGAGGAAGTGCATCTCCACCAGCTTGACGCCATCGCCCTCGCAGGACTCGCAGCGGCCTCCCTTGACGTTGAAGCTGAACCTTCCCGGCGTGTACCCGAAGGCCCGCGCCTCGGGGGTCTGCGCAAACACCTCGCGGACCGCGTCCATCACCTTCGTGTAGGTAGCGGGGTTCGAGCGCGGCGTCCTCCCGATCGGCCGCTGGTCAATGTCGATCACCTTGTCCAGGTGCTCCACGCCCTTGATCGCGTGGTGCTTTCCGGGAACCTCGCGGCTGCCGTAGAGCTCGCGCGAGAGCGACGGAAAGAGAATCTCGTTGATCAGCGTCGACTTGCCGGCCCCGGAGACACCGGTCACTGCCACGAACATCCCCAGGGGAATGTCCACGGTGACGTCCTTGAGGTTGTTCTCCTTCGCGCCGATGATCGACAGCTTCGTCTTCCCGGGCGTCCGCCGCGTCTTCGGAACCTCGATCTCCAGCCGGCCGGAGAGATAGGCGCCGGTCATGCTGTCCAGGTTCTTCATCACCTGGGCCGGCGTCCCGGTGGCCACCACCTTGCCTCCGAGCTCACCCGCGCCTGGGCCGAAGTCGACCAGGAAATCCGCTTCCTCCATCGTCTCTTCGTCGTGCTCGACCACGATCACCGTGTTTCCCAGATCGCGCAGCCGCTTCAGCGTCGCGAGCAGCTTGGCGTTGTCGCGCTGATGAAGCCCGATCGACGGCTCGTCGAGGATGTAAATGACGCCGGTGAGCTCCGAGCCCATCTGCGAGGCGAGCCGGATCCTCTGGCTCTCGCCGCCCGAGAGGGTGCTCGCGGTGCGATCCAGCGTCAGATACGAGAGTCCGACGTTCTGCAAAAACCCGAGCCGGCTGCGGATTTCCTTCAGCAGCTCGGTGGCGATCTTCGACTCGTTGGCGCTGAGCGGCATCGCGCCGAGGAACTGGTGGGCATCAGCGATGGTCAGCCGCGACAGCTCGACCAGGGTGCGCTCGTGCACCTTCACCGCGCGGGACTCGGGCTTGAGCCGCTCACCCGCGCAGGAAGGGCAGGGCTTGTCAGAGAAGAACTTCATGTAATACCGGCGCATCGTCTCCGACTGGGTGGACTTGAAGCTGCGCATCAGCTTCGCCACCAGCCCTTCCCATTCCATCTTCCAGCGTCCGCCGCCCTGCCACTTCATCGTGAACGACTTCCCCGATGAGCCGTACATCACCACGTCTCTCTCCCGCTGAGAGAGCTTTCCGAAGGGCAGGTCGAGGTCGATCTCAAACGCAGACGAGAGCTGATCGACGAACTCCGCGGTCCAGCCTTCGCCCCGGTGCATGCCGGTGGCCCAGGGCTCGACGGCGCCCTGCCGGATGCTGCGGGTAGGGTCGGGGACGATCAGGTCGGGGTCCATCTCGGGCTTGGTGCCGAGGCCGTTGCAGTCCTGGCACATGCCCCCGGGGTTGTTGAACGAGAACGCGGCCGGGGTGAGCTCGCTGAACGAAAGCCCGCAGTGATGGCAGGCGTTGAGCTCGCTCATCGTCCGTTCCGAGGCCTTGGTGCCGTTCTCGTCGGTGATGATCAGCATCCCCTTGCCTTCGCGGAGCGCGGTCTCCACCGAGTCGGTGAGCCGATTACTGAGGTCGGGCTTGAGCACCAGTCGATCGACGACGATCTCGACGTCGTGCTTCGATTTCTTGTC
>JAYUUC010000687.1:0-24487 GCA_043755105.1 Myxococcales bacterium
CTCTGTAAGAAGGCGCTCGGTCGAAAAATGCCCCCCGAGCTCGCAGCGAAGCTGACCGACTTTCTGCGACAGAACTGCAAGAAGTAGTGTGACCCTCAATCTCAAGAACTTAGACCTCGCCGAGCTGACCGCGGCGCTGGCACCGGTGAACGCTCCGCCCAAGGCGGTGTTGAAGTTGTTTGCCTCGGTGTTTTCACACGGCGCCCAGGACATGGCCGCGGTGCGCGCTGCCCCTCAGGTCAACCGCGAGGTGCGCGACTTCGTGCAAGCGCACGGGTCGCTCCCTTCGCTTCGTCCTCTCGAGCGTCGCCGCGCCGACGACGGCTTCGTGAAGTATCTGTTCGAGTCTCCGCTCGGAGGCCGGATCGAAGCGGTGAGAATTCCGATCTTTGATACCAAGTACGTGGTCTGCGTCTCCTCGCAGGTGGGCTGCGCGCTCGCCTGCGACTTCTGCATGACCGGGAAGATGGGGTTCAAGCGCAACCTGCAGACCTGGGAGATTCTCGACCAGGTGCTGCAGATCCGCGCCGAAGCCGACCGCCCGGTTCGGGGCGTGGTGTTCATGGGCATGGGCGAGCCGCTGCTCAACTACAACGAGTCGATGCGGGCCGCGCGCATTCTCTGCCACCCTGCCGGGCTCGCCATCTCCGCGAAGTCGATCACCTTCTCCACCGCGGGCTGGGTACCCGCGATCCGCCGCTACGTGCGCGAAGGGCAGCCCTACCGGCTGGCGTTTTCGATCACCTCGGCGATTCCGGAGAAGCGGCTCCAGGTGCTCCCGCTGGAGAAGACCCACCCGCTGCCGGAGCTGATCGACGCCATTCGCGAGTACACCGTGGCGCGGCGCCAGCGGGCGATGCTCGCCTACGTGCTGATCCGCGGCTTCAACACCGGGCGGGAAGATGCCGAGGCGCTCCAGCGCGCTTTCGAAGGCATTCCGATCAAGCTCGATCTGATCGACGTCACTGACCCCACCGGCCGCTACCTGCCGCCGGAAGCCGACGAGCTGAAGGCGTTTCGCGACGAGCTCCAGATTCTTCGCTCGCCGATCGCCCGCCGCTACTCCGGGGGCAAGGAGATCGGCGCCGCCTGCGGAACCCTCGAGGCGTCGAGCTACGGCGGCCAGTTGATGCTCGGCTGAGCGCTCGCGCTTCGCCTACTCGTAGAGGCTGAGGTGAATGTGGTGGTGGTGAAACTGCCAGCCGCCCGCGGCGCCGAAGCCGAGTCCATCGGTGATCCGGCGGTACTGCTGAACTCCGATCTCCTTCGCCTGGTAGAGCCTGAGCGCCTCGGCCTGGAAGGCGGGCACCAGGGTCTGGTCCACCCCGACCACCCGGTAGAGCGGCGACTCCGCCAGCCGCGAGAGGAAGTAGACCTCGCGGGGCACGTCGACGATGTTCTGCGACGTGGTGCAGAAAGAACCGTCGTTGAACTTGCCTCCCGCACCGTTGCCGTTGGTGTCCGAGCCGTCTCCGCAGATGACCTGGTAGTTCGATTTGCCGTCGGTCTGGAAATAGGCGACGTCGACGTCCTTTCCCCGCACGTGCGTCGAGGTCGGGTGTCGGGGACTGTTCTGATCGCTGCCCGGGGTCAGTCCGTCCTGCTGGCAGATGTCGGAAACCGCCACCGTGTCTGACTGGGTGGCGGGAAAGCGCGCCTGGACCGCGTGGGTGGCGTAGCGCAACAACCCCAGCAGATCGCGTCGGCCCCAGGCGTACTTCGCCGGGGTGTAGACGTAGTAGCCATCGGTCTTCGCCTGCGCTGTGCCCCAGTTGGTCGCCCCGGTCAGCTGAACCAGGTCCCGACACCCGCTGAAGCAGTCACGGTCGGCAACGCCGGGGCCGATCGACAGGGTGAGGTCGTAGCTACCCTGCGCCCCGCTGTGGCCGGCGACAATCAAGTAGGCGGTCTTCGCTTGAGGGTGGGGCTCGTTGAGGATCTGTTCCTCATTGCCCTCGCGCTCTGCCGAGGCAGCGTAGGCGCTCAGGTGCCCCTGCGCGTCGACGCTGCCGTCGGAAAGATAGAGGTCGAGATCGCCCGCAGCGCCGTTGAAGTGAATCGTCGCGGTCACCACCGAGAGCGCGGGAATATTCAGTCGGTAGAGGTCGAGCTCGTTCCCGCAGATCGCCAGCCCCGGGTAGCTGCCTGCAGCCAGCGAAGTCGCGGTGGCCACGGTGTTGTTCGGCTCATAGGCCCCGCATCCCTGAGGCGTCGGGGGCGCTCCGGCGTCGATGCCTCCATCGGCAGTCCCTCCGTCGGAACTTTCAACGGGCACCGGCTGGGGCAAAGGCATGGGTCCCCGCTGGACGATCTGCTCCCGCTCGTGCAGCCCACTGCCGTCGAAACCGGGCGCGAGGTCGAGACAGCCGCCCAGGGCGACCCCCGCAGTAGCGAGCAGCAACGAGGAGGTCCAAAAGTGTCGGCACATCTTTAAGGCCTCGAGCAGTGGGGAGGGCGCTGCTGCTAAGCCAGTTCCGAGGCCAGCGTCAAGGCGAGCTGCCGCCGCTGCTCGCAGAGGCGGAGGAAGGCCTCGGCCGCGGCCAGGTCGGGGAAGGCGGCGCGGGGGATGATCACCGCCGAGAACGAGCTCAAGAACAGGAACAGATGCGCAGGGGTCATCAGCACCGACTCCACCGCCCTCCAGTGGGTCCGCACCTGACGCCAGTGGGTCTCTTCGACCAGCCACTCCTCCTCGAGCAGCACCTGGTGGGCGCCGAGAAAGCCGGTGTTCTTGCCCGAGGCGAACATCTTCTCGGTGTGGCGACGAAGCACCTGCTCGAGCCGGTGCGGGAAGAGCGAGAACCAGCCGCCGAGAATCAACGTGCCCAGCAACCAGAACGCCAGTGGCGCGTGAATCGACAACCCCAGGGTCACCAGCAATGCCGCGAGTAGCAAGGTCAGCGCCCACCGGACCTGGGCTCTCGACCTTCGCGCCAGGGCCGACGTCCGCGCATGGTGAAGGTTGAACGCGTGAAGGTCTTCCATCGACAGCTCGAAGAGAACGGCGGGAGGCATGGGCGTTCTTCACCCCGGTTCCCACTCAGGTACAAGCGTCCCGGCGCCCGAAGGTGCAATAAGGGGTGCGCAGATGGCAGGGAAGGTGGCGGCAGTGGTGACTTCACGAACGGCGGTGTGGCTTCGGGTGCTCGGGCTGATCTTGGCGCTGGGGGCGAGCGGGTGCCGCTGCGGCGACTCCACCCTCGGAGGGGTCGAGGTCGGCTTTCGGGCCGATGGGTCTCCGATCGACTTCGGGCGTGCGCTTGCCGGGGCCCAGGTGACCCGGGCGCTGCTCCTCACCAGCACCGGCAAGGTGGCCCTCTCTATCGAGGCGAGCACCGAAGGCCCGTTCTCGGTGCCTCCGGCCTTCACCCTCGAAGGGGCCACCACCTTTTCGCTGTCGATCACCTTCACCGCGGCGGTGGGGCGCAGCGAAGGCCGGCTCTGGCTTCGCGCCAACGGGAAGTCGGTCTCGCTGCCGCTGCTCGGTGAAGGAATCGAAGCGCTCGACTGCCAGCCGAGCGCGGTGTGCCGAACCTCGCGCTTCGAGCTCGAGAGCGGCCGCTGCGTCGAGACCGTCGCCGCCGATGGGGCTCCGTGCACCCCGGTGTCCCAGTGCCTCGAGCACGGGCTCTGCCAGGCAGGGGAGTGCCTCGGGTCTCCGCGGGGGTGTGACGACAACAATCGGTGCACGGCCGACGCCTGCGCTCCCGAGAATGGATGCCTGCACACCGAGGTCGCCTGTCCGTCTCCCGCGCAGGCCTGTCGGGTGCCCAGCTGCGATCCAATGTCCGGCTGTGGCGATGCGCCCGCCCTCGACGGCACCCCCTGTGGTCCTGCCGATTGCGTCCACGCCCAGCTCTGCTTCGCGGGAAGCTGTCGGACCGTCCCCACGCCGGACGGCTTTCTCTGTTTGCCTCCGACGCCCTGTCAGGGCGAAGGCCGCTGTCAGAGCCAGCAGTGCGTGCAACCGCCGATCGCCGCGATGGTCCCCGCGTACACCTTGCCGCTCCCGGGCGCGGCCGAGCCGGCGCCTCTGCTCACCTCCAATGGCAATCTCTTCTGGGAGGCCTGCGCGCTCGCCGGCACCGATGGAGGCTGCGCGCTGTCGTCGTACACCGGCTCGGGTTTCCAGCGCTTCTATGTTCCTCATCCCTCGGGCAAGGTCCGTTCGCTGGTGACGGCGTCTTCCGCCGGGGTGGTGCTGCTCAGCGCTGACGGCCTCGAGGCCTATGCTCCGGGGACCGGAGGACCACTCTGGACGTTGCCATTCTCCACGCTGGTGCCGCCGGCCGAGGCAACCGGCGCGACGGCCGAGACCACCCGGAACCGCATTGCCCTCTCCGCCAGCGGAGAGCTGCTTGCCACCTTGAGCTGGCGGCCCGAGGGGGATGCCGGCCCTTCCCTCGACGCGGGTCTTCCGGTCGATGGCGGGAACCTCGGCGATGGCGGAAGCCTGCCCGACTCCGGCACGCCCGGTGACGCGGGGGCGAGCGATGGCGGAGCACTCGATGTCGATGGGGGCACGTCGATGGCTCCTCCGCTGCTGAGCGGTCTGCAGACGCTGCTTCGGATCTCTGCCGATGGCGGCGTGCTCTCGCAGCAGCCGCTGCGCGGCGAAGGAACCGAAAGCGCGGTCGCGCTCGACACCCACTCGGTCGGGTACCTCTACGACGGCACCGGAGCCCTGGTGCGGGTAGAGCGGGGCGACGGCGGCGAACGATTGCAAAGCCTGGGCAGCTGGCCTTCCGCAGCGAGCAGCCTGGCCGTGGCCCAGGGAAAGTTGGTGCTCGGGGGCCGCTGGCTGGTGGACAGTGACGCCGGCACCGCCCGGGGCGAGCTGCGCTGGATCGACGACGCCGGTCAGCCGGTGGTCCTCGAGCCGGGTTCGGTGCTGCTCACGGGGGGGCTGGGCTATGGCTTCGCGCCAGGCTGCGACCTCGCCGAAGGCCCCTGCGACCTCGGCGACCCCGGTACCACCCTGCACGCCTTTTCCCTCGCCGATGCGGGGCCGGTCTGGGCCGCGCGCGTGCTTCCCGGAAAAGCGCTGGGAAGATTGGCCCGCGCTGCTGTTGTCTCACTCGGCCCGGGAGCGGTGGCCACCTTGACCGAGGCCCAGCTGGACGGCGGGCCCCAGTCCCACCTGCAGCTGTTCGCGGGTGGGACGCGGTTGTTCGTCTGCCCGCTCAAGCCGGGCGGAACGCTGAAGTCTGCCGCATTCGACCGCGGCTTTCTCTACGTGGTGGTCGAGCGCGGCGGCGTGGGAAGCCTCGAGGCCTACGACCTCGCCGGGCTGCCGCTCGAAACTGCAGGTTGGCCCCAAGCGGAAGGGGCAGCAGGCGCGAGGCGGGAAGGACGCTGACCTCGCGCTCTTCAGAAGCCGGAGAGCCGGGTCAGAGCCCGACCAGGTAGTTCACCGTGTTGGCGATGACCATCTGGCAGCGGCCGGTGAGGTAGGGAACCGCGCTGGCCTCGACCCGGATTCGCGGCGGCGTGGTGCCCGGCGCTTCTCCGGTATGAAAGATGAATTCCAGGTCCTCTTCGGCGATCGACGCGACGCCCTTTTCGATCGCCGAGCCGGGGTCTTCCTGGATCGAACCGAAGCTGAGAACCATCGGCCGAAGCGGAATCTTCTCTCGCAGAGCCATCGCACACCGGCTGGCGCGGAGCGCCACCTCGTGCGGATCATGCCCGGAGATGATGATCAGCAGCCCCCCTCGCTGGAGCGACTCGAGGTAGCCGTCGTACGAGGCCACCAGGTCTCGCAGCGCGGCCAGCTCTGCACCGATCGGCGGGTCGACCGGAGCGCCGTCATCGTGCTCGCCGACCATGATGATGAAACGGGCCCGCGATTCGTAGCTGTCCGAGCCGTACCACTCGGCCCGGGTGGAAACGGTGGCCGAGACGACGGCAGACGCGGTGGGTGCTTCGGTCGACGATTCTCCCCGCCTTTTCTTCAGGAGAGAGGGATTTCGGGGCAGGGCCGCCAGCAGCGAAGCGACCTCGTTGCCATCCTTGGGACGCTCACCTTGATTCTTCGCCAGCAGCCGCCGGACCAGGCGGTCGAGTTCGGGAGAAACCTCGGAGTTGAGCGCTCGAACCGGAGGAGGGTCGATCACCAGCACCTTGGCGCATACCGCGGTGAAGTCCGAGCCGCGGAAGGGGCCAGAGCCCACCAGGCATTCATAGAGCACGCAGCCGAGCGCAAACACGTCGGAGCGGGCGTCGATCTCGCGCTGGCCGCGCGCTTGTTCCGGAGACATGTACCCGGACGAACCGACCGCCACTCCGGTGCGGGTGGGTCCGCTGCGGTCGTCCTTGCGCCGCGCCACCCCGAAGTCGATCAGCTTCACTTCGGTCGGGGCCTCCTGCGGAAAGATCAGGTTCGCGGGCTTGAGGTCCCGGTGAACCAGTCCCACCGAATGAATCGCCCCCACTGCTTGACTCACCACCGCGATCAGATCGACCGACTCCTGCACGGTGAGGCCGCTGGTCTCCAGCCGCTTCGAGAGCGTCTCTCCGGTCACCCACTCCATCACCAGGTACTGAGCTTCGCCCTCGGTGCCATGGCTGATGTAGCGAACGATGTGCGGGTGAGAGAGCTGCGAAAGCACCTGGGCCTCGCGCTCGAATCGCTGCGCCGCTTCGGGCCCGGGAAGCTGCAGCACCTTGACCGCCACCGCCGCCTGGGTCTCCAGGTCCACTGCGCGGAAGACGTCCCCCATGCCACCCGAGGCGGAGATCTCCTTGAGGAGATACCGATTGCCGATCCTTGACAGCATTTGCACGGGGTTCAGTTTAGCTGCGCCGATGGCGGGGCCACAACTAAACCACCGATCAAGCTGCGCGCAGCTCGACCAGATAGACCCTGTTCTCGGTCCGGAACAGCTTGCCTTGCCTCTCAAAGAAGGGGACCGCGCTCGCCTCGAGCCGAACCCGGCGGTCGCGGTTGAGCGAGTCCACCGAGGCCGCGAACAGGTTCCCCATCGACTCGGCCGCCAGCACCGCCGTGCCCCGGTCGATCGCCTCGGCAGGGCTCTCGTTGCCGTCATCGGCGCTGATCACGATCGGAAGCTCGGGAAGCTCGCCGCGCAACGCCAGGGCGCACCGCCCCGCCCGCAGGGTGACTTCCTGGGCTTCGGTGCCAGCGAGAATCGCCACCCGGCTGCCGCCCTGAAGATGCTCGAGGTGCCCGCCAAACTGCTCGACGATCGCGTCGAGCTTCGACGCCGGATCGGCCACGTCGACCTCGTCCGGTAACAGGTGGCTGGGGTCGGTCAACTCTTCCGGTTCGCCGATCATGATCACGAACTGGATCGTGGCGCGGTGGGTCTCGGTGGGAGCCAGTCCCCCGGTGGTCGGGGGCATGATTCCGGTGCGCGCATCCGAGGTCGAGTCCGCACCGCCCTTCGGCCGCTTTCCCCTCACCCGGCGGGTGGTCGACGACGAACGGGGCAGCGCGCCCACTTCCTTGGCCACTTCGCGGCCGTCGTCGGGTCGATCCGCGACGCGCTTCGACAGCAGCCGCATCACCAGCTGGTTCAGCGCCGGACCGATGTCCTTGTTGAGCACCGCGGGCGGGGTGGGATCGACGAGCAGAACTTTGGCCCACACCGCGGTCATCCCCTGGCCTTCAAAGGGGTTGACGCCGGTGAGGCACTCATAGAGCACGCACCCGAGCGCGAACACGTCGACCCGGGCATCGACGTCCTTCTGGCCGCGGGCCTGTTCGGGCGCCATGTAGCCGGAGGAACCGACCATGATGCCGGTCCGGGTGGGGCCGATCTCATCGGTCTTCCGGGCCACTCCGAAGTCGAGCAGGGTCAGCTGTTCGACCTTCCCATCGCGGAGGATGACATTTGCCGGCTTGATGTCGCGGTGCACCCGCTTGCGGGAGTGGAGCGCGTAGAGGGCCTCGCCGAGCAGGCGGACCACGTCCATGCACTCTTGAACCGTGAGCCCCTGGTGGTCCATCCGGTCGGCGAGGGTCTGCCCTTCGATCCACTCCATCACCAGGTAGGGGTCGCCGGCGTCTACCCCGTGGGCGATGTAGCGAACGATGTGGGGGTGGGCCAACTCCGAGAGCAGCTCGGCCTCGCGGGCAAAGCGGGTTTCGGCGTCGTCGCCCCGACTGGTCAGCAACTTCACCGCCACCGTGTGCATCGTCTGAAGGTCGAGCGCGCGATACACGGCGCCCATGCCGCCCACGGCGATCTGCTCGAGGGTCTGAAACCTTCCAGCCAGCGTTCGGGTGTCCAAGGCGATCAGGACCTTATCAAACAACCCGAAAAGTAACGGGTTACCGCTTCGGAATGGCAGTCTGGAAAGCGCGGAAGAACCGGTTCTCGATGCCGGTGAACCGCACCCCGATGCGGCCGCGCCGGGTCTGGCGGGGGTCCCCGGGACTGGCCCACATCACCTGTCCGGTGAAGGGGAAGTCGTGGGCGTCGAAGGAGATCGAGCCGCTCACCAGCTGCCCCGGCTCGAGGACGTGGAGCAGCTCGGCACAAAAGCCGCCCGGGGAAACATCGGTGGTGAACACCGCCACCTTGCCGAGCGCGACCCGGACGCGCTTCGGCTGACGGGGGAGCAGACGCTTGTCGGCGGTCATGGGGGAGCGGAGAGTACTCGACCTCGCTGACTTCCGGGGGCCTGGCGAGATCGACGCAGGTGAGATATCCGCGGCACGATGTGGGTCTGGGTGGCCGGGTGTCTGTTGGCAGGGGTTCCCGCGCCGGCGTCGGACCGGTTCTCTTTCGCCCTGCACGACGTTCCGGTCGGCTCGGTGGAGCTCTCGCTGACGGGAAGCCGCTACACCTACACCTCGACCCAGGGGTTCGCCCGGGCGGGTGGCGCAGGTCCGCCGCGCTCGAGGCGCCAGGTCTGGAAAGCGGAAGTCGATGCCCAGGGGCGGCTCGTCGGAGGTGTGCACCCGGCCTCGCTCTGGTTGTGGAAAGGGCCGTCCGAAGGCTGCGTCCCGGGGCAGGATGAGCTCGGCGGCAAGCGAGGCCCGCTCTGCGCCGGCGCACGGCAGGGCGAGCGGCAGGCAGGCACGGTGTTTGGGGAGGCGTTCGAGGCCCGGTTCGGAGCGGGGGGGCGACTCGAGTCGCTCCGTCTGGGCGACAGTGCTTTCACCCGGGTAAAGGAGCAGGACCCGGTCCCTCTCGCGGCGGACCCGTTCTCGGCGGGCTTCGCGGTGGAAGGCGGGCCGCGGGGAGCGCTGACGACTTCACCGCCGCAGCGGCCGTCGAAAGAAGGCTGGAGGACGCTCGACCCGGTCTGGAGCCCCGACGAGGCGCTGGCGCTGGCGCAGCGCGCCCATCAATCGCTCGAAGGAAAAGAAGGGGTCAACTGCGTCGACTACGCCCGACGCCTTCTCGCGCTGGCGGAGGCCCGACCTCACTCGGCGCGGTGGGTGCGGGGAGTCGTGGTGGAAGGGGGGCGCGCCTATCCCCACGCTTGGGTAGAAGTGGGACTCCGGCCCCGCGGCGTTCAGGCGCTGGACCCGACCTCGCTTGCTCCGGTGACCGCCCAGACCCACCTCGAGCTGCTGGACCCCGCGCACGGCTATCTCGAGCTGCTCGCCGGAAGGGCGATGCTGTCGCGGAGAGCGGAGCGCTAGAGGGCCCTCAGGAATTGAAGAAGCTCGAGGCCGAAGGCCTGCTCAGACTTGTCTATGGGGGAATCGAAATTCTCGACCTCGGGGGACTTCAGGCACACGGCGTGATGGCGAGGCTCGAGGATCCGCGTCGCCCTTCCCGCAGCCGAGTTGAAACCGGTCCCTCCAAAATGGCCAGAAGGAAGTAAGCGGGCTGCGGGCGGACCCGATGCCGGAACTCAGCCACGGGTTCTCGAGGACACGTTTGGGCGGATCATCTGGAGCGGTTGTCTCCCCGCACCCCGCTCGCGCCTGGGCGACGTCAGCGACCTGCACTCGAGGGCAAGCTCCCTTTTCCCCTCGACCCCGACCCGCCCGAGGTACACCGCGGCTTCCCCACACAGGAGCGGCGATGGAATTATTCGAGGGTTTCAAGGCAGCGCAGAGGGCAGGTTGGGCCTTCTTCGCGCCGATCGCGGCGACCACCACGGTCCCCGCGGCAGCGCTGGTGGCTCGGTCTGGCGTGACGTCGGGCGAGCGCGTTCTCGACGTCGCTTGTGGCACCGGGGTGGTGGGCATCACCGCGGCCAGGCTCGGAGCGCGGGTCAGCGGGCTGGACCTCACTCCCGAGCTGCTCGCCGTCGCCAGGGAGAACGCCGCACTCGCGGGCGTGGAGGTCGACTTTCACGAGGGAGACGCCGAGGCCCTGCCATTTGCCGATGCGTCCTTTGACCGGGTGTTGAGCCAGTTCGGGCACATGTTCGCGCCCCGACCGGAAGTCGCGGTGCGCGAGCTGCTGCGGGTGCTCAAGCCCGGCGGCACCCTCGCCTTCAGCACCTGGCCCCCCGAGCTGTTCACCGGCCGGATGTTTGCGCTCACCGCCCGCTTTGCGCCCAAACCTCCGCCGGGAGCGGCGCCTCCCACTCAGTGGGGAGACCCGGGAGTGATTCGGGAGCGGCTCGGCAACGGGGTGACCGGGCTGCGCTTCTATCGCGATGCGATGATGAACCCGGCGCTCAGCCCTGCGCACCATCGGATGCAGAGCGAGCGGTTTGCCGGGCCGATCAAGGCCTTCATCGATGCAAACCCCGACCCCGCGCGGCTGGCCGAGTTTCGCCGGGACTACGATGCGTTGGTCGCGGAGTATTTCGAGCGCAATCAGGTGCGGCAGGACTTCCTGATCACCTGCGCCACCAAGGCGTAGCGATTGCGTTGGGGGTGAGGGTCCGTGTCCGGGTTCGGAGACGAAGGGACGATGGGTCAGGGAGGTATCGCCGCACCGGACAAGTTGTCATGCGGCTGCTCGCTGACGGGCCGCTCTCTCCTGCGTCTGTGCTCTTGATCTCGTGATTGTTGCAGACGGAATGCATTGGCAAGGCTGTTGCAATCCCATTTTGCTCAACCCTCAAGTGAGGAGCAAAACGATGAAGGCTACGGAATTGGGATTGCTGTGCTGTCTGCTTGCCCCTGCGGTTCACGCCGCGGAGCCGGCGCGAGAATACGCAGAAAGGGTGGTCGAACCGGAGAGCACGTGTCACGTGCACAAGGAACCCACCGTCAGCCTCAACTTTGTCCATGTGCCCCTGAGACTTGCGGCGGAGACTGTCTCTCAGATGACGTGCAAAAGAATTGTATTCCCTGCCGATTGGAGCGAGCAAACCATCGATATCGCGGAGGACCATCAGGTGAGCGCCGAGCGGGTCGCTCGGATGTTCGTGGCGTCTGTTCCCCACTTGATCGGCGTCATCACCGAGAAGGAGATCAAGTTCGTACCTTCGACTTTTCGGACCCGGTAAGGGTCCGCCCGTTCACTCGAACGGAATGATCGACACCTTCGCTCCGGTGTCGACCCCGAGCAGGTCCTTGGCCCGGCGGGGCAGAAACGCGAGCTTGTCGTCGAAGCGCACCGGGGTGCGGACCGCACGGAAGCGATTGCGGCCGCTGTCCCGCTCCAGCGCCACCAGCATCTCGTCGGCCTCGCGCTCGAGGTCGGCCTCGCCCACCTTGGCGCTTCGATAGTTGCGCACCAGCGAGATGTCCCCGACGTTGGCCTCGTAGTGCGGCCCTCCGTCGAACGGGTCGATGTGTTCGACGTAGCGGAAGCCGATTCGCTCCAGCATCCGCTTCACCCCGGCGGTCTCGGGGCCCACCTCACCGATCAACTTCTGGGCGCGCTCCGGGAAGAGGGTGGCGTAGATGTCTGAGCTCGGGAACAGCTCCTTGATGAACTCCTTGTTCCCGCGCGAGAGCCGGTCCGCTTCCTTGTAGGTGAGCCCGGTGAACTTCTTCCCGAACGCCTCCCAGAGCAGCGACGTTCCGTCGGGTTGCAGCGGCGGCAACAGTTCGGCGAGCACCCGCTCACGGAAGAGCTTGCGGTGCATCGCGATGAAGAGGAATCGCGCGTAGGAGAGCTGCTTGCCCGGCTTCTCGGGACCGCTCCGGTGGGGCGGGTCGACCACCAGGCCGCCGATCTCGGTGGGGCCTTCATAGTGGTAGCCGAGCGAGAGCACCTGGTGGCGGAAGTGGCGGTCGATCGTCGCCGAGTACTTCTCGGTTTCGATCACCTTGAAATAGATGTGCGGTGCCTCGAAGGTGCCGTGCTGTGCGATGATCATGCTCGTGCCCACCAGGGCCTTGTTGCGCTGGTCCTCGAGCACGAAGAGGTACTCGCGCTGGAACGGGTCCTTGATCTTCCCGCCGAAGCTCTTCACCGACTTGTCGATCAGCGCTTCCAGCACCTCCTCGTTGTTGGGGAGGTTGACGCTGTTGAGCACCGCGGCGAGCCGCTTCAGCCCACTGAGATCCGTCTTTTGAACATCGCGAACGAGGAGCATGGCAACCCCGTGGGACCCCAGGGGGGACGGACGCTATACCACCGGCCGGGGCTGTGCAGGCAGACCTTCCCTAAGGCCCCGGTTCTTGGCAGGTTCGGCGCATGAAAAAGCTCAAAGCAGTGCTGATTGGAGGGACCGGATATGGCGGGGCCGAGCTGCTTCGCCGGCTGCTCTTCCACCCGCACGTCGACGTCTGCCGGGTCACCGCGGCGGACAACGTCGGCAAGAAGCTTGGCGACGTCCACTTCAACCTCGCCGGCCTCTCGGCCCTGACCTTCGAGCAGATGCCCGCCCCGGAAGCAGCCTCCGGCATGGACGTGGTCTTCCTCGCGCTCCCCCACAAGGTCACCGCCAAGGTGGTGCTGGAGATTCTCGAGTCGGGCTACGTCGGTCACCTGGTCGACATGTCGGGCGACTTCCGGCTCGAAGATCCCGCCGCCTACGCGCGGTACTACGGGGTGGAGCACCCCTCGCCGAAGATGCTCGGCAGCGGCCACTTCACCTACGGGTTGCCCGAGCTCAACCGCGCCAAGCTCGCCGGCGCCCGGGCGATTGCCAGCCCCGGCTGCTTCGCCACCACCATTGCGCTGGGCCTGTTCCCTCTCGCTCGCGCCGGCCTGCTCACCGGACCGGTGCAGACGGTCGCCGCCACCGGCTCTTCCGGCAGCGGCGCCAACCCGACGATCACCACCCATCATCCGCTGCGGGCGAGCAACCTGCGCACCTACAAGCCGCTCGACCATCAACACATTCCGGAGATCGTCCAGACCCTTCACGCCGCTGGCGGTCGGAAGGTCAGCCTGGAGTTCGTCCCTGTCTCTGCACCGCTTCCCCGCGGCATCTTCGCCTCCAGCTTTGCCACCGTTTCTGCCCAGCTCACCGAAGAGGAACTCGCCCCGCTGTGGAAGGACTGCTTCGCCGGTGAACCCTTCGTCCGCGTGATCGGCAAGGAACGTCAGCCCGAAGTGGTGGCGGTCGCAGGCAGCAACTACGTCGAGGTCGGCTTCGCGCTCGGCCCGGTCACCGGAAGCACCCGCCGGGTGGTCTGCTTCTCGGCGCTCGACAACCTGGTCAAGGGCGGGGCAGGGCAGTCGATTCAGGCCTTCAACGTGATGATGGGCTTCGACGAGACCCTCACCCTCGCCGAGCCGGGGTTGTGGCCGTGAGCCCCAGCGTGCTCCGGGCCGCGTTTGCCCCGTTTGCCGGACGCTGGTTCGTGCTCAAGGTGGGCGGAGAGCTGGTGGAGAACCCGAAAGCGCTCGCCGAGAGCGTGGGGACTGCCACCCGCGCCTTTCTCGATGCCGGTGTGAAGGTGGCGATTGTCCACGGCGCAGGGCCTCAGGCCAACGCGCTCACCACCCGTCTCGGCCAGACCCCCCAACAGGTCGGCGGGCGCCGGGTCACCGATGCCGCCACCCTCGAGGTCCTGAAGATGACCCTCGGGGGTCAGGTCTCGGTGGACCTGGCGGCGGCTCTGCGGCGGGCGCGCATTCCGGCGATCTGCACCACCGGGGTCAGCGCCGGGCTGGTCGACGCGGTGAAGCGGCCGCCCCGGGTCATCACCGGTGCCGGTCCCGACCCCATCGACCTCGGGCTGGTGGGCGATGTGAAGGCCGTGAACGTCGACCTGCTCGAGAAGCTCTCTGCCGCCGGGGTGGTTCCGGTGCTGGGGTCGCTTTGTGGTGACGACCAGGGCTCGGTGTTCAACATCAACGCCGATACGGTGGCGACGCGACTGGCTGCTGCCGTTGGCGCCGCCAAGCTGTTCTTGATTTCCAATGTCCCCGGCGTCCTTCGCGACCGCAATGACCCCGGCAGCCGGATTCCTCGGCTCTCGCCCGAACAGGCCCGGGAACAGATCGCTTCTGGCACCATCAGCGGAGGAATGATTCCCAAGGTGGAAGAGAGCCTGGCGATGCTGGCCGAAGGCATCGACGCGATTCACATCGTCGGCATCGACCCTCCTCAGGCCCTGCTCGACGAAGCGGTGACCGCGGGCAGCGCCGGCACTGCATTTCTCACTGCTGCTTCAGGAAGCCAACGCCATGGTTGAAATCGTGCTCGAAGGCCGGGGCAAGAACGCGCTCGGAACCCCGATGATGGACTTCCTCCTCGCTCGGCTTCAGGAGGCGGCCGGCAGCCCGGTGCTGCTCACCGGGGCGGGCGATGCGTTCTGCGCCGGACTCGACCTCAAGGAATTGCAGTCGCTCGACCCCGCGGGATTCGAGGCGTACCTGCGCAAGCTCGAGGCGGTGGTGGAGACGCTCTACACCTACCCGGGCCCAACGGTGGCGTGGATCAACGGCCACGCCATTGCCGGCGGCTGCGTGCTCGCACTCTGCTGCGACCATCAGGTCTGCGCCGACCGACCCGAGATCAAGATCGGCCTCAACGAGGTGGCGCTGGGGCTGCAGTTTCCCCCGGTCACCCTCTCGGTGATCCGGGCGCGCGTTCCCCGTCGAAACCTCAACCAGGTGGTGCTCGGGGCACAGCTCCACACCCCGCGGGAATCGTTCCGACTGGGGATGATCGACCAGGTTTCCGAGGACGCCGGCACGCTGGCAAGAGCGCGGCTGCAGCTGCTCGGCAGCTATCCCCGCGCGGCCTACGTGAGAACCAAGAACGCGCTCCGGGGCGAGACCGTCGATTCGCACAACGATGCCCGGTTCAGCGAGATGCTCCCCTCGTGGAGCTCACCCGAGGTGAAGCAGAAGATCGCTGCCGCCCTGGCCCGGTAGCCATACGCCCTGAGCGTCCCGAGCGTGGCCGCCGAAGGCGCCGGGCCGAGGTATCCGCCGCTGTCATTGCCCTCGACGACAGCGCTCGGCGCGTTCGCTCGGGCAGAACGCATTGTTCCGTGGCCCGGCATCAATCCAGACGTGCCCGGCAGCGCTGAAGTTAGCGCCCGACGCCCAGCGCGAGCGGCAACCGGAAGAGCTCGAGTACTTCGGCGGCGTCGATCGGCTTGGCGAGGCAGGCAGACGCGCCGGCCTTGAGCGACATTGCCTCGGTCTCGGCGGTGTGACGTGCGGTCATCGTGATCAAACGCACCGACTCGAGGTGCTTGCGCTGGCGAATTCGCCGGCAGACCTCGAAGCCGTCGAGGTCGGGCATGTTGAGGTCGATCAGCATTCCGTGCGGCTTCTGCTCCGACACCAGCAGCAACGCCTCGACTCCCGACGTGGTTCCGGTGACGTCGATCGCCGCGCCGAATGGCTTGAACGCCCGCTTCAGCGCATCGACCACCGGCTTCTCGTCATCGACGATCAATAGCCGAACCTGAGCACCGCCCAGCTCCGCCGGCACCGGCATCTCGTGGGCAATCAGGAAGCTCCGCAGGTCGGTATCCCGAACCCGGCGGTGTCCCCCCGGAGTCCGGAAAGCGAGCAGCAGCCCCTTGTCAATCCACTTGCTCACCGTCGAGGGATCCACCTGAACCAGACGGCTGATGTCGTGAGTAGTGAAGAGTTTTTCCATACGCCTGCAGGTCTCCCCGTTCCTTGAGATGTGCCGCCCAAGCCTGTGCGGTCATTTCCACCGGGCCACAACCATCACTAGCCCCGGAGACGGTCGATAGCAGGGAATGTAGCGGATAGTTATCGATTGTACATAAAGCAGCAATCCGTGTATGTATCGATCAGTGGGTGGATTTGCTGGTTAATCTCGTTTTGCCTCTGCCCCCGCGGGCAGTGAGGAGCCGCATGGCAGTCCCTTTGCAAATCGAGCTTACTCCGAAAACCCATTCAACGCCGGAACTGTACCCGCTCCCGACCCCCGAGCGCCCTGCCCGAATGCGGGTGGCGGACGTGGTGGTGCACACCTTGAGGGAACTGGGAGTGGACTGCTTTTACGGCATCCCGGGAGGGGCGATCTGTTCGGTCTACGACGCGTTGATCGACCAGCCCGAGGTGACGGTGGTGAATACCCGCCAGGAGACCGGCGCGGTGTTCATGGCGATGGGACACTCCCGGGCGGGGGGAAATCTACCCTGCGTGCTGGTGACCTCGGGTCCGGGCGTCACCAACGCCATCACCGGCCTCGCCGCCGCCAACGCCGACGGCATTCCACTGATCGTCCTCGCCGGCGAGGTGCCCCGGAAGAATTTCGGGCGAGGGGCGCTCCAGGAAGGGAGCAGCTATCAGCTCGATGTCCTCGGGATGGTGAGGAGCGTGACCAAGTTTGCGGCGGAGATCTCCAATGCCCGCTCAGCTGCGGCGATGGTGCGCAAGGCAGTGGCGACCGCCCGCTCCGGGCGCCAGGGTCCCGTGTTCCTCTCGCTCCCCCTAGATGTCGCGAGCGAATTGGTGCCGCTGGTGCCGTCGAGCAGCCACGTCGAATCGCACTTTGACGTCGATGAGGCCAGTCTGGAACGCGCCGCGGCCGAGCTGCAGACGAGCCGCCGGGGAATGATTCTGGTTGGCTCGGGTGCTCGCCACCCCGACGCGGTGCGATTGATCGGCGCGCTCGCGGCAACCTTGCAGGTGCCGGTGGCCACCACCCCCAAGGCGAAAGGGGTGTTCCCCGAAGACGACCCGCTCTCGCTTGGCGTGTTCGGTCACGGAGGTCATCCCTCTTCCTCCGACTACCTCGAGAAGGGCGTCGACGTGCTCCTCTGCATCGGCTGCGGTCTCGGCGAGCCGGGAACCAACAGCTGGAGCCCGGTGCTGCAGCCGAGCCGCTCGCTGATTCAGATCGACATCGACGGCGCGCAGATTGGCAAGAACTACCAGGTGGACTGCGGCCTGGTCGGCCCCGCGCATCGGGTACTCGCTCAGCTGTTGCCGAGGCTGAAGCGGCGCTCTCGCCCGCCGGAAGGCTGCGGCATCCGCTACCTTCAGCCCGAGGTTCGCGACGACGATGCGGTGCCGCTGAAGCCGGGCCGGGTGCTCCACCTGCTTCAGGGGCTCTTTCCCGCGGACACCATCTTCACCGCCGACATCGGCGAACACATGATCTTCGCGCTGCACTACCTGAGGGTCACCGAGCCCGACGGGTTCATCGTCAACTCCGGGCTGGGGTCGATGGGCTCAGGAATAGGAGCGGCCATCGGCGCCAAGCTCGCCGCCCCCCGGCGCCAGGTGGTGTCGATCTGCGGCGACCATGGCTTCCAGATGCAGGGAATGGAACTCGCCACCTGCGTCCAGCACCAGATCGGCGTCGTCTTCGCCATTTTCAATGACGCCCGCATGAGGATGGTGGAGAGCGGGCTGACCCGCATCTTCGGTCGCTCGGGGGTGATGGACAGCCACCGCACCGACTTCGCCGCGCTCGCCCGTTCGATGGGCGCTCACGGCTTCAACATCGAGCGCTCCGCCGACTTCGCCACCGTACCGGAAGCGCTGCTTCGGGGAACCACTCCGGTGGTGCTGGACATCACCATCGATCCCGCGGCCGCCTTCGCGGTCCATGGGCGGGTAGCGCAGATCAAGAGCTTCTCCAGCTAGCGCTCCGCCGATTTCCGCATCTTCCTTCTCAGCTCCATTTCCTCACTATTTCGAGGCCGTCGATGACCGCAGTGAAGCAGGTTGGCATTCTCGCGATCAGCACCTTTCTTCCCGAGCAGGTCCGCACCAACGATTGGTGGCCCCAGTCGACGGTGGACAAATGGGAGGACCGGCTGCGCGTCCGCCGGGACCCCGCAGAGCAGGCGCCCGCGTTCGACGATCTGCCCGAAGGCACCCGGCTGGCGATCGCCGCGATGGAGGAGTACCGCGACGACCCGTTCAAGGGCGGGGTCGAGCGGCGGATCATCGCCGCCGACATGGTTCCTTCGGACATGGAGCTGAAGGCTTGCCGCGAGGCGATTGCGCGGGCCGAGCTGAAGCCTTCGCAGATCGACCTGCTGCTCACCCACAGCGCCGTTCCCGACTACCTCACCGTCCCCACCGCCTCGCTGCTGCACAAGACCCTGGGGCTGAGCGAGTGGTGCTTCTCGATGGGAACGGAGGCCGCCTGCAACTCGTTCCAGATGCAGCTCGCGCTGGCCGAGCAGATGATCAAGGGCGGCCGGGCGAAGTACGCCTTGCTGGTGCAGTCCTCGGCAGCGTCTCGCTTCATCCGTCCGGAAGAGAGCCACTCCGCCTGGTTCGGCGACGTCGCGTCGGCCGTGGTGGTGGGCCCGGTATCGGAAGGCTTCGGCCTGCTCGCCAACGCCCACCGCACTGACGGAAGCATGTACCGCGCGATGGTGGGCAGCTCGCGCAACGGACACTGGTGGGACCCCGACGCCCGGCTCGGCCTCTTCTTCGAGGACCGAAAGGCAGGGCTGAAGATCGCACTCAACGCCGCCGAGATGGGCAAGCTTGTGGTTCACCGCAGCCTCGAACAGGCGGGTTATCGCCCTGACCAGGTCGATTTTTACGCCTCTCATCAGGGCACCGTCTGGTTTCGCCGGGTCACCCAGCAGCACATCGGCCTCACCCGCGCCCGCTTTATCGACTCCTATCGCTGGACCACTAGCCTCTCGGTCTCCAACCTCCCCTTCGTGATGGAGACCGGAGCCAAGGAAGGAACGCTGAAGCGTGGAGATCTGGTCGCGATGTACAGCGGAGGCAGCGGAATCGTGGTCGCCGGGACGGTCCTACGCTGGGGCGTCTGATTGAACGAGGTCTCCTGCAAGATCCTGGACGTCTTCTTCTGGCGGCTGCCCAAGGAGAAATTTGCTCCGGAAATTCTTGCCGAGGGGACCGGCTACACGGTGAAGCAGCTGCGCAACAAGCAGCAACGGGTGAGCTGGGAGACGTTCTTGCTCGTGCTCGCCAACACCCGCAAGGTCTGGAGCGAGGCCCAGCTGGTCGAGCTGGGAACCTCACTGCTGGACTCGCCCTACATCCGCCCCTTCTCGGCGGTCGCTCGGCTGCTCTTCAACTCGGTCGAAATGTACAAGTGGGTGCTCGATCGATCCAAGGGCGTGGGCGAACAGATGTTCATCGGTTGCCTGGAGAACGTCGTTCGCGAAGACGGACCCAACCGGTTGGTGATCGACGTCAACGTGGTCGAGGGAAAGGCCCCCTGTCTCGAATTTTTTCTCGTCACCCAGGGCTCGTTCATCGCGATGCCTCGGGTGCTCGGTCTGCCCTACGCAAAGGTAAACATGACCTTGGTCGGTAACGGCGCCCGCTTCGACGTCACCCTCCCGGTGGGCGGGGGCTGGTTGGGCAGGGTCCGGCGCGGCTTCTCCCGCTTCTTCACCATTCAGACCGCTGCCCGCGAGCTCAAGGAGGCCAATGAAACCTTGATGACCCGCTACGCCGAGCTGGAGAGCGCCCGCGAGGAGCTGGCGATCCAGGCGGCGCAGCTGCAAACCCTCAACCTGCTCGGCCGCGAGCTCACCCGATACACCGAACTCGATCCGCTCGCCGACGCCGTGGTCCAGCTTCTCGTCGACCGCTTTGCCCCGTCTGGGTTGGCGGTGTGGCTGATCCAGCAGCAGGGCGCCACCGAATCGCTGCTGCGACAACGGGGAAATTGCGAGGGGGCTGCCGCGCGGTCGCTTCCTCTCGAGGGCGCGGGTCGCGCGCTCGGGCAGATCCGGGTCTGGGGCGTGTCACAAAGACCATCGGAGAAGTCCGACCTGCTCGCCGACCTCACCCCGTGGATCACCATCGCCTTCGAGAATGCACGCGGCTTCGAGTGGCTGCGCGAGTCCCAGGCCGGGCTGGAGCAGAAGGTCGCCGAGCGCACCCAGCAGCTCGAGGCCTCGCTCGAGAAGCTCAAGGCCGCCGATCGCCTGAAGACCGAGTTCTTCACCAACGCCTCCCACGAGCTGCGCACCCCGTTGACGCTGATTCTCGCCCCGCTGGAGATGCTCGCCGGCAGCGACCAGCTTCCCGAGCAGTTCAAGGAAGAGGTGAGCGGTGCGCGCCGCAACGGCTACCGACTGCTCAAGCTGGTCAACGAGGTGCTCGACCTTTCCAAGCTCGAGGCGGGGAAGCTGCGGCTGCAGTTCAGCGCCACCAACCTCGCCCGGCTGTTCGAGCAGGTGGTCGCACCCTGGAAGACCCCGCTGTCCCGGCGGCGAATCTCGCTCGAGCTGATCATCCCCGGGCCGGTGGTCGCGCTCGCGGACCCCGAGCGGCTGGAGCAGATCGCCCTCAATCTGCTCTCCAATGCCGTGAAGGAAACCCCCGACGGAGGCTCGATTCGCATCGGTTGTTCCAAGACCGAGAGCGGGGTCGAGTTCTTCGTAGAGAACACCGGAAAGGGCATCGACCCCGCCGAGCTTCCTCACCTCTTCGAGCGCTTTGCCCAGTCGCAGCACGCCAGCTCCCGTCGGTTCGGCACCACCGGGCTGGGGCTGTCCGTGGTGCGCGAGCTGGTCGAGCTGCATGGCGGAGAGCTGGTGGTGGAGAACCAGCCAGGGCGACAGGTGACCTTCCGGGTGAAGCTGCCGCTCACCCCCGACGCCGAGCTCGGAGGAGAGCCGGTGGTTCCCCGCGCCACCCCAAGCGAGCTGATGCAGTACCAGACGGTGAGCGAGCCCGAAATTCCGACTCCTTTGCAGCTCGCCCCCACCGGCAGCAAACCTCGCCTGTTGGTGGCCGAAGACAACCTCGACCTTCGTAACTTCCTCACCAAGAACCTGCGTGCAGAGTTCGACGTCACCGAGGTTGCAGACGGGCTCAGCGCGGAGAAGCTGGCGAAGAAGCTCCGGCCCGACCTCATCCTCTCGGACATGATGATGCCCGGGCAAAATGGAGAAGAGCTCTGCCGGGCCCTGAAGAACGACCCGAGCACCGACGAGATTCCCTTCGTGTTGCTCACCGCCCGCGGCGAACTCGACCAGAAGCTCACCGCGCTCAACGCCGGGGCCGACGACTATCTGGTGAAGCCTTTTCATGTCGCCGAGCTCAAGGCGCGACTGCGGTCACAGCTGCGGATTCGTACCCTTTCCAAGCAAGTGGCCAAGCGGGAAAAGCTCGCCGCGCTCGGAACCCTGGTCGCGGGTGTGGCCCACGAGATTCGCAACCCCCTCAACGGCATCAT
The DNA here is from genome assembly GCA_043755105.1 of Myxococcales bacterium. Lineage (GTDB taxonomy): Bacteria > Myxococcota > Myxococcia > Myxococcales > Myxococcaceae > JAYUUC01. Next base: position 21,415 of record JAYUUC010000687.1, read on the forward strand.
CAACTCGCTGGAACCGCTCCAGCAGGGACTGAAGGGGAACGCAGGGCATCAGGAGCTGATCGAGATTGCGCTCGAGGGCTCTCGGCAGATCGAGAAGATTTCACGCCAGCTGCTCCAGTATGTGCGGGGGGAACAGCCCCGGATCCGGGTCGACCTGTCGCAGAACGTCGCCCTGGCGCTTCAGCTGCTCGGAGCGAACGCTGAACAGGGTGCCCGGGTTCAAAAATTCGTCGCAGGCCCCGAGCCGTTCGTGGTTCTCGGCGAGCCCGGTTCGCTCAACCAGGTCTGGGTCAACCTGATCGACAATGCGATTCAAGCCGCGGGGCCAAAGGGGAACGTGATGGTCAATCTGGGTCGGGAAGGCTCGAGGGTGACGGTCGAGGTGCGGGACGACGGCGAGGGAATTGCTCCCGAGAACCTGGAGCGGATCTTCGACCCTTTTTTCACCACCCGGCCGGAAGGCGGCGGCACCGGGCTGGGGTTGTCGGTGGTGCGGGAAATCGTCCACAAGCATCAGGGCACCCTCACGGTCGAGTCTCGACCCGGCGCCGGTGCCCGCTTCAAGATTTCGCTGCCGGCGCTGGACCCCGCCCCGGAACAGGAGCAGCCCGATGGCGCCTGAGCCCACCCTTGCGGTCCTCTACTGCGATGACGACCCGCTCAACCTTCGGGTCTTCGAAGCCAACTTTCGCCACCGCTTCGCCGTCGTCACCTGCAACTCGGGGGAGCAGGCGCTGGAGCTGATTCTCCAGAAGCCAGGGGCCATCGGCGTGCTGCTCTCTGATCAGCGGATGCCGGAGATGACCGGGGTGGAGCTGCTCGAGAAGGTCCGCGAGGTGGCTCCCGACATTCAGCGGATGGTGATCACCGCCTACTCCGACGTCCAGTCGGTGATGTCTGCAGTCAACCGCGGCCAGGTGGCCCGCTACTTCATCAAGCCCTGGGACCGGGAAGAGCTCACCTTCGCACTCGAGGACTCGCTGCGAATCTTTTCACTGCAGCAGCGCCTTCGGGACATCGAGGTTCGGATGATGCGCTCGGAGCGTCTGGCGGCAATCGGCGAGGTCGCCGCCGGGGTGGCGCACGAGATGATGAACCCGATCGCCTACATCTCGCAGAACATCACCAGCCTGCGGGGTGAGCTGAAGACGCTGGTCGACTACATCGTTCCGGTGCTCGAGCAGCGACCCAGCGCCGAAGTCAGCCACGTTCTCGTCGACCTGCCCAGCCTGCTTCAGGACGTGGAGACCGGCGCCCAGCACCTGAGGGAGGTGGCCTTCAACATCCGCACCCAGGCGCGGGGAGAAGAGCTCGACCACCAGTGCGATGTCGCCGAAGTGGCTGGCTTCGCGCTCAAGCTCACCCGCTCGACCTTGCGCCACCGCATTCACCTCGCCGCGCGGGGACCCAGCGCCCAGGTCCGCTGTGGCCCGGTGAAGCTGACCCAGGTGCTCACCAACCTGGTGGTCAACGCGATTCACGCGCTCGATGGCCGAGAGAGCGGAGGGACGATCGACCTCAGCTGGACGGTGCTCGAAGGAAGCAAGGTGCTGCTCCAGGTCGAGGACAACGGCAGCGGCATTCCACCTGAACTGATGGACAAGGTGTTCGAGCCACTCTTCACCACCAAGGCCGCGGGAGTAGGCACCGGTCTCGGCCTCGGCATCTGCCGGCAGCTGATGCGGGAGATGGGCGGAGAGATGTCGCTCCGCTCGAGGGTGGGAGTGGGCACCACCGTTCAGCTCACCCTCCCCGGGGTGTAGAGCCGGTGACCCTCACCCCGAGACCAGGTACTGCGCCACGCGCATCCACAGCGCTTCGAAGTCCTTCCGGTTGAAGCCCGTACCGGTGGACACCCAGTCGAAGTGCGGTGGAACGTGGCTGCGGTCGTCGAAGTGGCCGATCGCATCGAGGTGGTCGGCCTTGGCGCACCAGAGCACCTCGCCCCAGGGCTGAGACAGCGTTGGCACCACCCCGTCATTGTCCGCGGCGGTGGGCAAGGGGCCGAAGCCCTTCATCAAGGCCTGGCGGAGCGGCTCGGACAGCGCGGGCAACTTCTCCGCGGGCATCGAGGCGGCGATCCTGTAGAGCGCGTCGTAGACGGTGAGAGTGGCCTGGGAAGTGGGGCTCAATCCGGCGAGGACCCGCGAACCCAACCCGGGAGGGCGGGCCTGGGTGAGCACGCAGCCGTAGCGGACCTGGGGACGGTCCTGGGTGGAAGCGTTGAAGACTTCCATGCCGGCGGGCGCCAGCTGCAGCACCAACGCCTGGTCGGCCCCGACGTCCTGGAGGAACTGGGAAATCGCCCCCTGGCGATCGGCGGAGAAGTCGCCCAGCAGCTCGGAGTAGACCTCGTCCGCGAGGCCCGGGCTGACCGGAAGGGTGGGCTCGTCGAGGCGGGAGAAGAGGGCCCCGAGCTTGATCAAGATAGAGATTGGAAACCGGCCCGCGCGCAGCACGTACATCGTGCTCAGCGAGAGCACCTTGAGCAGCTTCTGTCCGAGCAGGCTGGTGAAGAAGGCCGCCACCGGGCTGCCGTAGTGAGGGGTGGACACGGTGACCACTGTCTTCACCCGCGCAGCGAAAGGCTCGATTGCGATCGACGTGGGAAGCACCGCGCCAGGCGAGACCAGCAGCCGGACATCGAGCCCGCCACTGGAGTGGCCGATGAGGTGAAGGGGGCCTCTGTCGTGCCCGGCAGTCTCGGCGATCGTCTCCAGCAGCCGGGTGGCGCGCTTGGGCAACGAGCCGGTGGGAGGCGTCTTCACCACGTGCAGCTCGGCGTCGAGGCCGAGGCCGGGAAGCGTCTGGAGGAGGAAGTCGCGGACGTGGCCGAAGTAGGCGAGGTCGCCGAGGTTGGCGAAGCCGAAGAACCCGGGGACCAGGTAGATGTGGTGCTTGTCGGCCATCGTTTCCCTCACAGAGGGGAAAGGTCAGCTTAGCCGAGCCGGGCGCCCCTCAGCCATTTGCCTCTCGCCTCATCGCCAGCTGTCCACAGGCCGCGTCGATCAGACCTCCGCGCGGCCAGCGCACCATGCAGCGCAGCCCGGTGGCGTTCACCTGGGTCTGGAAG
>JAYUUC010000688.1:0-2962 GCA_043755105.1 Myxococcales bacterium
AGCAGGTCCCGTTCAAGCCGGGTAATTGAGGCACGCCCCAATGCACGGTGCTAGACTCATCCCCATCACATAGGTGTTGAGGCGTGCAAGAGCCCTCCAGGTGTCGTCAGGCCTGGAGGGCTCTTTTCATTTCGGCCCCAAGATACGTGCCAGACCCTATGTAATCAGTGGCACTACATGATGTGTCATGGCATGATTCCGACTCATGGGGACCACGCCAACACGTCGAAACGCCGGTGACCGTCGATGGGCAGCTCGGATGAGGAGAGCCCAAGCAAGTCGGCGTCCCTCAGATGAAGAGCTAGCCCACTGCTTGATGATGTGGTCGTTGGTCGAGTTGATGTCGGTCCAGGGGGACATCGGCACACTCGCCAAAGCCGAGGTCAAGAAGCTCGGAATCGACGTCGCCAGCAAGTACGTCGACATTCGGAAGCTCGTCTCGAAGTTCTTCACCGCCAGCAAGATCGACCCAGAGGACCTCCTTCAGGAAGTCTTGCTCGCCATCGTCCGACGAAACGGAACCCCAAGCGCGTTCAACCCGGCGAAGTCATCGTTCTCGCACTACGTGCTGCTCGTCGCGAAGAACGCCATCAGCAACTATGCTGAGAAGCGGCGTCGGTGGGACCTGGACATCCTCGGGCTCACCTACAGGGTAGGCTCGGATGCGTACACGGACGCGGATCCCGAAACGTCGGCAGTGGAGGAGCTGGCAGACCATCGAGACCCGATCGGCGCCTTCGAGCATGTCGAGGCATCGCTTCGCATCTCCAGGAGTCAGCCTCTCGACCGAGTCAGCCCTAGCTACGTTCAGTTCCTCACCTCGTAGAAGGGCTCAAGCTCACCGAGTCATCGGAGCCCCTGAAGCTCCCCAGCTCAGCTCCCTCCAGCCGGCCGGAGAGCCCAAGGAAGGTGGGAGAAGAGCGTGAGAAGAGCGCTCGGCTATCGAGAAAACCGTGCCAAGTGCCCTCCCCCGAAGATGAGTACGGACCGTCATGGGTCTGACGGTGGGTAGGGTCCTACGCGGCGTCGACTGGCACGGTGCTTGACGGGCCCTTGAGGGGTCCTGAGCTGGCACGGTGCTTGGCAGAGAGGCTCTCGGAGGGGCTGTAAACCTTGTCAGATCAACGGACCCTCAAAAAGTGTCAGGCGACCACCTGACTGCCTGACAATCTGTGCTAGTCTTCTTGGGTGACGAAGAAGACCAAGAAGCTCGCCTCTGCCCTCATCGCCGTTGCCTACTTGAGGGTCTCGAAAGACGAGAAGATTCAGGAGCTTGGCACTGAAGCACAGCGGGCTGCCATCCTCGCGTGGGCTGCCGCTGAGCATGTCGAGATCGTCGCGTGGTTCACGGATGAGGTTTCAGGAGGCGCTCCGATGTCGAAGCGTCCTGCCCTCGCTCAGGCGATTGCAGCCGTCGAAGCTCACCGAGCGGCATCCCTCGTGAGCCTTCGGGTTGACCGCTTCTCTCGCGACCGCATCGAGACAGGGGTGGTCGAGCTGGCCCTCCGCCGTGCGGGTGCTGCCCTCGTCTTCGCTGACGGCGTGGCCAACGGTGACAGCCCTGCGGAGCGCTTCATGCGTACCATCCTGCTCGGGGCGGCCGACCTGGAGCGCTCCCTCATCGCTGCCCGCGTGACCGCTGCGCTTGCGGTGAAAAAGAGCCGAAACGAGCTGACAGGCCAAGCTCCCTTCGGGATGCGCGCGGTTGACGGCCCCCTCCGGGCGGGGCGGGATGGCGTCGAGAAGCCCGTCAAGATGCTCGTGGAGGACGAGGCCGAGCAGCTCGTCATCAAGCGCGTGGTTGCCCTCTCCGACGCCGGGCTGAGCATCCGCAAGATCGAAGCTGCCCTCGCCGCTGAGGGTGTCGTCGGCCGAGCTGGTCGGCCGCTCACCCGCGATGCCGTCGACAAGATCCTCAGCCGTCACACCGCCGAGTAGGCCGAACCATCGGACCAACCCTTCTCGGGCAACTGGTCCGGTCCGTCCAACTGGCCCGGTAAAGTCCCATGTGTATTGCAAAGCATGTGAACGGCCCGATGAGATAGACGCTGCCCTCGCCGTCCCCGGGGCTTCCAAGAGCAGCGTCGCTCGGGCGTTCAAGATCCCGAAGACCAACCTCCTTCGTCACCTGGGTAACCACCAGGGCCGCAAGAACCCGGGCCCCGTTGTCTTCGCCCTCGCTCGCTCCCCCGCGCCACAACCGGCTGACGCTCCCAGGGTTCTTGGCGTCCCCAACTACGAGCAGGAGGACCCCAACCCCGTCACGTCGGCCTGCCGCGTGTGCATGAGCCCCGACCGTCGAGACATCGAGGGGTCGATCATGCGCAGCGTGAAGTACGCGGCTGTCGATGGGGCCCATAAGCTCGACCCAGGGACGACAGCTCGACACGCTCGACGATGCGTCCCGTCTTTGCTGGCTTTTGCAGCCGACGTGGCGGCCATGAACAGCGACGAGAACGGGGAGCCCGAGACAGCTCTCCAGAGGGCCATCAGCGCGGCCGATTCTGCTCGACGTCTCCAAGCCGCTGCTGAGGCTTCCAACGACATCCGAGCCCGAGCCCAAGCAGCACAGGCCGTCTCGAAGAGCATCTCGACGCTGGCCCTTTTGAACGGAGAGATGGGGGCGGACGTCGAGGCGAAGATCGCGATGTCGGCCAAGTGGTCGAAGCTCAAGATCCTCATCGCGGCGGCATTGAAGCCCTTTCCTGAAGCCTCGAAGGCCGTGGGGATGGCCCTTCGAGAGGCTGAGGCGGACTGATGGCCCGCCCCAAGGTCTCACTCGCCGACGACCTCCTCGCTCACCTGGAGGCCGAGACCGCGAACCCCACCCCGACGTTCGCTGAGTTTTTGAAGAGCGACGACTATGAGCAGCGCCAAGAAGATCGAGGGATGCCGCCGGCGTCCTGAGCGCGTTCGTCGAGGGACTGAAAAAAAAGCCCCCTCAGAAAACTTGTTCAAAGTC
>JAYUUC010000689.1:0-2961 GCA_043755105.1 Myxococcales bacterium
CGACACGGCAAGGTGGGCCTTAACGCGTGAGCACGTTCGCTCTGGACAGTGTGGCGGCGAGTTTTCCCGGAGCGCTGGTCGAACGGTACGTCGACCGCACCGGAGGCGTCTGGGGCGTGATCGACCGCTCGCAGTTTCCCTCGGTGATCAGCCATCTGAAGAATGACCCTGCCCTGGGGTTCAAGCTCTTCCTCTCGATGGACGGCGTCGACCGGCTTCAGCTGCCGCAGCCGACCCCTCGCTTCGAGGTCACCTGCTTCCTCTACTCGCTCGTCCGCAACGAGCACGTCCGGCTCAAGGTGCGGGTCCCGGAAGAGGACCCGACGATGCCCAGCATCACCTCGGTGTTCCAGGGCGCCGACTGGTTCGAGCGGTTCGTGTGGGACTTCTACGGCATCCGCTTCGAGGGCCATCCCGACCTGCGTCGGATCCTTCTCTACGAAGAGTTCAAGGGCCACCCGCTCCGCAAGGACTACGCTCTGCGCGATCGCCAGCCCTTGATCCCCGAGCGGCCGATCAAGGACATCTTCCGCGGACCGGGCACCAGCGGCGTCGCCTGACCCGTTCCTCTACTTCTCAAGCTCGCACAGGATTTCGACCCGATGGCCGACCCCACGCACCTCCCCACCACTGCTGACGACTACGACCCGACGCCGCACGAGTCGGAGCTGGAGGCCCACCTTCAGACCAAGCACATGGTGGTGAACCTGGGCCCGTCGCACCCGGCGATGCACGGCACGGTGCGGATGAAGGTCGAGCTCGAGGGCGAGACGATCGTCCGCGCGGATCCGGAGATCGGCTTTCTTCACCGCGGCTTCCAGAAGAGCTGCGAGAACGTGCGCTGGAACGAGTGTCTGCCCTACACCGACCGGCTCAACTACGTCTCCTCGCTGATGAACAACTTCGGCTTTCTCAACGCGGTGGAGAAACTGATCGGCCTCGAGATTCCCGAGCGGGCGAAGTTCATCCGCGTCATCGGCAGCGAGCTTCACCGGATGGCCGACCACCTCACCTGCATCGGCGCGGTCGGTCTCGAGCTGGGCGGCTTTTCGGCCTTCCTCTACGGCATCGAGGCCCGCGAGCTGATCGTCGACCGGGTCACCGAGCTTACCGGCGCGCGGCTCACCACTTCCTACGGCCGGGTCGGCGGGCTCAACCGCGACCTGCCTCCAGGCTGGACGGAGAAGGTCCTCAAGACCCTCGACAAGGTCCGCGAGCTCGCAGCCGAGGTGGACACCCTGCTCACCCGCAACCGGATCTTCGTCGACCGGATGAAGGGCACCGGGGTGATCTCCGCCGATGACGCGCTCGACTTCGGCTTCACCGGCCCTTGCCTTCGCGCGTGCGGCATCAACTACGACATTCGCAAGGCGAAGCCCTACTGGGCCTACGACCGGCTTGAGTTCGACGTCCCGGTGGGCCACGACGGCGACAACTACGACCGCTACCTGGTTCGAATCGAAGAGCTGAAGCAGAGCGAGCGATTGGTCCGTCAGGCGCTGGCGCTGATCCCCGAAGGCCCGGTGATGATCGACGATCGCCGCATCGCCCTCCCCCCCAAGCCCGAGGTCTACGGCACCATCGAAGGCGTGATGGCGCACTTCAAGCTGGTGATGGAAGGCATCCCGGTGCCTGCCGGCGAAACCTACGATTCGACCGAAGCGGCCAACGGAGAGCTCGGCTGGCACCTGGTGAGCGACGGCAGCGGCCGGCCCTACAAGGTCCACGTTCGCGCGCCGGGCTTCGCGATCCTCTCCGGAGTCCCGAGGATGATCGAAGGCAAGATGCTGGCAGATCTGATTCCCACCTTTGACACCATCAACATGATCGGCGGCGAGGTCGAGCAGTGACGGACAAGAAAGACGATACCCAGAAGGTCAGCGGCGACGGAGGCACCCCGGTGAAGGGGGCTCCCACCGGGACCACCGCGGTCAAGGTCGACCAGCCGGGCCCCGGGCCGGGCCAGCCGATCAGCGGCGTCTCGCCTGCTCCGAACGAGGGGATCCGCGCGGGCCACGAGCCCCAGCCTCCCGCTTCCAAGGAAGAGGTCAAGGCCGTGTCGTCGCCCGCCCCTGCAGGTCCGCCGAAGTCACCTCCGCCGAAGAACCCGGGCTTCGTCACCTGCACCGTCGACGGGCGCGAGGTGATCGCCAAGCCGGGCACCAACATGATCGAGGCAGCGAAGTCGGTGGGGGTGGAGATTCCCTACTACTGCTACCACCCGCGACTCTCGATCGCCGCCAACTGCCGGATGTGCCTGGTCGAGACGTCGAACGCTCCCAAGCTGGTGCCGGCCTGCCAGACCGCGCTCGCGGAAGGCCAGGCGATCAAGACCCAGACTTCCAAGGTGAAGGACAACCAGAAGGCGGTGCTCGAGTTTCTGCTGCTCAACCACCCGGTCGACTGTGCCATCTGCGACCAGGCCGGCGAGTGCAAGCTCCAGGACTATTACATGCGATACGACCACGAGCCCTCGCGGCTCGAAGGGTCGAAGGTGCTCAAGGCCAAGCGCAAGGTGCTCGGCCCCATGGTGGTTCTCGACCAGGAGCGCTGCATCCTCTGCACCCGCTGCGTTCGCTTCATGAACGAGGTGCCGCAAGAGCCCCAGCTGGGAGTGTTCGGCCGCGGCTCGCACGAGCGAATCGACGTCTTCCCCGGCGCCGAGCTGGACTCGAATTACTCCGGCAACACCGTGGACATCTGCCCGGTCGGAGCATTGCTCAACCGCGACTACCGCTTCCGCGCCCGCTCGTGGTTCCTCTCCGCGGCACCGTCGGTGTGCACCGGCTGCTCGCGCGGCTGCAACACCTTCGCCGACTTCATGGGGCAGGACACCTTCCGCTATCGACCCCGGGAGAACGAGGCGATCAACAAGAGCTGGATGTGCGACCAGGGCCGGCTCTCGTACAAGTACCTCAACAAGGAACGGGCGCTCGTCGCCACCCTTGGCCGCGGCGCGGA
>JAYUUC010000690.1:0-2955 GCA_043755105.1 Myxococcales bacterium
GCGGGCCCGCGAGCTGGGCAGCCTTCAGCTCTCTCCACCGCTGCAGGGGTATCGATTGATCGCGGTGCCTGAGGGCGAGGATCCGGTCGCCAAGGCCTCGGCGCGCAACCGGACCGCCTACGGGGTGTTGCTGGGGCTGTTCTACATCACCCTGGCGGTGGGGGTGGTCTACACCGCTCGCACCCTCTACCGGGAGGCGAAGCTGTCGCGGCTGAAGACCGACTTCGTCTCTCTGGTGTCGCACGAGCTGCGGACCCCGCTGACCTCGATTCGAATGTTCATCGAGACGCTGGCGCTGGGTCGGGTGACCGACGCCGCACAGACCCAGGAAGTGCTCGAGCTGCTCGCCAAGGAAACCGGTCGGCTCTCGGAGATGATCGAGCGGGTGCTCGACTGGGCCCGCATCGAGAGCGGGCGCAAGGTCTACCTTCGCGAAGAAGTGGCGGTGCGGGACCTGGTCGACGCCACCGTGGAAGCGTTCCGGACCCAGCGGTTGGGCGCAAAGGTGACCCTCAGCTGTGACCTCGAGCCAGGGCTGCCGATGGTGGCGGTGGACCGGGACGCGATTGCGGGAGCCCTGCTCAACTTGCTTCAGAACGCCTACAAGTACAGTGGGGCCGAGAAGGTCATCGCGGTGCGGGCCCGGGCGACGAAAAGAGGAGTGGCGATCGAGGTGAAGGACAACGGCATCGGCATCGCTCTCCGCGAGCAAAAGCGAATCTTCGACCGCTTCTATCGGGTCGACAACCTGCTCACCCGCTCGTCCGATGGCTCGGGATTGGGCCTGGCGATTGCCAAGCGAATCGTGGTCGCCCATGGGGGCAAGCTGTCGGTGACCAGCACGCCGGGACAGGGCAGCACCTTCACCCTCGTGCTTCCCCGCGCCAAGCCTGGCCAGACCCCGGGGGTAGGATGAGCAGCCCTTCCAAACCGACCCGCATTCTGGTGGTGGAAGATGACCTTTCCATCCTCACCGGGCTCTCGCTCAACCTCCGCTTCGAGGGCTTCGAGGTGTCCCAGGCGCAAGACGGGAAGACCGGGCTCCAGAAGGCGATCGACGAGGCGCCCGACCTGGTGGTGCTGGACGTGATGCTCCCGGGGATGAACGGCTACGACGTGCTCAAGGAGCTGCGGCGGCGCGGCCAGCAGACCCCGGTGGTGATGCTCTCGGCGAAGGGCACCGAGACCGACAAGATCACCGGGCTCGACCTCGGCGCCGACGACTACGTCGCCAAGCCCTTCGGACTTCAAGAGCTGCTCGCGCGGATCAAGGCCGTGCTGCGCCGGCGGTTCCGCGCCGGAGAAGTGGTGGTGTTCGGAGACTCGGCGGTGGACCGGGTGGCGAAGGAGGTCACCCGCGCGGGCAAGGCGGTCGAGCTCACCGCGCAGGAATTCAAGCTGCTCGCCTTCTTCGTCGATCACCCGGGGAGAACGTTCAGCCGCGACGAGCTGCTCTTCGGGGCCTGGGGCTACGACTATGAAGGCACCGCGCGCACGGTCGACAACTTCGTCCGCCAGCTGCGGTTGAAGTTCGAGCCGTTCCCCGACGAGCCACGCCACTTCCTCACCGTGCGGGGGCTGGGCTACCGCTTCTGCCGGACCCACCTCGACTAGGGGCGGCTTTGTTTCTTCAGGTAGCGGAGAGTGTGGTGCCGACCCCCTTCATTGCCAGTTGGGCAGGAGGAGCCTGCCGGAGTAGTCTTCCGTGCCATGTACCGCCGATACACGATTCATCGAGATGGGGACCTGATGGTCGAAGAGCTCGACCCGTCGGGAAAACCGATCGACCCCGAGCCGGTTCCTCCCGAAGATCGCCTTCCCGTCGAAGTGGTGCTGCTCGCCGATGACACCCTCGACGCCAAGGCCGCCCTCCTCGACCTGCTCGAGCTTGCTTACGGTATGGAAGCCGAAGGGCCGAACATGCCGCTGCGGCCTCGCTCCTAGCTGTTCCGGTCCGACTTGCCCGTGAAGGAAGGCGAGCGCTCAGCCCAGCTCGGCGGCGACCACCACCTGCAGGCCGTCGTCAGCGTCAAAAGCTTTTCCTTCGAAGTCACCGAACCGCTCCAGCGCCACCAGCCCCGCCTGCCGGAGCGCCTCGTCGACCTCTGCCGCACCGAACTGACGCAGCTTGAGCCGATGAATCGAGCGGCCCGAGCGGACCCGGGTGGCGTCCTTTCGCTCTTGAAGGTGGGGCAGGTAGGGAATGCGGCGGGTGGGCGGAGGACCGACCTCGTCGGGGCGCTCCACCGCGGGCGACCGCAGCGGGGCGGGGTTGAGCAGGTCGAAGGCGAAGCTGCCTCCGGGGCGGAGGTGGTGTCGCGCGGTGGCGAGAAGCGCCCCGAGTTCGTCGAGGCTTCCCATCAGCCCGAGCGCATTCTGCGGCGCGAACACCACCGAAAATTGCTCGGCCAGGCGAAGTGATCGGAGGTCCGCTTCGAGCAGCTTCAGCGTCCGGGGCGAGGTCAGCCCCAGCTCACTGCACCGCTGCTCGGCGAAGGCGATCATCGCCCTCGAGGGGTCGACGGCGGTGACGCGGTGGCCGCGCTCCACCAGCTCGAAGGCGACCCGACCATTGCCGCAGCCGAGCACCAGCACCGGGGTTGGCTCCGGCCCGGGAGCACGCGCCGCTAGCCGGGCGTAGAACGTCAAATCAAACTCGGTGCCCACCAGCGCCAAACCCATGGGCCGGCATCATGCCCCGTTTGGGCGCCTCGACCCCTATTGGATTGGAGGGCCCGGCCTCTGCCCAAGAGTTGGCACCGCGATTGCTTGATTCACACCCGGTGGCGCAAAGGGGGACGGGATGGCGAGTCGGCGCGGGTGGGCGGTCTGGGCGGGGGCGGGGGCGCTGTCGGCACTGCTGGGCTGTGGGCCGCCGTCGGGTCAACCGGGGGTGCGACTGCCAGACGGAGGGCGAGCCCCCGCGCCGGCCAACCCGCAGACGATGCCACCGGT
>JAYUUC010000691.1:0-24271 GCA_043755105.1 Myxococcales bacterium
GATCGTCGAACAAATTTCGGCTACCAGCATCTCGCCTCCCTCCGCGTTCGGTTCGCGCAATCATTAGACAGGCGGCCCTTGCCGAAATGCTCAGGTTTCCCGCTGCGAGCTTGTATCTCCTTCTAAACTCGGCGTTTCGTTTATTCTTGGGTGCGTCAGATGCACATTCGCGTTCAGTATTCGCGGCTCCAGAGCAGGTCTGCCCCGCCGATGTGGGCGTCTCCGTACTCGGCCTGCAGCGACCAGCGCTTGCTCAGCTGATACTCCATCCGCACTGCGTTGGCGTTGACCCGCTGCTGTTGAGGGTCGACCCCGAGCTGGCCGGTGAAGCCGATGTAAAGCCTGTCCCCCAGGTAGGTACCGGCCTCGAGCTTGGTGCTGGAGATTCCTTCATCACCGGATTCAATCGAGAGCACGTCGAGGGGCAGCACCTCGAGCTTCTCCTTCAGCGCCGAGGTGGCGAGCGAGCCGACGATCGACGCCGCGGCGGCACCGCTTGAGGTCGCGCCCGAACCGGGCTTGAGCGAGCGCCGCCCGGTGGCGAGGAGGGTGAAGATCTCGGTCTCGGACAGCGGCGGCTCCGAGGTGGGTTCGATCGTCAGCTGCTCGCCCCGGCCCTGGACCCGGAGCAGCACCACCACCCCCTCGCCCTTGTTCACATGCTTGGCGGAGACGTCCACCAGGGGCTTGAGCATCGGACCGGTGAACCGGACCTTGGAATTTTCCTGAACGTCGAAGCGCCGGCCGAAGACATCGAGCCGCCCGCGAATCAGCTTCACCCCGCCGAAGATGAGCACGTCCCTGGCCACTTCGACCCGGAACCCGTCGTCGAGCCCGACCTCGGCATTGATGTCGTTGCCCTTGACCCAGAGGTTTCGAGGCGCCTGGATTCCCACCCGGATCAACCGGGAGTAGCCGTCGCTGGGGCCCGCGGGAACTTCACCCGTGCCTGAACCGCCCACGCCGGCAGGGGGGGCCGCGGTCCCGTGCGCCGCCTTCTTCGCCTTCTTCACCGGCACGCCGTTGCGGACGAAAAGTACGTCTTCCGGCTCGTCGAGCTTCTGCAGGTCTTTCCGCTTCACGTCGGGCAGTTCGACGCGGGCCTCGCTGATCTGCAGCTGGGGAATGTCGATCAACTTCGCCGAGGCCTGCCCGTCGGCGCGGGTCTTCATCGAGACCGTGGCCATCAGCTGGTTCTCGTAGAGGATCGGAAACTTGTCGAGGTCCCCCTCAGCATGGAGCACGTAGCGCTCGCCCTCGCGCACCGCCTGGCCGGTGACGTGGGCTCTGCCCCGGCCCGAATTTGCTGAGAGGTCCTTGAGGTCGATTCGCTCCTGGCTGCCGGAGAGGGCGAGGTGGATGTCCTTGATTTCGCCGCTGCCCGCCAGCTCGAGCAGCCCCTTCTTCCACTCCAGCTCGCCCTTCACCCGCGGAGCGCCCACCGTGCCGGTCGCCTCGGCATTGGCCACCAGGGTGCCGCCCACCAAGGTCAGCTGAGGCGTCAGCCCGCTGAGGAACGAGAGGTTGAAGTCGGTGGCATAGAAATGGACGTCGATCGGCACCCCGGAGAACGACGGAGTGGCCTGGCCCCTGTGGTAGCTCAAGTCCATCGGCATCTGGGCCGCGAGCTGCAGGTTTCCTCCTGCCGAAGAGATCATCGACGCGTGAATCGCGCTCCTCGCATTCTGGTACTGGAGCGCGACTTTGCCATTCGCGGTGGCCGGAGACTGGGCGCTGCCCAGCCCTTCGATCGCGGTGGTGAGGTTGAATCGGGGATCGGAGAGCGTGCCCTGCGCAGTGAGCTCACCCTGAAGCACGCCCTTGAGCTGCGGCAGGGTGTGGCCCTTCTCGTCGTGATCGGTGCCCGCGAGCTGCTGCAGACCGGCGAGCTCGAGCGGGCCGAAGTGGGCCTCGACCTTCAACGGCACGGTGGGCAACACCCGGGTGTTGCGCAGAGTGCCGATCGACGCGGCGACGCTGGCCTTGAGCGCGAGCACCTCGACGTCCTTTTGCAGGCCTTTCAAGCCCACCCGGAACGCCTCGCCGGTGGACTGGAGCTCCATTGCGAGATCGAAAGGTATCGCCTTGCCGGTGGTGAGTCCCTTCACCAGAAAAGTGCCTTCGCCGATCGGCGCCAGCGGCGTTCCGTGCAGCTTCAGCTTCGCGGTGAGCGAGCCGAGCACCGCCGGTGAATTGAGGGTGGAGATGTAAGGCAGCGGCAGCGGCGTCCGATCAAGCTCGACCTCGAGCTCCATCGGCGCGCGCAGCACTTGCTCCTGGGTGGGCGGAGACCGAAGCAGGCGGCCGGCGGTGAACGGCGTCCGCACCTCGACGAAGCTCTTCCGCTCCAGCATCGTCAGGTCCACGCGGGCGAAGAGCTTGTGGTCGGGCGAGCTGCGCGCCGTGAGCTCGAAGCGGGTCGGAGGCACCTGCTCGTAGCGAACGTCGCGGCCCTGGGCCACCAGCTCGACCCGGGGCTCGTTGCTCATCCCGTCGACGTTGAGGTGGGCGCTCAGCCACCCGGAGAGCAGGGGACCTTTCGCCTCGCCGGCGACGCGCAGAAGGTCGTCGAGCTTGAACTCGGCAATCTCCGCGTCGAGGTGAATCGGCTGTGGCACCGGTCCCCGGAAGGAGATCACCGGAAGGTCGAACTGGGAGTCGAGCTTGAGGCCCACTCCCTGCGCATGGAGGCTGCCCTTGGCGCGGTCCTTCAGGTAGGTGGCGTCGAGCGCGAGCGAGAGCTCGGAGTACTTCTTGAAGCGACCGTTCTCGAGGGTGAGCTTGGCGGTCACGTCGGGGTGCGAAAGCTTCCCCCTCGCCCTGAGGTCGAGGTCGAGCAACCCGGCGAGGTTGTATTCCTCTTTCAGCTTCTTCGCCGGAAGCTGGCCGAGGTCGAGGTGAAGGACCTTGAGCCCGGCGTCGATTCGATCGCCCTTCTTTTCCCCCACCACCGAGACCGACTGGCTGCCATGGACCAGGGTGATCGGTTGCGTCGAGAACTCGGCTGCGGCGAAGCGAAGGTGTGCCGGGGCCTCGAGCGCCCACTCGAAACCGAAGTAGTCCACGTTCAAGGCCGACAGCTGCAGCCCTTCGCGGTCCTTGTCGAGCAGGCCTTCGAGGCCGAAGCCCACCGCATTCGGCCCCATCGAGGTCGCGCGGAGGGTGATTGCCCGACCTTGCGAGGTGAGCGCGAGCTGCGGCCCCATCAGCAGCTTCTTGTTCACCGTGGCGGAGATAGCCCCCACCTTCGCCTGGGCCTCGAGAGGCCGGGTCACGTCTGCTGCCTCGGCCTCGAGGGTGAGGGTGTTCAGCACCGTGTCTTGATACGTGAGCTGGGGGAACTGGCCCTTCACCCGGACGCCGGGATGCCGGGTGGGCCCTTCGGCGTGAAGCTGCAGAGTGCCCTTTCCCGAGATGGGTAGACCCTTGGGGCTGGCGAGTTTTCCCACGGTGCGACCGAAGAGGGCGAGGTCGGTGGCGACGACGGTAGAATCGAGGGCGAGCTGCGCCATCGAGCCGCTGCCGTGAGCGTTGAGCTTGAGGCCGGGAAACATGGCCAGCAGCTGCTCGAGCGCGAAGTGTCCGTGGGCGGCGCTGGCCTTCACCGACACCGGGCCAAACGGCGCCCCGTCGAGAGAGGCCGGGGGCATCTCCAGCGCGAGCTGGCCGTGGGCGGTCTCGAGGCTCTTGCCACCGCCCTGGGCGCGAAGCGAGACCTCGAGGTCCGAGCGGGGGCCGTTCTCCACCACCTGGGCGAGGTCGAGGTCCTTCACCGTCAGCGTCGAGGGTCCGCTCTCGCTGCTGCCGAGGTTGAAGGAACCGTTCAGCGCGGCGGTCGCCTTCCCCACCGTCGCCTTCAGCCGGGCCGAGACCTGATCGCCGTTCTTGTCCGCCTCACCCTCGACGCTCGCGCGGGCGATCAGCGGATAGGAAGGCACGAACGCCCGCGCCACCGACGGTGGGATGTCGAGCGTGTCGAGACGGAGGTGAATCTTCTCGCTCCCCTCGAGCACCGCCTCTGCCCGCAGCTGGGCGCCGCCTGCGCTCAGATCGACGTCCACGGTGCGGTGCTCCCCCTGACCCTGGAGCTTGAGCGCGAGGGTGAGCGGCCCTTCGAACGGCTGATCGAAGGTGGCGTGGCCCTGGAGGGTGGCATCGAGCAGCTCACCTCCCTGCCGTGCGGCGACAGTGCCCTCGAGCATGAGCTCGTCGAGGCTGACCCGCCGCTCCGACCCGGGAGTGACCTGTTCGAAGTCCACCGCACCTTGCGAGAGCTTCAGCTGGTCGAGAAGGAAGGTGAGTTGACTGGGCTGCTCCTGAGGCGGGCTCTGAGTCGCCTTGGGGTTTCGCAGGGCGATCGCCCGCGAGAGGTTGGACCCTTCGGCATCCATGGTGATGAACAGTTTCGGCTTGAGGAGCGACAGCTCGCTCACCTGGAGCGTCTTGCGGACGAGCGACGAGAGCTTGAGCCGGAGCTCGACGGTGGAGATCGCCGCCACCAGGTCTCCGTCAGGGTCGCGCAGCTCGACGTCGTCGAGCACCAGGTGGCTGAGGCCGAAGTGGACCTTGCCCACTGCGAGCGTGCCGGTGATCGCCTCGTTGGCCTTCCCGACCACCAGAAGCCGCAAGCGCTCGCCACCCGCATCGGTGGAGAAGTAGAGCAGCCCGCCTGCGACCCCGGCCCCCGCCAGCCCGAGAGTGCAGAGAAGAGCGATGCCCCCGCGCTTGAGCCAGGTGCGGACCCGGTGGGTCGGCCTGGGGGGAGTGCTCGTCGCTTCCGTCAAAATGCCTCTCCGATCGACAGGTGAATCGAGCAGTTCCCTTCGGGATAACCGGCCCGGCTGGGGCTGGAGTTTCCGAATCCAAAACAACCGCCACCGGGTGCATAGGTAAGCGCGGGATCGCTTCCCGGGAAGCTGTTGAGCTGAAGCGGAAGTCCCAAGTCGGGCCGGTAGGCGAGATCGAGCCGGATCGGTCCCACGGGCGTCCGGTATCGAACGCCTCCGCCCACTGCAATCAAAAGGTTGTTTCCGAAATAGGACGAATTGAACTGGACCCGCTCCGCGGTGACGAAGCCGAAGTCGGTGAAGGCCGCCACCACCAGGTTTCCAATCAGGTCGTAGCGGACTTCAAACTGCGACTCGAACAGGCCATTGCCACCGATCGGCACTGGCTCGGAGTTGAACTCCGGCGCCGGTGACCCCGGGATGAGGTTCTTCTTCACCAGGGCCTGCGGCGAGAGTCTGCGGGTGCTGAAGCCGCGCATCTGGTCTCCTCCGGAGAAGAAGCGGGCGACGATCGGACTCGCCGAATCGGGTCCCGAGGTGGGAATCAACGTCCCCACCCGGAGCTTGGCAGAGAAGGTCAGGCTTCGCTCGAGTGTGGAGACGTAGCCGCGGATCTCGGGCACCACCCGCAGGTAGTTGAAGCTGCCCCCCAGCGGTCCACCGCCCTCCTGAAGCGAGAGCCCGGCGAGGTAGCCGGACTTGGGCTCCTGTCGGTCGTCGCGGCGGTCGAGCTCGATCCGCTGCTCGAGGTAGGAGAGCACCACCGCGCAGTTCCCGGTGCAGCCGAACAGCACCGAGGGCACGCTGCCCTGCAGCTCGGCCTCCCCGAACTGAAGCTTGTAGAACTCGATGTTGTAGGAAGGGGTGATGGTGAAATAGGTCCACGGGTGCCAGGTGACGCCGATCCGCTCCCGGCCTCCGTAGTAGCTGTAGGCGGGTTCGATGGTGCGCTCGACCTCGAGCCGGTTGTTGAGCGAGAAGTTCGGGCTGAACAGCCGCGGCTGGGTGAGCTCGGCGGTGGCCCGGGCGACTGGCCCGTTCTGGAGCCGCTCGTTTTCGGCGTTGCGAATCACTGCGTAGGCGCTGGGAAGAAAGGCCCAGCCGGCGCGGAGCCGGAGATCGAGCCGTCGGAGCCGGCCGAGAAAGTCGCGGTGGGTGTATTCGCCGATGAGGTGAAAGTCGTTTCTCTGCTGCTCGATGCCGGCGCCGAAGCCGTAGCGCTCGGTGTGAAAGGCGGCCTCCTGGACGTCGATGTCGAGCGGCACCGTACCGGTCTTGGGGTCGGGGTCGCGGAGGGTAACCTTGGCGGCGCCGAACACGCCCATGTTGAAGACCCGGGCCTGGGCCTCGGCGCGGGCGGCCTCCGAGTACCAGGGCTCACCCACGATCGCTTCCTCCGCCTGCTCAGCTACCCGCCAGGTCTCGACCCGTGCGTTGCGCAGAGTGGTGACGGTGATCGCCCCGAACTTGTAGCGAAGGCCGGGCTCGACCTGGAGGGCGATCTCTGCCCGCTGGGTCTCGAGGTCCACCTGCGCATTTCCTTCCACGGTGGCGTCGACGTAGCCGAGCCGAAGCAGGTGGTCAGAGAGCTCGTCCTTCAGCCCCTTCCACTTGTCCTCGACGAAGATGTCTCCGGCCTTGAGCGGGATGTCCTTGAGCAGTTGCTTGCGGTGCGCTTCGGGCAGACCGTCGAGACCTTTGATCTCCAGCTTGCTGATGCCGGTGGCGCGGCCCTCCTCGACCTTGACCGTCAGCCCGACCCCGTCCTTGCCGTCAGGGGTGATCTGGTTTTCGACCACCTTGGCCTGGTAGTAGCCCTGCTCGCGGTAGTAGCGCTCGATTCGATCCAGGTCGGTCCGCCACACGTTCTTGTCGAAGTGCTGCTTGCGCTGGAACGGGATCCAGCTCTGCTGCGAAGTGAGAATCTTCTTCTTGATCTCTTCCGCGTTGACCTCCTTCGCCCCGTCGATCTGAAGCTTGCGGACGATCGGCAGGTCGGCGTGCTCGTCGTGGGCGCAGCCCAGCAGCGGCGCGAGCAGGAGGAGCAGCAGCGAGGAGGGGACCGCCAGGGTCTTCATGAAGGGCAGCATCAGGTGTGTCTTGCACCGACGCTGCGCAAGTCCCAAGCCTCCGTTCAATCATCGACAGCAGAGAGCAGGGGTTGCGCTATACGCGCCCCATGCGTCCCAGCCAACTGTTGGTGTTGCTTTCCCTGTTCGGTGCTTCGGCCCTTGCCGCTCCCTCGGCGCAGCCTCCGAAGACCTTTCGCCTCGACTTCTTCCACACCGGCAGCGCCACCGAGGAGCGGTTCAGCGTCGACCGGCTGGTGATCGAGCCGCTGGCATTCCCGGGAGACCCCGGGCAGCCGCTCGATCGGACCAACGCCGGGAAGTACTTCTTCGAGGTCCAGGCGCTGGACAGCAAGCGGCCGCTCTACTCGCGTGGGTTCTCGTCGATCTACGGAGAGTGGGAGACCACGGCCGAGGCGAAGAGCGTGCACCGGACCTTTCATGAGTCGCTGCGCTTTCCGCTCCCCGCCGCGAAGGTCCAGGTGGTGGTGCGGAAGCGCGATGCGCAAAACGTATTCAAGGATATCTGGACGACGGTGGTCGACCCCCAGGACATGTTCGTCGACCCGTCGAGGCCGCCTTCGCCAGGACCGTTGACCGAGCTCCAGAAGAAGGGCGACCCCGCCACCAAGGTGGACCTGCTCATCCTCGGCGATGGCTACACCGCGGCCGAGCGGCCCAAGTTCGAGAAGGATGCTCGACGGTTGATGGAGGTGCTCTTCACCTACGCGCCGTTCAAGGAGCGACGCGAGCAATTCAACGTCTGGGGCCTCTGCCCGCCCTCGGAAGAGTCGGGCGTATCGCGGCCGTCGACCGGCGTGCACCACTACACCCGGGTAGGAGCGAGCTACGACGCCTTCGGCTCGGAACGCTACATCCTCACCTTCGACAACCGTGCCTTCCGCGAGGTCGCTTCCTTCGCGCCCTATGACTACGTCGAGATTCTCGCCAACGGAAACACCTACGGCGGCGGCGGCATCTACAACCTCTACAGCACGGTCGCCTCGGACTCCTTGTTCTCACCCTATGTGTTCGTCCACGAGCTCGGTCACCACATCGCCGGCCTCGCCGACGAGTACTTCACGTCCGAGTCGGCCTACGAGAGCACCTCCTCGCGTCTCGAGCCGTGGGAGCCGAACGTCACCGCGCTCGCCGACCCCAAGGCGCTGAAATGGGGCAAGCGGGCGGCTCCTGGAATTCCGCTGCCCACCCCCTGGAACCAGAAGGAGTGGGAGCTGCGAGAGGGGGAAATCCAGAAGCGGCGAAAGCAGATCCGCGCCGCGAAGCGCCCCGAGTCCGAGATGGACGCTCTGTTCACGGAAGAGAAAGCGCTCGCCACCCAGATGCTGGGGTCGGAGAAGTTCTCCGGAAAGGTCGGCGCGTTCGAAGGCGCCAATTACGAATCGAAGGGATTCTACCGGCCCCAGACCGACTGCGTGATGTTCACCCGCGATGCGGTGCCCTTCTGCGGGGTGTGCCAGAACGCGCTCGGGCGAATGCTCGACCTTTACGCTCCGGCCGGGTCTTCGAAGAAGTGAGTAAAATAAAGGGCTTGCCGAGGGTCCTGGACGCGAACGGGGAAGCAACTGTAGGTCTTCGGCGCCGATAATCAGACAGGCGTTCAATTCTGAAAGGTTGCTCCCATGTTCGGATTTCTTCAGTCTCGCGCCGCCGCCTTCGCCGCTCCGGCGTCCGAATGGGCCGAGCGAGCCGACGAACTGATGGTCCTGATGGAGAGCGCTGCCCGGAAGGTGTCGTGCATGTTGAGGGCGTTGCCTGAAGACCGCCCGCTGCGACTGTCCGACGTGCAGGGACATGCGGTGCTGACGCTGCTGATCCAGCGCGAGGCGATGCTCCGGGCCGACACCTCGCTCGGCAGCCGGGTGTCGCTTGCCTACCTGCTCACGCACTCCGCCGTTGCCCGAGAACTGGAGAAGGGCAGCCTGCGGGAAGAGCTGGAGAGTTCGCTGCGCGCCGACCTCGAGCAGTTCAAGTATGACTTCGAAGAAGTGCTTGGCGGTAAGGGCAAGACTCCCTGGGAGCAGCTCGACCGTGAGTTGATGCAGGCGATGATCCGCCTCGGCGCCGAAGTGACCGCCCTGCCGCTACTGACCGCCGCGCTGGCGCGGTAGGCACTTTCGTTTCGTCTCCGTCGGGATTTCAGGGCTCAACGCCCTCCCGAACTGGCGGGAGGGATAGACGCACCGCCTCAGTGGTCGATGTCGATCACAATCTGCTGCCGATCTCTCAGCACCGCGTCCCGGTAAGCCTGAACTGGCTTGCCGTCTACCGTCACGTCGACGGTGTGGTTCTTGAGGTTCACGCCCCAGATGTCGAGGAAGTCGCCGAGGGTATAGTCAACGGTCACCGAGGATTCGACGTGAAGCTTGCCGCTCGAATCATGGGTGTGGATGGGGGCCGCGCCCATGTCTCCGATGAAGGAGTCGTAGACATGGCTGCGATAGAGCTGGGGAGCAATTCCGATCTGTGACGGAACGGCGACCGGGTGACCCTTCACCATCAACGAGACGTGGGGATGGATGTGCATCGGTTTATTGCTGACGATTCGATGGGGCATGCGCGCGGACTCCGGCAAAGAGTTTCGCGATTATCCGGTTCGCCCTCCGCGAGTTGCGGCTTCCGCATTTTTTCGAAAATGGCGTGAGGCGCTCTGGCAGCAGGAAGTCGCCCATACATGTCTGGAAACCGAATACCCGTCGGCTGTACTGCAGAAGCTACCTGGCAGCCTACATCAAAGGTGAGTCACGCTCGCGACCCGTTATTCAGAGGGAGAACCTTGATGCGACCCACGCTGGCCCTGGCTTCAAGTAGTCCCGTATTGGCGATGCTGCCCTTGTGGTGCGCCGCGATGCTCGCAGTAGAAGGATGCCGTGGTGGAACCGCGGGCGGGCCGCCCGCCAGCGAGCAGGACTCCGGGCCTGTCAGCATGGGTTCGGATGCCGGCCGCGGTCCTGGTGCTGACGCGGGGACGACTGCAACCCTGGATGCGGGCTTCGACCTCGGGGGTGTTCCGCTCCCGGCGCTGCCGCTCGACTTCTCGACTGGCGTTGAAGTCTGGTGGGCGAACCACCCCTTCAATCCCGCGTCCCCCACCTACGTTCCGATCGGAGCGCTCGCCTCGGTCGGTCCGGTGATTGACGTCCAGGCCCGCTATGGCAATCAGCTTCAGGCCGCACTCGATGCGCTTCCGGCCTCTGGAGGCACACTCTTTCTCGCTCCAGGCAGGTACGCCGCGCCCCAGCTGATGATGAAGAGCAACGTCCACTTCATTTCTCCGGGAGGAGCGATCGT
The DNA here is from genome assembly GCA_043755105.1 of Myxococcales bacterium. Classification (GTDB taxonomy): domain Bacteria; phylum Myxococcota; class Myxococcia; order Myxococcales; family Myxococcaceae; genus JAYUUC01. Next base: position 10,169 of record JAYUUC010000691.1, read on the forward strand.
CGAAGGGGGCGAGATCCAGATCGCCGGGTGCGAGGTGGCGACCCGCTATCAGGACTTCACCAACTGCATTCAGGGGCGCGACCCCGCCTGCCTGGCCTGTATCTCCACGGGTCGAGTCGACAACCTCTACTTCAAGAACATCACCTTTGATGGGCAGACCACCGCCAAGTTTGTCGCCTACCTGGCCGCAGCCAAGCGGGTCATCTTCGACGGGTGCACCTTTCAAAACGTGGCGACTGCGACCACCGGGCATGACGGAACGGTGAGTGGAGGGGGAGGCCTGGAGAACATCTGGTTTCGGGGTTGCCACTTCGTTGGCCGGTCTCGGTGGGCGCTCTACCTCGATGGCCTTCACTTCGGCGGCGTCGTCGAATCGAGGATTGACGGCAGCTTTGGCGAGTACTCCAGCGATGGAACTGTCGCCGGCGCAGGAGGGGGCACCGTCTTCATGACCAACGATGACCTCACCGCCGACTACAACCAGGACGGGAAATTTCAGCCGGAAGAGGTTCTCAATGGGAATCACGTGGTGCTGGCCAACAATCTCTATTCAGAGACAGGTACTCCCAACGCGGGCGGGCGAATCGGGTTGAACATGGTAGCGGCCTTCACCGCCACCCACGTGCTGGTCACCGGCAATCACGTCTTCAACAACGCTTACATTTTCACCAGCTTGCAGGGAAAGCTCGATACCCTGAATCTGGGACTGTCGATGGACTACAGCGATCTGGTGATCGCAGACAATGTCGTCGACCACGTGGGCCTGAACATGGTTCTGTTCGACGCCTACTGGCACGACCAGGACGTGCCGGTACGCGGGGTGAGCCCGAATCCGAACACGATGACGATCGGGCAATACGTTCTGCGCAACAACCACACCCAGACCCCGGCGGCACAATTCAACGCGCTGCTGGACGTGGGAAATGCCCAACCCCATGCCCCCACGGGCCCAAACCAGGTCTCGGGTAATTTTTGTGACGGGGTCAATTGCGACAATTCGGTGGTCGTGCATTGAGCCCGCGAAAAGGTAGAATGCATTCAATTCAGCCCGTCGGTTTTCTGTCCACCGCCTCGCGTATCTGCCTCGTTTTCTTGATGGTGAGCGGGTGCGAGGGCCGAGTGGGGAGCAAGCTCGACCCCGCCCCAACCGATGCAGGCAAGGGGGACGGCCTCGACGGGGGGCCGGACCCTGTCTCCGACGCGGGGCCGGACTTGGTCTCGGACGCGGGTACAGCAGACGGAGGCAGCACGGGCTGGGAAGCCTTTCCGTACGGAGTGATGGACCACGGGGGTTATAGTTACGGCACCCGCCTTCCACCGACGCTCTCCGAGCTCAAGAGTCGCGGACTGCGTTCGGTGTTCTTTTCCGGGGGTTCGGCGCAAGAGGTGGATGAGTCGCTCACCGTCTCGGACTCGCTGGACATGAGGCTGTACGTGGGCCCGTGGGTAGAGCTGTACAGAGACTGGTTGGGCCTCAACTTGACCAACCCCACGATCGAGCAAGCCCGGAGCTTGGTGTACCCGCTGGTGGACACCATCAAGGCCCATTCGAGCCTCGTGGGCTACACCTGGGTAGATGATGCAGGAGACGATGTCTTCGAGAAGGTCGTACTCACCACGCAAGCCTTCAAGGAGCGTGACCCAACCCGGCACCAGCTGCCGATCATCCTCTTCCACGACCTCTCGCTGTATCGTGCGGCTAAACCCGACGTGTTCTTCTCCTACGCCTATCCGGTGGGCGGCCTCACTCAGGCGTGTGGAATGGACTACCCCGGCTTTCGCACCATCTCTGCCAATTCGTCAGGGCAGGTCTGGCGACAGATGGTGCAGGCGTTGCTGCCGGGCGGAAAGCTGTACGCCATCTTGCAGGCCCACGGTTCAGAGACGGCCACCACGCCCGGCTCGCTTCGCCGTCCGAGTGTGGAAGAAGCCCGCTTGCAGAATTGGCTCGCGGTGGCGGAGGGCGCCAAGGGAATTTTCTGGTTCACCTATTCGACGATTACCAATGAATTCTGGATTGGCATCCGAGACAATCCGCCGCTCTACGATGAAATCAGCCGCCTGGCAGCGCGAATGGACCGCCTCGGTGTTCTGCTCTCGGGGCTGAAGCGGGACCTGGACCGGTTCAAGGTCTCAGGCCTGGCGAAGACATACGGCAGCACGCTGCTCAGCGAGGACGGCAAGCGCCTGTATGTCGTTGCAGTGAATCATGATTGCGGTCTGCAGGATGTGACGGTGAACTCGCGCTACGTCAGCGGTCAGCTCAAGGACGTGGAGAGTGGGCGACTCTTTCCCCTCGGGAGTTCCTTCTCGCTGGAAGGAGGGGACGGCCGAATCTTTGAAGTGATGAACTGGGCGCCCGTGCCCAATCCGCCCGCGGCTTCTCCCAACTTGCTGAAGAACGGTTCGTTCGAAGCGGGCGCCGGCAGCGGACCCTCCGAGTGGATTGTTTATGACCCCCATGCGAGCCGGGACACCGCGGTGGCCCACAACGGGAGCGCGTCGCTGAAGATCTTGGGCCCTGTGACTTCTGCGCTGACCCAGAACGTGAATCTGAAACCCGACACGCTCTACACCCTCTCTTATTGGGTCAAGCACACCGCCATGGCGCACGGGCTGGTGCTGTCCTATCAGCAAGACCATCCCGTGATCGAAGGCATGGGCGCGACTCCGGATTGGGTGTCGGGTCCGGCCTCCGACTGGACGCGGGTGTTCTCGACCTTCTATCCGGGGCTCAGTTACGTGGACGGTGAGCAGGTAATCAACTTCGACCTCGCGGTAGGAGAGACCGCGTGGATTGACGACGTGGTGCTCTGCGAGGGAAAAGAGTGTCAGGTGCCTTGAGTCTTGGCGCTGGTTTGGCTCAGTGACAACTTCCGATTCACGGGGGAAAGGACATATGACCCTGTCGTCTACTCGCTTCATTCCTGCTCTCGCCGCGGGACTTCTGGTCAGCGCCGCAGCATTTGCCGGCCCTCCAACGCCCTCGGTTGATGCGAATTCCATTTGCTCAAACGAGTTGAAGACAGAGGTGCTGGCCAACCTGTGGAAACGACCGTCAGCGAAGAAGTCAACCGACAAACCCGCGACCGTCCGCCTGAATTACCGCAATGATTATGGAAGATCTGCTCGAGCCCTTCTCTTTGCTGTCGACGGCGTGGCTGTCAAACTGACGTGCGAAGTGCCGGAAGGGGCGGGCGAGGTCTTCGTCGGCCCACTGGAACCAGGCGCCCATTATTTCGATGTTGTCTTCAATTTTGGATCAGGAAGGGTTGGTCGATCTCCACACCTATTCAAGGTCAAGCATGGAGTGCAGATCGGCCTGACGGTGGTGCTCGATCGCGACGACCATGAGCAGCCGCAGGCGCATGTTGAATCGAAGTAATCATCGACGGCGCGGTCGGGTTAAGGCTGATCCGAACGGCCCTTTTCTGGCGATGACCTCAGGACCGCCTTCGTCTCAATCGCTGTCCCCACAGGCTAAGCAGAGAAAGGAGCACTGTCGCATCAGTAGTGTCACAGCCGTTTCTGACGGTTCAGCCGCCGCTGAACTCACGTCTCCAAACCCGCTGTTTTAGATCGAGCACGAAGGTGGCTGTACTGTCGGCGTACTTTTCGTCGTCCATGGGGCCAGAAACGATCTTGCCTCTCCGTACAACGATCTCTTCATCAGACCGAAGCGTCGCCTGGTGCCGGGATATCCAACCCGGGGCCTCGCCGGAAGACATAAGCCGATCGATTCGGAAGGTCGCCAAATCGAGGCGGTAGAACGGCGTCGTTCCGGGGTGGCGGCTTCCCCGGTAGCCCAGAGATCCGATGAGATAGATGGCATCTCTGACCAATGTTGCAGTGTGGAAGTCTGTTGGCGGGAACACCGCTTCCGGATATCCGAACAGGGTGAATGATCCATCTGGCGAATGAACGAACACGTCATTGTAGATGCAGAAATCGGGGTCGTAGTGATCCTCGTGCTCGCCCCCCACCTGAACCATCCGACCGTCCGGCAAGAACGTGAGCGATTGTCCGAACCGGTCAGCGCACCAGACGGGTGCCCCGTCTTCCTTGAAGTTTGAACCGGGAGGCCCCTTTCTGCCGGCGCATGCCTGACTTCCCGACCGGATCATGTGATCCCAGAAGGGCTCACTTATCTTCTCTGGGTTGGTTCTGCCGAAGTAGCGGTGACGGCCATTTTGGTAGTCCGCCGCCGAAAGCTGCAGCAGCGCCCCTTCGTCTGGCGTTTGCAGGCCAAGAAGCGCCCTGCGGCCTTCCTTCGATAGATGCTGAGGGTCTGCGCCCAGGTCGAGGAGGCGTCGAACCACCTGTCTCGAGGTCGCACCGGCAAGCACCGACCCGGTGGGGCTGAGATGATTCACGTCGGCGCCGGCGGAGATCAGCAGCTCGATGCACACGAGGTCGTCTCGTTCGACGGCGTCCATCAAAGGAGTAGTCTTGAAATCGTCCATTGCGTCGACGTCGCTTCCTGCCGCGAGCAACCAGCGCACCACCTCGGGCTGTTGCCCGTCCACCGCGTAGGCAAGGGGAACCTTTCCACATTTTCCGCGAGCCAAGGTGTTCGCACCCTTGTCGGCGAGAACTTGAACGATGGCCAGGTCGCCTCTCATCAGCGACACCAGCCAGGCCGTACGAGACCAGCCGTCGGTGGCTTCAAGATCGGCGCCAGCAGCGAGGAGCGCTTCGACTTCGGCCAAAGAGCCGAGCGCCACCGCCTTGATCAAGGGCGTCCACTTCAGGGGCCCGGGGTCTGCACCGGAGTCGAGGAGAAGTTGAACGGCCTCGAATTTCCCCCAGCGCGAAAGGGCGCCCAGCGCGGTCTCCCCGTACTTGCTCAAGCCATTCAGCGCAGCGCCTTCGGAGATGAGCAGGCGAAGAAGCTGCAGCAACTGGCTGTTGTCCCACGGAGCACCCGCGTGGGCGGCGTCGATCAGAGCGTCGTAACCATTCACATCGGTGAAGTGGACAGCGGGGTGGCCGGGAAGAAGGGCCAGCAGCTCTTCCGGGTCTTTCTCCGCCAGCAATTCGCTGAGCCTGGGAGTGATGTTCGTCAATCTTGTCTGCATTCCATTGGAGGAGACCTCAGGACCGCCTTCGTCTCAATCGCAGTCCCCACAGGCTGAGCAGAGGAAGGAGCACTGTCGCATCCGTGGTGTCACAGCCGCAGCCTCGGGGTCGTTCGGCATCGAGAGGAAGCTCCGCCTTCAATTTGCCGAAAGCGGCAGGGTCGCTGGCGGCCATCGCGGCAAGGTAGAACAGCGTTCCTTCCCAGACGTGGGGCTGCGCGGTCTCGACCGAGAAGCTGACCGCTCCGCTGGCGTCCTTGGTCGACACCATGAACTCGCCAAAGTGATGCGTGTCTGGCGAGGCGACCTGCGCCATGGCGATCACCGCTTCCCTGGCTCGATCGCGCGACCCGCCATCTCCCGAACGACCGAGCAGCAGGGGGGGAACCACGTTCTTCAGTACGTAGGCCGTTCTCGGCATGTCCCCCTTGAGGAAGGGGAACACCCGGGTATCAAGGTCGAACTGCATCTGGTGCTCCATGCGAGCGTCGCCTTCGTCGAACAACCGACCGGGCCAGCTTGCCCAGGCGGTGGCTTCTCCTTCCGGAGACCCGGGCAATACCTTGGGGCGCCTCAGGACCCCCGCCTCTTCGTCCCAGAAGGCGGTGAAGGCCGCCTGCTTCAGCTCTTGCTGGCGGGCGGTGGCCTGACTGACCATCTCCGCATCGCCGAGGTAATGGGCGACGCGAATGCCCGCCAGGAGCGCAGCGTTCACCGTCACCGCTCCGTGCAAGGTCGAGGTGAGTTCGAAGCGGTCGTCTTCGTTCGCGCGTGCGGTCAATGCAGACTTCGGATCTCGCCAGCGGATCAGCAATGCGAGGGCGCGACGGGTGCTCGGCCAGAGCTCGTCGGCGAGCGCTCGTCGCTCCGGTTCGGGAAGGAAGGCCAGGTGTTCGGCCACAGACCAGACATGGAGCGCGGTGTTGTCGATTTCGAAGCGAATCGGCCCGCCCATCACCCCATCGGCGTAGTAGTTCATTTCCCAGGCATCGGCTGGAAACTGCTGCTTCTCGGCGTCGTGATCGTAAGGGACGTTGGGCGTGAGGAAGGGATCTCCGGTGGTGGGCTCGGTCCGCTGAAGCGTGGCGTACCAGCGCTGCCGCTGGGTCACCCAGTCGTGCTTCCCGGCCACGTCGAGCGCGAGGGTGATGAAGGCGCCATCGCGCGGCCAATCGAGAAAGTACGAGGGCTGCCGGCAGACGCTGGCGACGACTGCTCCGGAGCTGCGCTCCCGGGCCACGTAGATGTTCACCAGGGCCCTCAGCGCCACCGTTCGAACTGCCTCGCCCAGGGCCGGGTCCGGGAGGGCGACCCCTTCGAATGCCTGAGCCGCTGCCTGCTCTGATTCGACCTGTCGCTGGTTCAGGGGCTTGGCCTGCACCTGTCGCAGCGCCGCGCTCGCCTCGGTACGGGTGTGGCCGAAGGCGAACACCACCGCGCCCTCGGCTCGGTCACCCTCGAACACCAGGGCCGACACCAGCGCTCCATTGGTCTGCCCGGTAGCGATGGTGGACCCTTCGAGGGCGCCGTCCGAAAGGTCCTCGAGCGCATCCCTGGGGTTCCATTTCCACTGGTGCCGAGCGGCGCGCTCGGCGGTCTGGTCGGTGCAGCGCAGGAGCGCCGCCTGGCTGTCGCTGATCGGCGAGACCTGACCTGGGAACCGCTCGGGAATGGCAGCCAGGTTGTCCATCATTCCGTTGATGAAACCGCAGAAGGGGGTGGCGTCGACGCCGACCTGAAATGCCTGCGGGGCAGGCACGGTCGTCACCAGGGCCGCCACGCCGGGGCCGTAGGCCTGATCGATCGACGAGACGAAGGCCTGGACCGCATCGGGTGCGGGGGTGGTCTGCCGCATCAACAGCTCGACCGGCCCGTAGTCGAAGTCCGCGCGGTTGAGAAAAGCGGCCAGCGTGGTGAAGCTTCCCCGGTCTGCGGGATGAAAATGGAGGATCGCGCCCGAGGCCGCGTCCCACACCGCGAAGAAGTCATTGTGAGGGTCGAGCGCCCAGTCGGCAAAAGGAAGCTCCGGAATCCGAGACTGGGTCGGCGAGAGGTTCTCGTAAGCCAGCAGCGACAGTCCGGTGACGCCAGAGCCGGGCAGACGCTGAACCTCGACGCGTCGGGTGAGCACGTCTTCCGAAGGAGAGACGATGTCGGTCACCGTCACCTTCAGCCCCAGTGCGGAATTCAAAAACTGGGTCACCGGCACTGGTGCATCCTCGCGGCTGTAGCCCTGAGTGGCGCTCCACGATGCATCGCGCAGCCAGGTCTGGGTGGTCCCTTGCGGTGTCGTCACCTTGAGCCCGAGGAAGGCCCCCATGCCGGGAAGTGCCCCTGATTGCGGCTGATCTCTCGCGTCCGGAGCATTGGAACCGATGTAGCCCAGCTGATCGGACGCGCTCGGTCCCGGCCAGGACAGCACGGCCAGGTCCCCCTGACGCGAGACCGCGGCGGTGAGCCCTCCGTGACCGGCGACCGCGTTGACGTTCGATACGCCGAAGGTCTGCTCGAAGGGATTGTAGCCTCGCGGCGTGCTGCTCAGCAGCACGGCGGTGACCAGCATCAGACAAGGCATCGCGACTCCTTCTACAAGTCGACGACTTCTATCACCGATCGCCGGCCGCTCTGCCTCAGCCTTTGATGGCAGCAAGAGGTTCTGCTACAAAAATGCTGACCTCGAGCACCGGAGTCTGACTTGCGGACGAAGATGGGCTGGCTCGCGCTGTTGTCTCTCGGCCTGGCAGGTTGCTCCCGGCCCGATCCCGAGACGAATTTCCAGTTTCCCAAAGGTTTTCTCTTCGGGGTCTCGTCCGCCCTCTACCAGATCGCTGGAAACACCGGGGTCCAGGGCGGCACGGTGCGCAGCAACTGGGAGTCCTGGGAGCGGATGGGCAAGGTCGAGGGCGGCCAGCGCAACCCCTTCGGCGCCGGCTTCGGGCAGCTCTGGGCCGAGGACATCGACCGGATGGCAGACATTGGAATGTCTGTGATTCGTCTGGACATCGAATGGAGCAGGTTGCAGCCGACGGCGAGAGGGCCGCTCGACGAGGCGGAGCTCAACTGGCTGATCGAGATTTTGAAGCGCCTGCGCGCGAAGAACATCAAGCCGGTGCTGCACCTCTATCACTGGGTCGCTCCCGCCTGGGTGCAGGATCCGGAAACCGGCGTTGACCTTTTCGCCCAGGATACCTCGGTGTTCATTCCCGCTTGGGAACAGTACCTGCGGCTGCTGATTCCCCGCCTGGCGCCGTACGTCGACGAGTATGTCGGGGTGAACGAGCCCTGGTCGATCATCGTTCCTGGCTATGTGGCCGGGGTTTTTCCTCCGGGGAAATTGCTCGACATGGACGGCAGCCGACAAGCACTGCTGAACCTGATGTACCTCCAGGCCTCGGCACATCGCTTGGTGAAGGAACTCGACACCGTCGATGCAGATGGTGACGGTGACCCCGCATCGGTGGGAGTGACCATGGCCGGCGCCTACTGCCGCCCCAAGGATGTGGACAATGAGCAACAACAAACCTTGGCTCAGAAGTGCAACTACATCCTCCACAAGGATTTCATGCGGGCGATCGCGAAGGGCGACGTCGATCTGGACCTCGACGGCAACAGTCGAAACACCCGGCTGACCCCGCCGGAGCGCACCGACCCCGCCCTCGCGGACAGCTTCGATTGGATCACCGTCAACTTCTACAGACCGTTCTTTGTCGAACCGTATGACCTGTCACCAACGGGTTTCACTGTGTCAGGCGATACGCGAGGAGTGAACCCTCCGGTTCTTCGCGATGTCGAAGGCGGGGCCATCGACCCTGAGGGGCTGGCGGCGATCCTCGATACCTACGGCGCCTGGGGAAAGCCCTTGTATGTGGATACCGGAACGCCCACTGCGGGTGACGGGTCGAGCATGCATGGAAAGCTGCTGCTGGACCTGAGCGAGCTGCATCGGGCCCGGGAGCGCGGAATCGACATCCGCGGGCATTCGATGTGGTCGCTCACCGACACCTTCGAGTGGCAGGGAGGCTTCGGTCACATGGGCCTATTTTCTGCAACCCCCGAACCTCCGTTCGCGCGGGAACCACGGCCGATCGTCGACGCCTACCGCGCGGTGATTCAGGCCAACGGGGTGAACAGCAAGATCTGGTCGCGTTATTCGGTCGAGTTCACGAAGAGCCCGTAGCCGCAACGGAGGAGTGGAAGCCCGGTCGCTCCTCGTCAGTAGTGCATCAACAGCGAAGCTTCCGCCATCCAGATTCCACGCTGCGCCGACAGATTTCGCGTGTTGAGCAGCGCGGCCCCCGCTTCGCCTGGAAGCAGGGCTCCCACCAGAAGCAAGGTAGAGAGTTGTTCCGAGTAGCGAAGCTCGACCCGCAGATCCGACTCGACCCCCACCAGCCAGTGGTCGAACGCGTTGGCGGGGTTGAGGGTGGTGGCTGCACCGAGGATGAGGGCCGGACGCAGCCAGTCGTTGATGGGGACTCCGAGGGTCACGTCGCCCACCAGCAGGCCGGCGCGGTTGAGAAAGAATCCTCCTCGGCTCGAGCCCATTCGTTCGTCGAAGTTGTCGTACCAATCGCGGATCTCATCCTCGGTCAGCATCACCGTGGCGCTCCTCGACTTGCCCGAATAGAGAAAGGCGCGGTTGGCGCGATTGCCGTCGACCCCGTCATCCGGGCTGAGCGCGAGCACGTTCCAGTCCAGCGTCAGCCGCCTGCGCTGTTGCGCGAAGTGGGCCTGCGCGGCCCAGGCGAGATGTCCGACGGTGCCCCCGTCCCGCGCCTGCCCCCCTTGCTGTCCGAGCTGAAGGATTCCGTCGAGTGAACCGACCGCGCCGTCGAAGACCGATTCCAGGTGGACAGCGGGCGCGAGCACCCAGAAGGTCTCGCCGACCGTCGCAGCGTCGTAGAGCGTTACCAGCGCAGCCGAGAGCTGGGTTCGGTGAGAGAGCCGCAGGTCGCTGGTCGCCCCGAAGACGAAGCGGTCGTGGCGGAAGTTGTTCTCCCGGACGGTCAGCCCCTCGTAGGTGCTGTCCGGCAGCTGCCCCAGGAACAAACCGGTGCGCAGCTCGGGATTGAGGCGAAGGTTGACCTGGGCGTTGCCGAGCCAATGGTTGACGAACAGCCCGGTGGGATCTCGAAAGCGCCCGAAGCCCACCTTGAAGCCCAAAGCGTCGTCGAGAAGCTCGCCCTCTCCGTAGACCTCCCGGTGCTTGAGTAGAAAGACTTCGGGGCTGAGGGGGTCGCGCAGGTCGGCGTTCTGCTTGCTCCAGAAGTTGAGTCCGAGCTCGAGCTGGTAGACCAGACGAAGATTGCGACGGGCATGAAGGGTGATGGTGGGAGTGAGAACCGTCGCCAGGGCGCCGACCGATTGCCCATTGGCATCGTTTGCGGGCGGTGTGCTGTCGAAATCGGAATCACTTCGGAAGAGGAAGAGATTTTGCAGGTCGGCGTGGAGCTCGAGATGGGGCGCGTTGTCCCCGCGTTCGGCTCCCCTGGCTGCAGGAGCGATGCCTCCCCCGAGCCCTAGGACAAGGAAGGTGAGTGAACGAGCGAGGAGTCCACGAACTCTATCGATTGAAGTCTCCCGACCCATCAGCGGTGCTCCACTGAATGCTGTCCGCGGAAGAAATACCGCCAGCGGCTGTCGGCTGCGGCTGCATCCACCGGGAGCAGCCGTACCACATGTTCTACACCCGGTGACTCTCCAGAGCTCGAGTGGAAGAGAATCGAGGACGACGGGTCGAACCACGCTTCTCCATCGGAAAGCCACACATAGAAGCCTTCCGGGTACTGCAGCACGGGCACGAAGATCTCCGTTGGCGCTGACGACTCGCGAAAGCCGTAGCGAACCTCGAACTCGCGCTCTGGGTTCGGAACCCCTGCAACGGTGTCGAACGGGTGGTAGTCGGAGTAGAAGTGCGTGGAGATCGGCCTGCCCGACATCGCCCTCGCGTAGGGACGGTTCCAGGCCCGCTCGGCTCGAGGCGCCTGGTCGGGATTGAAGAGCGAGAAGTCTTCGTGGTTCCAGCCGTCGCCCCGCGCGTAGGTATTGTCGGGCGTGTAGCCCCAGACGAACTGACTCTGAAACATCCGCTCCAGCGCTTCATAAGAAGTGTCGAGGACCGTGGCGGTGACCTCGTACCCCGAGCGGCGGGCCTCGCCGATGCCGTTGAGGTTGAAGGGGGCTCCGAATTCTCCCAGCACCACCGGCATGTTTCCCAGCGATTGGCGGGCAAGGGCCGCTGCCCCTTCGATGGCCGGCTGGTAATTGCGGAAGCGGAGCTCGTCGGCAGCGAACGTACGCGGGTCCTGGTTGAAACCCAGAGAAGGGAAGACATCTGGGTACCAGTGGGGCGCGTAGACCACTTCAGGCAACCCTGCAGGCCGGGTCATCCCGCTTCCCCCCAATCCTCCAAGGGCGTCGCTGCCGTTGGAGGTCCCCTCGATGAAGATGATCGCGCGAGGGTCGACCTCGAGGATGGCCTTGCCCACCTTCTCGTAGAAGGGTCGGAGGTAATTCTGATCGAACCCGCTGTTCAGCCCGAGGGTGGCGAGGGCGTCGAGCTTGTCCAGCCCCCACAGCCGCAAGGTCTCGGGCTTGCTGTCCGGAGGCAGAAGACGCATCGCCACCAGCCCCTGGTAGATCTCCTTCCCGAGATCGGGTCCGAAGAGGTCAACCAGCGTCTGCTCTGCTCCATCGAGGACCCCGGCTTTGATCAGCCCAGCGACGGCCGACAGAGCGATGAAGTTTCCGCCCGGTTCATTGATCAGGTCATACCCGAGCACGTTGGGCAGATCAGACACCTGTGCAGCCACCTGGGCCCAGCTCTCTGCGTAACCCTTCTGTAGATAGTCCTTCACGTTCTCGCCATCACGGCTCATCCCCGGAAAGACCACGTCCCCGGCGAAAAGACAGGCATAGCACCGGGAGACGTCGAGCGAGAGAGACTGCGCTGAGTACCAGTGGGTCAAGGGGAGCAGGTCGGTGGTCTCGTTGATCGCGAAATTTTCGGGAAGACCGAGCGCGAAGTGGGTGACCCAGTCGGGTAGCGGCCCGTCGCCTGTCCCTCCGTCGTTGCCGCCGGTGAGCTTCTGATAGACATTGAATAGGTTCTTCAGCTCCGCCTCGGAGAGCCCACTCAAGATCCACGGCGTCCCCCAAAAACGCGACGAGAGGTTCTTCTCCTGAAGGCAGGACTCGACTGCCCAGCGCGGCGCGCCGTCTCCTCGCACCGAATCGGTGTAAGGCTGAACCAGGGAGAGAAGGGTGTTTTCGACCGAGCCTTTCTCGCCGTACGAGGGGTGCTCGTTGAACTTCACGCTCAGGTGGCGACTGAACATGTCCTGGTGCATGTCGAGCAGCACCCAGAGGCCATGCTCGCCTGCCGACTTCACCGTCTCTCGAACGACGGAGAGGTAGGCGAGATCATAGAGGCCGCGTTGCTTCGGTTCGATCGCTTCCCAGGAGAGAAGCAGGCGGACCGCGTTGAAGCCCGAAGCGCTCAATTTTGAGAACTGCGCGTCGAGGTCAGCGGGCGGGAAGGGCCGGTTCGAGTAGACCGGTTCGCCGGCGACGGTGAGCTCGGGGTTCTTGGTGCCGCCCGAGACATTGATGCCGTGGAAGAAGACGTAGCGCCCTTGCTCGTCGCGCAAGGCGCTCGACTCGGAGTGAAGCCGGTTCAGGGCCGGGGTGGGCGGCACCGGCGCGGTGTTACAAGCGAGCGCCCCGACGAGGAACAGACTGCACACCCGTTTGGTCATCGCGCTCTTGGCTGGGAAGGGGGACGCCGAAACGCTGGCGCCTTGAAGAGTTAGCGTGCCTCTTCACGCCCGTCAACGCACTTTGAGACCGGGGAATCGTTCAAAGCCTTGTGGCTTTTACCCGAAGAGAAGCTCTTTCTCGTCCGCGACAAGCGTGGCCTTGAATCCCAGCTGGCGGGCATTCTCGAGCCCGACCGGTAGCTCGGCTTCGACTCCCTCGAAGTCGATGGGCTCGATCACCCGCAGCGAGTCCTTGTTTCGGTCGGCAGACCGAGACCGGCTGATGCGATGCCAGTGACGCCCCACCGCGGCGTCGATGATTCGTCGAACGCGGGTACCGTTGACCAGGAACTGTCTCGAAGGGCCGCTGAGCAGCTCACCCAGACACTTCGTGCCTGCGTCCGAGAGCTCCAAGCCTTCATCCTCCAGCATCAGCACCGCCATCGCCACCCGCTCGTCGACTGTGTAATCGGGGAAGACGATCCGTTGATTGAACTTCGCTCCCAGTCGGGGGTTAGCTCGGAACAGTCCTTCAACGTCCTTTTGCGTGCCGGAGAGGATGATGAAGGTCGGCTTGTCCAGGCGATCTCCGGAATCGAACTGGGCCTCGACGGCTCTGCCATCATCAGCGAGAGCACCCGACGCGATGCGAATCTCGGGCGAAGTCGAATTACCGAAGGCGCCCATCGCTTGCACGATCAACTCCAGCCGGCGGCAGGCCTCGCTCTTCCCCGTTCCAGATCCTCCCTCGAAGACGAGCGCCAATCGCGGAAGAAACCCGTTGTGCTCCGGTGAGGTTCGGGCGGTCATGAACGCGTCCACGCTCAGCTGGACTGCTTGCTTGAGATTCTCGAGGCCGATCAGTCGATCGAGCTTCTTCAGTTGGCGCTCCAGCTCGGCCACGTCGACTTTCGATTCGCCCCCCAAGGCGTCCGAGAGCACGGCGGTCCGGAGCAGCGTCGGGGACCGCTCCGAGAGGGGGAGCTTCGAGAGGCGAAGGTGGTGGCGGTTGACGATGGTCTCCGCCACTTTCCGGGCGGCACGGGCATTGCCGGAGTGAGGTCTATCCTTCTGCCGGGTGTACAGCTTGTGCAGGAGGTTCTCGAGCTCAGGGTCGGCGACGAGCTCTTCCTTCGCAAGCACCCCCTGGGTGATCTTCAGTAGCTCTGGAACGCTGTCGGAACCTGTCAACGACTTTGAGACAGCGGCTGTCAGAGTTTAAGCAACAAAGTCTGTGATCGCCTCCGGGGTTGCGGGTTTGTTGATCC
>JAYUUC010000692.1:0-2946 GCA_043755105.1 Myxococcales bacterium
CCGCCAGCTCCTGTTCCCGCGAGACGGCGCTGGAGACGCGCAGAAAAAAATGACCGTAGGAGCGGAAGGGTACGTCGAGGAAGAAGGCGGAGTCCTCCAGCGACTCCACCGCCGAACCGATCGAGCTCCGGGTCTTGTGGATCCACGGTCCCAGGGCCACGTCGCCGCCGACGTGGTGACCGAACTCGTGCGCGAGCACCGAGGCCAACTCTTCGCGCGAGAGAAAGCCAAACAACGGCAAGCCCAGCCCGACCACCGGCGTTTGCTTCAACCCCGCCCACTTGCGCTCCACCCCGGCGAACGCGTTGACCTGGCCTTGCAGGTAGACCTTGTGCGGCATGCGGGCACCCGACTTGCGGGACAGCTTTTCGATGAACTCGAACAGCTGCGGGTGACGCTCACGGTCGAGAGACGGGCTCTCGTCTGCCTTGGTGCGCGTGAACAGGTTGCGGGGCCGCATCGCCCAGAGCAGCAGCAGCGCCAGCCCCCCAGCGAGAAGGCCACCCAGCTCCACCGAATGGCCGTAGGTGCTCTGGACGAACGGGACCGCCAGCAGCGCGCCGCCCAGCCCCAGGCCGAGCAGCCAGAAGCCGGCCCAGAGAAGAAGGGTGAGCACTGCGCGTGTCTTGATTGAAGAACCGGTCACGTCTTCCAGCTCTTGATCGCGCGCGCCACCAGGCCATCGAGGCTGTCCGCGCGACGGGCCTGCTCGAGCAGTCGCTCCCGCTGCCCCGGTGCGAGATCGTCGCGGCGGGAGCGGATGAAGTACGCAGCGGACCGCACCGGTGGCGTGAGCAGGGTGTCCTCGAGGGTGACGTCCTCACCGCGGACGTAGCGGGTCAGCCGCGAAAGGCTTTCCGGGTCGATCAAGTTCCCGACCTCGAGGCGGGCCACAGCGGGCTTCACCCCGCGGCGAACGGCCTCTCCGTAGCCCAACGCCCAGGCAGCGTCGGGAAGCAAGACGACCTCGGTGGCGCCAAGCTTCTGGCCCTCTGCCAGGGCCTGCGCGGGATCCTTGACGATGGCGTCCAGGAACCGGACGTACGCCATCGAACCATCGTCCTCTGAGCGTAGGCCTGCGCGCGCCCGCTCGAGGCTGAACCGCTCGCCGGTGTCCTTCTCCAACGCTTCGAGCCAATCGGCTGCGTCCGGCTTTCCGGCCTGAAGAAGAAGGAGGGCATGGAGACTGGCGGCCGCGTGTTTCGCTTCTGAGGACCCCACGCGAAAGGCCTGGCCGATCAGCGTCTCGAGTCGTTCCCGACGGCCCAGCAGATGGAGCGCAGTGGCCTCGTCTTCCAAGAGCTTGAAGGCTTCCTCCGGAGACTGATTGTAAATGTGGGTCCAGGCCTGGTCTGCCCGCTCCAGGTCGCCGGCGCAGTAGCGGAAATAGAAAAGCGTGCGCCAGGAGGCGATGTGCTCCGGAAACTTTTTCACCAACGACTCTGCAGCCTCCCGCGAGGCGCGCAGGGGCAGGGTCCGGTTGTAGAGGTACTGGGAGTCCGCCGACTCTGGTTCCAAACCGGCGCGTTCCTTGTATTCCGCGCGCAGCCGGTCGAACTCCCCCGCCCGCTCGAGCAGATATTGGTAGAGCCTGTGTGCCTCCAGGTCATTGGGGGTTCGGGATTTGAGTTCCCGGGCCAGTTTCATCCCCGCCTCGGAAGGGAGCGAAAACAGGGCGCGTTGAGCGAGTGCCGTGGCCTCCGGAGTCCAATTCGAGAGCTCAAGCATTGGCCGAACAAAAGCCATCGCTTCTTGGGTTCGGCCTTCACTTTCCAGCTGGTTGAAGCAACGAAACGGGCCCCGCTCGATGACTCCCGTCGGTCCAATGACGGTCACCGTGTGCCGGGTCTCCTTTTCATCCAGGGAGATCTCTTTCGGCGGCTCGGTGAAGAGGTGGTCCACGTCTTTCAGCTTCACCTGGCGGCGCCCGCAGAAGAGGGTCGGCTCGGGGTCCGGGGGCCGGCTCCCGGGCTTGGTGTCCTTCGGGTAGTAGATGAACTCGGCGCGGAACAGCGGCGCAGCGCCGGCGATGTTCCACGCCAGAAAGTCCGAGCCCGACTCCACTGCGAGCTCGACCTGATCAATCACTGCGCCCTTCTCCGAGGTCGCCTTTCCGTGCTGGGCACCGATGGGCACGTCCTTGAAGAGGACCCTTCCGCCTGCTGGCACGCTCTGGCTTTTTACTCCCAGCTCGACCTTCAAAGGCTGATCGAAGCCGTTGAGAACGTAAACGTCGTGGTACCGGGTGCTCTTGAAGGCGGCCAGCGCTCCCATGCCGACGAGCGCAAGGACCAGGAGCGCGATGCCGCGGCTGTAGGCGAACGCCAGGTGGCCCATCGGCACGCGGGCGAGGATTCGCCAGGAGCGCTTCAGCCCCCTGCTCTCGCCCTGCTGAACGACGTACGCCCCCAAGGGGAAGAGCGGGAGGACGAAGAACGCCACCACCTGATGCGTCGCAATGTGGCTCCCGTCGTGCGCATCGGGCTCGGCCTTACCCAGCAGCGTGGTGCCGAAGCCGTTCATGGTGAAGAGGGCAAGCGAGCTGTCTTTCAGCGGCCTCGCGAACAACCGCCGGTTCCTCAGCAGCATCTGGAGCACATCGCGGTGCGCCTTCAGCCGGCCCGTCCACCGGGCAAACGCCAGTGCCCGATAGACCTTGAAGGGGTCTCCGGATTCCACCGCCTTCCGGATCCGCCGGTCTTCGCACAGCGGCTCGATCTCGGGGATGCGGTCCAGGAGTCCTGCGCTGTCAGAAATCATCGGCAACTTCCCCATCGGCTCGACAAAACTCCCGAGTGCGTTTGACCAAGCGTGTGGAAGTACCGATGCGGGTCCCCGAAAAATACGACAGCTGGCGTATTGCGGCCCTTTCCGACCCTCCAGGTGCGTGGCTGGAGCTCTAACGGGTGCAGAGAAGAAGATAGGAGCCCATCAACAGCACTCCCA
>JAYUUC010000693.1:0-2946 GCA_043755105.1 Myxococcales bacterium
ACGCGAGCCTCGCCGAGCGCATGCTGGTTGACGGTTACAGCCTGGTGATGGACATGGAGCGAAGCAAGGGGCATCGCCTCTTCGATTCTCGGTCGGGGAAGAGCTACCTCGACCTGTTTTCGTTTTTCGCCTCCCGGCCACTGGCCTTCGACCACCCCAAGCTCACCGACCTCGCCTTCCTGCAGACGCTGACCCGGGCGGCCTTGATCCACCCCAGCAACGCAGACATCTACACCACCGAGATGGCGGCCTTCGTGAAGACCTTCGGCCAGCAAGCGATGCCTTCCTACATGCACCAGGTGTTCTTCATCACCGGGGGCACCCTGGCGGTTGAGAACGCCCTCAAGGCCTCGTTCGATTGGAAGTGCCGTCGCAACCGCCGCAAGGGCCGCGCCACCCGGGGTTCCCAGGTTCTCCACTTCGACCAATCGTTCCATGGTCGTTCTGGTTACGCGATGTCGGTGACCAACTCGCCCAACAAGCACATCACCGACGACTTCCCCCGCTTCGACTGGCCCATGGTCAGCAACCCGAAGCTCTGCTTTCCGCTCGATGCCGCGGAACAGTCCCGGGTCGAGAGGGCCGAACAGGTCACCCTGGAAGAGGCGAAGAAGGCCTTCCACTCACGCAAGGACGAGATCGCCTGCATCTTGATTGAACCCATTCAGGGTGAGGGGGGAGACAACCACTTCCGGCCCGAATTCCTTCGGGCGCTGCGCGTTCTCGCGGATGAAAACGAAGCGTTGCTGGTGTTCGACGAGGTCCAGGCTGGATTTGGAATGACCGGGAAGATGTGGGCCCACCAGCACGCGGCGGTGGAGCCTGACCTGATTGCCTTTGGAAAGAAGGCGCAGGTCTGCGGAGTGATGGCGGGGGCCCGGCTCGATGAAGAGGAAGACAACGTGTTTCGCCTCTCGGGACGGATCAACTCCACCTGGGGCGGTTCACTCGCGGACATGGTCCGTTGCCAGAAGATCCTCGAGATCATGAAGGACGAGCGACTGGTGGAAAACGCTGGACGTCAGGGGAATTATCTCAAGGAGCAGCTCCAGCAGCTGCAAGCCGAACGACCCGGCCTGATCAGCAACGCCCGGGGAATGGGGCTGATGGCCGCGTTTGACCTTCCCACCCGGGAGCTCAGGGACACGCTGGTGGACGATTGCTATCGCCAGGGTTTGATCGTCCTCCGCTGTGGCGTTCGTTCGCTTCGCTTCCGGCCCGCTCTGGACATCAGCCGCAGGGAACTGGACGAAGGCCTGTCCCTGATGGTCCGGGCGATCGACTCGCAGGGAACACCTGCCCCTGCCTACACAGGGAAGAGGAGGAACAAGCGCGCCCCGGCCGGCACTTCTCGACCTTGAGGGCGGGAGGACGCGTCTGGCAGCGCCATTCGAAGTCGTCGGGCCCCCGGCCTTCACGTTCTTTTTTCCGAGGTAGACCTTGACCGATCCCGGCGAGAACCGCCTGCTCGCGGACCTGCCTTCCTCCCCTGCTGCTTCCTCTCATCCGGAGGACGGGCGCCCGACTCCGTTGCAGGTCAGCATGGCGCTGCAGTCTGTGTCCGCGCCGGACCTGTACCTCGAGCAGTTGATTCATGTGATTTGCGGGCCTCTGTCGCTCGACCGGCTGGAACGAGCGTGGAACCAGGCGATCACTCGACACCCGAAGCTCGGGGTGCGCTTCCCCCCCGGGGCCGACGGTTCGCTCGGTCTGCGATTGGATGGCGCCCTTCCCCTGCTCGAGAGGGTGTCGAACGAAGAACGGGGGGCGATGACATCGGGGGAGGCCGTGGAGGCCTGGCTCGCAAACGATCGCAGGCGTGGCAGCGACGTCGAGCGGGGCCCTCTTTTCCGAGCCTCGTTGCTTCAGCGCGGGGAAGACGAGCACTGGCTCACCACTTCCTTCCACCATTCGGTCTGCGAGTGGAGCTCGGTAGGCGTCCTGCTGGACGAGGTCTTCGCGCTGTATCGCGGAGACTCGCTTCCTTCGCCCCCCGTGCCTGGACCAGGCTCTTCGCCTCCCGAGGGGCAACGGGAGAGTGCGCGGCAGTTCTGGCACCAGCGCTTGCGCGGGTTCGAAGCGCCGATGTCCACCCTCGCGCCCGGCAAACCGCTTCCCGAGGAAGGGGCCGAGCACGCAGTGGCCGAGCGCCTTCTCGACGAGGCCAGTTCCCGCGGGCTCGAACAGCTGGCGCGAAGCGTGAGCGTCGGGCTCGAGCATGTCTACCTGGCAGCCTGGTGCGTTCTGCTCGCCCGATATTCACAGACGGCTGACGTGGTCTCCGGCTGCACCTCTTACGCGCGACCCGCAGGAGTATCCGCGCGCGAGGTCGGTTTCTACATGCGCACCCTCCCCGTGCGACTGAACCTCGACAGCCTGCTATCCGTGGGGACGCTGCTTCGGGCCGTCGCCGCCGAAGAGGCCGCAGTCGCCGCCACGGCCGAACTGTCGTTGCTCGAGGTCCAGGCCCAAGCACCTCTGGCTCCCGGATTACCGCTGTTCGAATCGGTGGTCTCTCTCGAGCCCCATCCGGGGGAAGTCACCGGCAAGCTGCTCTCGGAGGAAACCCGGGTGTCCGAAGTCCACACCCGGGGCCGCAATACCTTTCCGGCGACGGTGGTGGCCATCCCCGGAAAGCAACACCGACTGCGCTTGGAGTACTGGACACACCGGATTCCCAAGGGTGAAGGCCCCAGCGTGTTGCGCCATCTTCAGCGGCTTCTGGAGCAAATGGCACAGGGGAGCGAAGTCCAGGTCACGTCGCTTGACCCTCTTCCTCTGGACGAGCGGGCAACGCTGCTCGAACAGGGAACCGAACGACCCTACGACCTCGACGTCTTGCTTCATCAACGGTTTGAAGCCCAGGCGAGATTGACCCCTGATGCGGTGGCGGTCAGCAGCGAGGAAGGTTCCCTAACCTTCGTCCAGATGGACCATTTTGCCAAC
>JAYUUC010000694.1:0-2943 GCA_043755105.1 Myxococcales bacterium
TACACGGCGTTCTCCAACTTCGACATGAGCACCGGCGCGACGATCGCGGTCATCTCGATGGTCATCGTCGCGGTCCTCGCCGTGCCCTACGTCCGCAGCCTCCGCACGGAGGTCATCGAATGAGGCTGGGCCGACCGACCCGCTCGCTCTTCGTCGTCCTCAAGCTGCTCCTCGGCCTGGTCTATCTGGGGCCGCTGGTGTGGATCCTCATCACCTCGCTCAAGACCAACGAACTGGTTCGCCGCGAGAAGCTCAGCCTTCACCCGCTACGGCGCAATGAGCTGTCGGGCATCGACGTGGTGAAGAAGGGGTTGCGAACGGTTCGCTTCGAATCGAAGAGCAACGATCCGTTCATCATCTTCGAAGCGCAGCCGTTTCAATCTCGCGCGGTGAGGACGGTGCGGTTCCGGCTCAAGCACGACTTGAAGCACTTCGCCCAGGCGCAGCTCTTTTGGACCCATGCGACCGGCGAACCGTTCAACGAGATCAAATCGGTGAAGGTGCCGCTGACGCCCGGCAAGTGGGTACAGTATTCCATCGCCGTCGACGCGCCGGATGTCCGCGAGGCGTGGCACCGTGGAGCGGAGATCATCCACGTGCGCTTCGACCCGGTCGACATGCCCGGCGCGTTCGAGATGGGGCCGCTCGAGTTCCTCTATTGATGGACGTGGCGCCCGTTCGTATTCCGAGAGGCCAGGTCGCCGACCTTCGGGGCTGGGGCGTCGTCGGCTTCCTCGCGTTGAACGTCGGCGTGCGCCTCTGGATGCTGTTCCACGGAGGCGGCAATCTCGTCGCGACGTCGCAGAACGACGAGACGACCTACCTGAACATCGCGGGAGAGCTGGCGACGCAAGGGGTGTCGTGGCTGTTCTCGCCGCGTGCGGTGCAGGCAGCTCCGGCGCACATCATTCTGCTCGCGATCATCGGGCGTTCGATTGTCCTGGGGAAATTGATCTCGCTGGCGGCGTCGACGCTCACGCTGCTCCCGTTGATCTCGATCGCGCGCCGGGTGCTGCCGCCGCGCGGAACATTCTGGGTCGCTGTCGCCTTCACCGCGTGCCTGACGTTCAGCGGGTTCGCACTCACGATTCTCACCGAGTCGATCAACACGTTTCTACTGACGTCGGCGATCGCGCTGCTGATTCGCGCGTTCTCCGAGAACGGTTGGACCAGGTGGGCGGTGCTGTCGGGGTTGGTGCTTGGGCTCGCGACGATCTGGCGCGCGACGACGATGTTCTACCCGCTCGGATTGGGGCTGCTTTTCCTCGCCGTGTGGCTTGTTCCGCCCCTGCGACGGCGCGCCGAATTCCAGGTGCCACGGGCGCTGAAGGTGGTGGCCTTTCACGCGCTCGGCCTCGCGCTGATCGCGGCGCCAGTAATCCTCAAGAACGGCCTGGCCGCAAATCAGTGGAAGCTGGCGACTGGCCAAGGCGCGACCCTGTACCTGGGCGCGGATCAGAAGGCCAAAGGCTGGGAGCCCTTTTTCTCGGGTTACGACTTCGACACCTTCGAGGTCAGCGCCCCCTATTCTCACCTGGAGCCAGAAGGTGATGCGCTGCTCTCTCAGGCCGCGATGCGCCAGATGCGCCGGGACCCTCTCGGAACCCTGGCGATGCGCGTGCACTGGCCGGTGCGCTTGTTCATCGGCGAGCCGAGCGACCTCTTCAACCCAACCCACTCCGCTTTGCAGAGCTGGAAGGTGCTGAAGAAGAACACGACGCTGCTCACGATCTGGAACTTGAGTTGGCGCGCGCTGGCGCTCGTCTTCAGCATCTGGTTCTTCGCGCGCAACTGGCGGCGGGCCGAAGGGTTCGTGTTGATGTCGGTGCCGCTGTATTTCCTGATCGTGTTCCTGCCGATGTTCGTCATCTCCCGGTACGGAGTTCCGATGTTGCCGCTAATGGCGGTGTCACTGGTGGGAGGCCTGCTGGCCACCGGCTCGCGCCTGGTTCCCGGTGCGGTCTCGGTCGCGGTTATCATTGCGATCTCGTTCTGGTACGCGGTGCTCCCGGAAGGGGTCGACCCCGACGGGTATTCGAAGCACACCGAGCTGGCGACCTGGCCTGCGGCGAACGGCACCAGCCACTGGAGTCCGCTCTACGGCGCGGCGCAGCGGGCGGGCGATTCGGAACATCAGCGCTTTGTCGTGGCGGTCGACACCCCCAGCCTCGCTGCCGATGGGCAGGGCGTCGCATTGGAGCGCAACCAGATCTTCCTGCTGCCCATCAAGCTCAGCCCGAGGCGAGCGGGCTGGGCGCTCCACACGTTCTGGCGGAGCGACCGGCATCCTTCTTTCGCGGAAGACAACTTCCTCGATGTCTACGCGTTGGCTGACGAGCGCTCGATTCAGCTCAACATCCCGGCGGTGCCCGGCGACACGCTGCGCGGCGCCCGCCTCGACCTCGATGTCGCAGAGGGCGACCGGGTGCGAATCGGTTCGGCGCAGATGGTTGGGGCGCCTGCCTCGGCAGGCCCCTGGTCATGCAACATGGGCTGTACGCAGCGCGAGGGGGGCGACGCAGGAGTGGTGTTCATCGGTGGCAAGGATCGAGAGGCGCTCGTCGCAGACCTCACGGCGCCGCTGGACGCACCCGTCTCTGTGACAATTCCAGTTGAGCTGCCCGCCCCTCCGCTTCCGCACCAACGGTTCGGCGACGTGATTGCGGCGGCGCTGAGGTGGCAGCTCGAAGGCGACACCAACTTCACGCCTGGGAACGAGCGTGCGTTCGAAGTCCCAGTCGATGGGCACGTGCACTGGGTACACCTCAACCCGTCACTGTTCCAGGGCAGCGCACGGTGGGACGGCCGCCTTCGCAAGGTCTCGCTGCGGTTCGAGCACAGCCACGATGTCGAGATTGAGCTGGGGACGATGCGACTGCTGAAGGACTACCGGATGCTCCGGCCTTAACCCCAATGCCGATCAGTTAGTGGGTTGTGCGGGCC
>JAYUUC010000695.1:0-2942 GCA_043755105.1 Myxococcales bacterium
GCAATGGGGTTTCGGCGCGGAACCACCCAGCACGCTGCGAATGCCGTGTCCGAAATTCTCTTGAAGGTCCTCGCCTACAACCTGAAGCGACTGGCCACAGCGGCTCGGAAGCTTTGTTGCGTCTATCTTCTGGTTACGCCAGGAGATGAGGGACGTGCCTAGCCGACTCCAAAAGGAATTCTGGTCGACCCTCTCGGGGTGAACGGGGTAAGACCGTGTTCAAAATGCACTCCGCGCCTCCGTCTTACTCCGCGCCTCTGGCGCTACGCTTGGGCTGAACGGGGTAATACCGTGTTCAGAATGCACTCCGGCCCTCCGTTTCAATCCGCGCCTCTTGCTCCACGCAGGCCCGGCGCTCTTCCCCTCACCGCTCTTCGAGCAACTGCTTCAGCTCGCGGATGCGCCGGGTGACCTGACCGCGTTCCATGCTCTTGAAGGGCTCGGGCAGCAGCATCCGGCTGGTGCACTCCTGCACCGCGACCAGGTTCTGAAGCTCGATCTCCATCGGGTAAGACGGAGGAACGAAGTCCTTCACCACCGCGACCACGTCTTCGGCGAGGACCTTGTCTCGCCCTTCTGCGAGGGCGCGAAACTTGGCCCGCACCAGCACCGCTTCGATGTCGGCGCCGCTCAGCGGACCGTCTCCCTTCACCAGGGAGGTGAACGACGGAATGTCCACCTCGACGTGGGTCTTGCGGGACATCGCCTGGAACAGCTCGTCTCGCTCGGCGTCGGTCTGCGGGTAGAAAAGAGCGAGGTGCTCCTCTGCCCTGCCCTGCCGCTTGAGGTCGATCGGGAGCAGGTCCGGCCGGCAGGTGAGCAGGAACCAGACGATCTTCCCGCGGTAATCGGTGTTGCCCATGAAGGCGGCGATCGACGCGAAGATCCGGCTCGAGGTGCCGGAGTCGCCGGACGCATCGCGGTTGCCGAGAAAGGCGTCGGCCTCGTCGATCATCACCGCCACCGGCCAGAGCGCTTTGAGGAGGTTGAAGATCTTCTCTAAATTCGCCTCGGTCACCCCTTGCCACTGGCTGCGGAAGTTGAGGAACTTCACGCAGGGGACCCCGATGTCGCCCGCGAAGCAGGTGACCATGAAGGTCTTCCCAGTGCCCACCGGGCCCGAGATGAGGTAGCCCATCGGCATCACCTCGATGCGGCCCTTCTTCAAGGCTCCGGCGGCGTTGCGGAGCATCTGCTTGGCCTGGGCGTGGCCCGCCACCGAGTCGAGGGTATGGCTGGGCTCGATGAACTCGAGCAGGCCCTGACACTCGGCCTGGATGATCTCCTTCTTCTTGTCCTTGAGCACCTCGAGGGTGATGCGAGCGCCGGTCTCGAGCGCCTCGGTGAGCAGCCGGTCGAGGTTGAGCCGGGAAAGACCCGCGGTCAGCTTTGCCAGGCCTTCGAGGGGCAAGGCGGTCACCGAGGCCAGCTTCTTTCCATCGAGCTTGTAGCGGACGTAGGCGAGTCGCTCGGCCTCCGTGGGCAAGAGCAGCTCGATGGTCGAGACGTAGGGGTTGCGCGCGAGCTTGGGCGAGAGCTCGGCGAGGTTCTCCGAGATCAATACAATCGAGAGATCTCCAGAGAGAAACTGGGGGTCAGAACTCCACTTCACCAGGGTCGCGAGCACGAAACGGTCCTCGGCGGAGAGGTGGGCGAGCTCTCCGCCGGGAGCGAGCGTCTCGGCGAAGTCGATCACCAGCGCCACCGACTTTCCATCGGCGAGCCGCATCCGCAGATAGTTCTCGATCACCTGGAGCGCCCTGCCCGGGTCCCTCGGCATCACCCGCGCGAAATCGGTGCCGTACATCGCGTCGTAGCCAGCGAGGGCGCGGCCCAGGTCGGCCTGGGTCTCGGGCAGCGCGGCCCGAATTCCCGAGGAGCGGTCGTAGAAGAGGACGTGGTCGCGCCCGCCGAACAACTCGTCAGAGAGGAACGTCTTCAACGGCCCAAATCCCACCGAGCCGTCTTCCTGGGTCACCGGTTGCAGATCGCGCACTGCCCCATGGAGCACAAAGGTGCTCACGGTCCGGGTGTAGTAGCGCTGCGCCAGCGTCTGAGCCCAGGAAGGGAGCTGAGCGAGCGGGTCGTTCTTGCGGGCCTTGGGCATGGGCGACGTTCCGTTTCGAAAGGGGGGAAGGCGAAGACTTAACGGCAGTTGGGCGACCGGCGCAGCGTCTGCGAGATCTGCAGCGGCTCGCGCGGCTCGTCGGAGAGCTTTACCAGGAGGGTGACCGACTCGTAACAGCGCTTCTGCAGCTGGAGCGACTTCACCGCGGGAGAGAGGAGCAGGTTCTTCGGCGTCTTCCCGAGGTCGATCTCGCCGTTGAGGATGGTCGCTCCGCTGGGCGACGAGCTCACGTGCGCCTTGAATTCGTAGGCTTCGAGTCGGGGAGTAACCGAGAGCGGCTTGCGCCCGGCGTCGGGGGCGAGCTGCCGCCGCCAGGGCTTGTAGCCGGGTGCAGTCACTTCGAGGAGGTGGGGCTCGCCAGTGGTGATGCGGTCGAAGAGAACGCCGTCTTCGACATGAAGGAGGGCCCCGTCGAGTCGCACTTCTGCCCCGGGGACTTCCAGCGCGCCCACCAGCGGTTGGGTCTGGACCACGGGCGTTAACGCGAGCTGCAGCGGGGTCACTTCGCGGCCCTCGACCACCTCGACCGACTTCTTGAAGGGCAGATAGCCATCGGCGGTGGCGAGCACCGACACCTTGCCCGCCGGCGCCTTGTGAAGCAGCGGCCACGTCGGCGCGGCGCCATCGGGTCCGCGGACCCACTCCCCGTTGACGTTGACCTTGAGCGAGGCGGTGAACCCCGGCGGGAGCTCGAGCATCAGCAGGCCGGTGGCAGGCGCTCGGGAAGTGGCGTGGCCAGCGAAGAACGCGAGCACCACCGCCAGCAAGGCTCCCGCGCCGTAGAGGACGGGCGTCTTCGGAACCGCTGGAAGCA
>JAYUUC010000696.1:0-2941 GCA_043755105.1 Myxococcales bacterium
GCCGACGATTCGCTGGGCAAGCTGGTTTACTGGAGAGAGGAATAACGATGGCGCGGGTACTCGGACTCGATCTCGGAAGCTACAGCGTCAAGGCTGTACTGTTCGAGACTCAGATGCGGGGCTATCGGACCCTGGCCTACGTCGAAGAGCGGCGGCCGGAGGGCGACAAGGACCAGACCCTGCGCACCGCGCTCGCGGCGATCGCCGCCAACGGGGAACTTCGCGCCGACCAGGTGGTGGTGGCCCTTCCCGGGCCGGCACTCGCCACCCACGTGCTCAGCCTGCCCTTCACCGACCCGAAACGGATTGAAGCCACCATTCCCTTCGAGGTCGAGAGTCAGCTTCCGTTCGATCTCTCCGAGGCGGTCTACGACTACCAGATTGCCGCTCAGGACGAGAAGCACAGCGACCTGCTGATCGGCGTGGTTCGAAAGAAGGAACTCGCTCCGCTCCTGGAAGTCCTTCACGAGCTCAACCTCGACCCTCGCATCGTCACCCACCCCGGCATCGCCTATCAGAATCTTCTGGTGGGGGCGGCCGCCCTCTTTGCCGATGCCCCTGCCGGTCCAGAGGCGGCGCCGATCGCGATCATCGACGTCGGCCACGAGCGCACCAGCGTGGCGATCGGCCGACCTGGCGTCGGGGTCGAGCTCACTCGAACCTTCTCTGGAGGAGGCCGCGACCTCTCCCGCGCGCTTGCCACGGAATTTCAGATCTCTGCCGAAGAAGCGACCGCCTGGAAAGAAGCGCAGGGAGCCTTCGGCGCCGCCGCTCAGGACCCTGAGTCGCAGCGCGGTTCGGTCGCGCTGGTCCGTGGCCTGCAACCGCTGCTGCGCGAGCTGAGGCCCACGCTCAAGGCCTACACCGCGCGAACCCGCCAGGCGGTGGGGCGGGTTTATCTCTGTGGCGGAACCTCGCTGTTGCCCGGCATCGCTGCCCAGCTCACCCGCGAGCTGGGGATTCCGACCGTGCTGCTGGCGCTGCCCTCCGAGGCCAACGAGGTGATTGCTCCAGCGCATCAGCCTTCTGCGGTGCAGGCCTACGCGCTCGCCCTGCGGGGTCAGGCGACGGGCAAGGGCTCGACCTTCAACCTTCGACGCGGCGAGTACGCGTTCAAGGGAGACTTCGATTACCTCCGCGAGAAGTTGGTCCGCCTGGCTGCCTTTGCCGCGGTGCTGGTGGTGTTGTTGATTGGCTCCGGCATTCTCCGCAATCAGGTGCTGGCGCGACGCGAGCAGCAGGTCGAGGACCAGCTCTGTGAAACCACCCAGCGGGTGCTCGGCAAATGCGAGCGCAACTTCGACCGGGCGATCAACTTGCTTCAAGGGCAGGAGAGCCCGGCGGCGGCCATACCCAAGCTCTCTGCGGTGGCTCTGCTCGCCGAGCTGATGCAGCGGCTCCCGACCGACATTCCTCTCACCCTCGACCAGGTGTCGGTGGACCTCGACAGAATTACCGTGCGCTGCCTCACCGACAGCTCGAAGCAGGTGGACAAGATCACCACCGCGCTCAAGGGCTACAAGTGCTTCAAGGACGTGAAGGAAGGCAAGGTGGAGAAGACCCGCGATGGCCAGAAGGTCACCTTCCGCCTCGACATCCAGGTCGATTGCCCCGACTCCCCTCCGGCGCAGGGCTAGGAAAAGACCATGGAACAACTGAAAGCTTTGATCGCCGATGCCCAGTCCCGCTTCTCGCGGCTCACCTCCCGCGAGCAAAGGCTGGTAGGCCTCGCGGGCAGCGCCGCGGTGGTGTTCGTCCTCTTCCTCATCTTCATCAGCTTCTCCACCACGGCAGCCACCCACCGCCGTCGGACCGCAGACAACCTCGCCAAGCTGGCCCAGGTGCAAGCGCTGGCCGCCAGTTTCCGGGACGCGGAACAGAAGCGGCAGACCGTCGAGCGCGAGCTCTCGGCGTCGAACGTGCGGCTGATCAGCTACCTCGAAGAGAAGGGCACCGCCGCGGGCCTCGACATTCCTACCCTCAACCCCAAGGGCGACGTGGGCATCGGCGATGGAAAGATCGTCGAGAGCGCCGTCGAGCTGACCCTCACCGATATTCCGATCAACAAGCTGGTCGACTTTCTCGGCCATGTCGAAGCCGGTCCCGGCGTGGTGAAGGTGAAGAACCTCCGCGTCGAGCCCCGCGTCGCCAGTGAGACCCTCACCGCCTGGGTCACCATCGCCACCTACCACCTGAAACAGTGACTGCAATGGCCATCGAGCTCTTGAACAGCCGTGCGAAGCAGATCGCTGCCTATGCTGCGTTCAGCGTTTTCGCGCTGGCGGTCTGTGTCTATCTGACTTTCCCCTACGATGCGCTCAAGGACCGGGTGCAGCGCGAAGCCGAGGACCAGGGCTACTCCGTGGCGGTCGGCTCGATCGGCCCGGGCCTTCGCGGAGTCACGGTCCACGACCTCGGCATCAGCAAGAAGGGCAACCCCGGAGACAAGCCCTCCGAACCGCTGCGGGTCGATTCGGTGGCGCTGCGCCCTTCCCTCTTTCCGCCCGGTGTCGCGCTCCACGCTCGCGCGCTGGGAGGAACGATATCGGGCTCGGTGGGCGGTCTGTCCGACACCGTGGTCCGTCTGAGCTTCGACGACCTCAACCTGGCGGAGGGCAACTTGAAGGCGTTTTCGGGAGTCGACCTGTCAGGGGTGGCCGATGGCCAGCTCAACCTCGACATTCCCCGCAGCCCGGTTCCCGGGAGCAAGGCCACCGAACCCGACTTGAGCCTCGCCACTGGAAACGTGAACCTCACCATCGCCGGAGTGAACGTCAACGGCGGCACCCTCAGCATCGCAATCCCGATGTACGGGCCTGAACCGACCCCGATCGATCTGCCCAAGTTGGCGATCGGCAACATCGAAGGGAAGCTGAAGTTCGACAAGGGCGCGGGCACCGTCGAAACCCTCAGCGCCAAAGGTCAAGGCCTCGAGCTGCTC
>JAYUUC010000697.1:0-8635 GCA_043755105.1 Myxococcales bacterium
GGCCGACGAAGAAGAGAACGGGAATCCGGGTCAGTCCCAACATCTGAACGATGGCCGTTTCTTTCAGCAGCATCCGAGGAAGAAGCCGCCTCGAACAACCGAAGTCAATCCGTATCTGTTGGGCCCTCTCATCCCATCCCCTGGACGCCCGGTTCCCCATTCGAGACCCCTTCGAAATCTAGCTCCAGTAATTCCAGACACTTGAGGCCCGGCGAGGTCGGCCTCTTCGTTGCACATGAGGCGCCCGAACTTCACTCTGGAGAAATGCCCGATGTCTTCCTTCCGCTGGTTTGCCTTTCCCGCCGTCCTCCTCGCTGGCTGGTGCGTTCTTGTCGTGGGTTCGCTGTTGACGCTCTCCCAGTTGCCGGTCAGCCCCGCACCCGCCGGGGTGACTTCTCCTGCGGCGACGACCCGACCCGCCCCTGTTCCGGCGGTTCGGTCCAGTCCGGTGTCGAGCGCAGGGGTGCCTGTGGTTCTCT
Organism: Myxococcales bacterium; assembly: GCA_043755105.1. GTDB lineage: Bacteria > Myxococcota > Myxococcia > Myxococcales > Myxococcaceae > JAYUUC01. The sequence continues at coordinate 480 of JAYUUC010000697.1, forward strand.
CGGGCAGCCATCGTTCGATCCTCTGACCCTCATCCCCACTCAGCAATGGCGTGGGAGGTCACTGCCCGGGTAGGTTTTGGGCTACGTGATCGAAGTCCTCTATTTCTCCGACAAAGACGTTAAACGCCGGTTGGTTCAGCGGGTGGGCAGCAGCCCCCGGTGGACGCTGGTCACCGCCACTCGCCACCGGGGCAGCGTCCTCGAACTCGAGAAAGCCGAACCCTTCCGCTCCCTCGAAGCGCAACTCGGGGACTTTCTCGATCAGGTCTTGATGGCGGACGAAGGCAAGGTCGAAGGCATGTGGCGCGACCCGGTGGGGGACCTGGCTGATTCCTACTATCCCCACGACCGCGCGAGGGCCTACGCCGCGGCCACGGGCTACCTCCTCATCTACAACGGCAAGCTCCAGGCGGTGGTTCGCAAGTCCGGGCGAGCGGTCGACGATGTCTGGTTTATTCATCAAGGCCTGTCGGAGCAGACCTCCGATGTTCCTCGCCCCGACCCAGCCACTCGCCCGGGAATGCGAAGCGCACCGAAACGTCCTGCCGCACGGGCCCCCTTCACGAGACCCTCGCACAAAGTGGGTCCCACGCCGCGAGCGGTGCCGCCCCAACAAGAGCCACCGCGCGCGCCGCCCAATTCGATGCCTCCACCCTGGGCGGTGTTGGGCATCTCGGTCGCTACACCCTTGCCCGAAGCGAAGAAGGCATTTCGGGCGTTGATCGCTCAGTACCACCCGGACAAAGTGGCGCACCTCGCCCCCGAGTTTCAGGAACTCGCCGAGCGACGGACCCGCCAACTGCTACAGGCCTGGGAAGCGCTCAAGGCCCGGGACGGAGATTCGGGCGCCTGACGAGGTCGCGTCGGTCCCGGGCGGGAGGCAGGAACCGACACTGTGCGATAGGCAGTCCTTCGAGGACGGGCGATACTTCGACGCTGCAGCCGATTCGAACGGAGGGCGAATGAGGCGTCGATGGGTGAAGTTGTTTCTGGCGGTCGCAGCGGCGTCGTCGGTGGTCGCGTGTGGCATCGTCAGTGAATTCAACAAGCCCTCGAATCAGCACCCGCACGATGGCGGTGCCATCGACCCGCCCCTCATCGACGGGGGCGTTGGCTCTGATGCGGGGACGGTGCCTTCGGACGGAGGAACCCACCCGAGCGACGGGGGTACGTTCACGACCGATGGGGGCGCCGTCGTTTTGCCGCCTTCCGGCAAGCTCCTCTGGGATTGGCAAATTGGCGCCACCACTGATGCGAACATCATCGCGCCTGCGGGCGTGAAGGTCATCGACGTCGACGGGTTCAATACCTCGGCGACCAAGGTGAGCCAGCTGAAGGCGCAGGGCATCTACACCGTTTGCTACATCAATGCGGGCAGCTGGCAGGCGGGATACCCCGATTCAGCGCAGTACCCCGACTACCTCAAGATCCAGCAAGATCCGAACTGGCCGGGCGAATACTTCCTCGACGTCACCGACGTCTTCAAGCCCAATTCCGTCCTCGCCGCGATCCTCCGGACCCGGCTACAGATGTGCAAGAGCAAGGGCTTCGACGCGCTCGAGCCCGACAACCTGCAGAACGACGAGAATGTCACTGGCGGAAGGATCTCGCTTCAGCAGCAGATCGACTTCAATGGCTGGATTGCTGACGAAGCCCACGCCGCCGGCCTGGCGGTGTTCCAGAAGAATGGCCCGGACAAGGTTCTACTCACCGACAAGACCGGCAAGAAGATGGTGGAGAAGTTCGACGGGATCCTCAATGAGGAATGCCAGCAGTTCAACGAGTGCGGCCCGCTCGCGGAATACGTCAGCCGGGGCAAGCTGGCGCTGAACACCGAGTACTCGCTGGCACCGGACTGCACCACGTCGAACAGCCTGAACATCAACACCATCCGCAAGGACCTGAGCCTGGTGGGGGCAAACATGTCCGGCTACAACCGGGTCACCTGCCCGTAGCGATCGGTGCTTGAAGATTGGAAGGGGTGTAGGAACGGCCTATACTTCCTGATGGTCCCCCGCGTGCTGCACACAGGTCCTCGTAGGAGTATTTGATGAGAGTCACCGCCGTGGCGATTCTGGTGGCCCAGTGCGCCTGGCCGGTTCACGCTTGGGCGGCCAGTTCCTCGGCGACGCTCTCGGTGGCGCAGGCCAAGGCTTTCTACCACGCGCTCGATTTCGAGAAGTGCCTCAAGCGGTTGAAGCGGGCCAACGCCGACACCCTCACCGCCGAGGAGTTGAGCGAGGTCGAGCTGTTCACCGGCCTTTGCCAGAGCGGTCTCTCGGACAATCCCCAGATACGGTTCCACTTCCAACGGGCCCTGAAGCTGAATCCCGGAGTGACTCTCCCTGCCGGGACCAGCCCCAAGGTGATCAACCTGTTCGAGGCGGAGCGCCGGGCCCTTGGGATGTCGTCGGCTAAAGTCGTGGAAGTCGAAAAGTCTCGGCCTCCGGAGCCGATCTTAGAGGAGCCAAGCGCGGTGGCGGCTCCGACCCTGGTGCCTCGCGAGTTTCCGGCGGCTCCGGGCTACCTGCCCGAGGTGCATCAGACTCCGGCCGGAAACAAGCTGGTTCCAGGAATTTTCGCGGGAGTCACGGTCGCAGCGGTGGCCACGGCCGTGGTGTTTGGGATGCAGGCGCAGTCAGCCGAGCGCGAAGCCCGGGACGCCCACTTCGATACCGACCGGGTGCGGTTGAACGAGCAAGCCAACACCCGGGCGCAAACCGCAAACCTGTTCTTCATTGGAGCCGCCGTCACCGGAGCCGCCGCCCTGGTCACGGGATGGGTGCTCAACTAAACCTTGCCATGAACCGAGCCCTCCACCGACTGCGGATGTTTTGCTTCGTCTCACTGGTGAGCAGCGTCGCCTGTGTGGTTCGACCCGTCGACGAGCCCGGTCGCGCCTGTGATGCCGACCACGCATGCGCTGGAGCGCGAGTCTGCGTGCACCAGGTCTGCGTCGATCCAGGTTCGAGTCCGGTCGAGGATGCGGGGAAGGATGCGGGCCCTGCGACGAGCGATGCCGGTCCAAGCGATGCCGGTCCTGACGATGCAGGCGTCCCGGACGCGGGGCCAGTGGATGGCGGAGCCTGTGCCATCGAGTGCGTGGACCGTGTGTGCGGCACCTCGCTTGCCTGCGGCCAGATTTGCGGAATCACCGATGGCTGCATCGACGGGGCGCTGGTGGATGGCTTCGATACGCTCACCGGCCGATGGGTGCCTTTCCACGACGCAGCCAGCACCGTGACCGGGAGCCTGGTGTCGACCCCCGCTTTGTCCCCGAGCGCGATGAAGCTCGACTACGACATCAAGACAGGGGGCTACGGTGGGGTGGAACAGCTCTTCAACCCCCCGCAGGACTGGCGCGGTCGCACGGGGCTGGGAATCTGGGTGAATGCCAGCCCCACCGGTCATCCCTTCCGGATCGAGCTCTATGATGCCAGTGCCATTCGATTCGAGTTCAGTGTGGCAGCGAACTGGACCGGCTGGAAGTTGATCTACGCGCCCTTTTCTTCGTTTGCCCGGTCCGCTTTCCAGCTCTATTCCGACGGAGGAATCAACCCGATCGATCTGAATGGGATGAAGGGAATGAACCTCTCGCCCGGGCTCGCTGCGGGCGCTCTAGGCAGCGTCGTGGTCGATGAGCTGGCGGTCTATACCCGCCCCGATGCGGCTGCTTTGATTCCTCTCTATGTCTATCCTTCCCCGGGAGCCTGGAGCCCGGTGGCGGCGAGCAAGCGTCGCAACCCCACCGTGCCGGTGCTCGCGATCATCAATCCTTCATCCGGGCCGGGGCCGAGTGTGATCCCCGACTACACCAATGGAATTCGTGAGCTGTCGGACGCAGGGGTGACGTTGCTCGGGTACGTACACTCCGGTTTCGGGACACGTGATGCAGGGACGTTGAAGGAAGAGATCGACCAGTACCGGGTGATGTATCCCGAGACGACCGGCATCTTCATCGACGAGATGGGCGTCACCGCGGGGACCGAGGGGTATTACGCGTCGTTGACCGCCTATGCGAGGGATGCGGGCTTCACCACCACCTTCGGAAACCCTGGCACCCAGACACCGTCGAGCTTTTCCGGAACGGTAGACGCGGTCTGCATTTCGGAAGGCCAGGGCCTGCCGCCGATCGCTCAGCTGAACCAGTTCGGAGCAGGCTTCAGCCGCGGTGAGCTTGGGCTGCTCCGCTACGGCGTTCCCGACAGCAGCCCGGGCTACGTGAACCAGGCCCGCCGCAAGGTGCGGTACCTCTACTGGTCACAAGATCCCCAGAACCCCTGGAGCACCCTTCCCCCCTACCTGGACGCGCTCGTGGAATCGCTCCGCTGACGATGGACGCTCCTGAGTTTCTCGGAAAGTACCGGCTGATCGAGCTGATCGCCCGGGGCGGAATGGGCGAGGTCTACAAGGCCCGCCACGAGGGGCCGGCGGGCTTTTCAAAGACGGTGGTGGTCAAGCGGGTGCTCAATCACCTCGCGGGCTCGGGGTCGTTCGTCGAGATGTTTCTCAACGAGGCCCGCCTGGCGGCGCTGCTCTCTCACCCGAATGTGGTGCAGATCTTCGAGCTGGGCGAGATCGACGGGCAGTACTTCATCTCGATGGAATATGTGCCCGGCCCCTCGTTGCATTCGCTGAGGCTGAAGCTGCGAAACCAGGGCAAGACCTTCCCACCCGACCTGGCTGCCTATGCGATCGCGCAAGCCCTTCAGGGCTTGCACTACGCGCACCAATTGACTGATGAGTCAGGGCAATCGCTGGGAATCATTCACCGGGACATCAGCACCGACAACGTGCTGGTCACTCGCGACGGCGGCGTGAAGCTGGTCGACTTCGGCATCGCCAAGGCCTCGGCAATCACTGCCCAGACACAAGGCGGAACGCTGAAGGGGAAGTTCTCCTACCTCTCGCCCGAACAGGTCCATGGACTTCCGGTCTCGACGCGAACGGACCTCTACGCCACCGGTGTCTTGCTCTACCAGCTGCTCACCGACAGTCAGCCCTTCGCGGGCCCCAACGACGCCGCCATTCTGCAAGCCATCATCAAGCAGCCTCCGGAACCTCCGCACCTGCGAAATCCTTTGATTCCCTTGGCGCTCAGCGCCGTGGTGATGAAAGCGGTGAGCAAGAATGCGGAGGAGCGCTACGCCAGCGCGCAAGAGATGTCCCGCGCGCTCCTGGAAGTCATCGGCACCCTCGGCCATCGGGTGGGTGCGGAGGACCTGGGCGCCTTCGTTCAGAATGTGATCGGTGCAGTGGAGCCCTCGACTCCTCCCCGGCTTCCCACTTCGTCGGTGACGGAGGTCGAGGGACTCCCGCCCCCTTCGTCGTCGCCGAGCATCGAAGTTCCGATCGAGCTCGACGATCCCCCCACGGGGAAGGCCGGAATGTCGGGGGGGCGCTGGCTCACCCTGGCCGCGGTCGCGATAGCCGTCGGTGTGCTGGGTTGGACGCTCGCGCATCGGGATGGCCCTGCACGGGTGGAGGCGCTTGCGCAGGCGCCGACGCTTCAGACCCAGAGAGCTCCGCCCTCGCCGGTTGAAGTGCCCGTGGTGATTCCAGCACCCCCTGTGGGTCGTGAAACCGTGGACGGGCCCGACGCTTCCTCCGTGGACCTGGCCGCTGCGCCTCCCCAGGCATCCGAGCCGAGGAGCCCGGACCTCCCTCGCGGAACGGGCAAGGTTGCCATTCGAGTCAACCCCTGGGCAGAGGTCTTTTATCGCGGACAAAAGCTGGGGATGACCCCGATGGCGCCAATCTCACTTCCACCGGGGCGGCACACCCTCACGCTGAAGAATGCCGAGCTGGGAATTTCGCGCGACTACACGGTCTACGTTCCTCCGCGGGGAGAGATCGTTCTCAAGGCTGACCTGCTCGACCGGTGACTCAAGGGTAGCGGGCCACCGGGGCATCGTCGGGGAGCGGGATGAACTCTGTCTCGCCAGGAACCTGCGGAAAGCGTCCCGCCCGCCATTCCTGCTTCGCTTCTTCGATTCGCCCGCGAGAGCTGGAGACGAGGTTCCAGTAGATGTGCCGAGGCCCATCCATCGGCTCTCCGCCGAGCAGCAACAGCCGGGTCGGGGACACCGCTTTCAAGACATGGGTGAGTCCAGGGCGGAGGACGAGCAGCCGTCCTGCCTCGAAGGTCTCGCCTCCCACCATCGCCGAGCCCTGACTGACGAAGACCGCGCGCTCCTCGTAGTCAGGAGGGAGCGCGAGCTCGGCGCCCGCTTCCAGTGCGGCGTCCGCGTAGAACATCGCCGACAGCGTCTTCACCGGGGAGCGCGCGCCATGCAGCTCGCCGACGATGACCCGCAGCCGAACGTTCCTGTCCTCGATGACCGGCAGCGCGCTGGCCGCATGGTGGACGAAGCTGGGAGAGTCCTCTTCGTGGGCATGAGGAAGCGCCACCCACAGCTGGATTCCGGACAGCCGGTCTCCACGCTCCCGAGGCTGCGGAGGGGTTCGTTCGGAGTGGACGATGCCGCGGCCTGCGGTCATCCAGTTGACCTCACCCGGTCGGATCGACTGAACGACGCCCAGACTGTCGCGATGGAGAATCTCCCCCTCGAACAGGTAGGTGACGGTGGCGAGGCCGATGTGTGGATGCGGGCGGACATCGAGCCCCTTGCCGGGCGCGAACTGCACCGGCCCCATTTCATCGAAGAAGATGAACGGCCCCACCATCCGCTTCCGAACGGAGGGCAACGCACGGCGGACCTGGAAGCCGTCGCCCAGGTCGCGGGTGCGAGGGATGACCACCGTTTCGACAGGAGCGTCGCGGGGGCAGTCGACGAACGGTTCGGAGGGAATTTCCCAGCTCATGGCGAGCAGGTTGATGCGCCAGAACCAGCAGGGCAAGGAGAAGTTCGATGCCCTCCCGGACCGGCGCATTCCCGATTCAACACCTAGCGGAGAAACAGAGCGAGGCGCACTGGAAGGTCGACCGGGCGAGGGCCTCGCGCTTCCACCGCTCCGGGCTTCTTCCGAGCGAGCGTAGTTCTGCCCGGCTTTGAAAATTCGGACCACGACACGTGTCGTATTTCCTGTGGCCCCGCTTCTGTATCAAGGCCCGCAACTCGACGCCGGCATCTCCGGGGAGCAGTCAAATGGCAGTCAACGCAAGGAACTGGGTCCGTTTCAGCACCGCCGTGATGGCGGTAGTGATGGTGGCGTGCGGTCAACCCGAGGCGTCCCAGCCCTTGCCGTTCGTTCCTCCCCCGGATGCCGGGGTCGCCCCCCTCCCTCAAGGAGTCGATGCAGGGCCGCCCCTGGAAGGCGAGCGGGATGGAGGCCCTCCGCCCGTGGAAATGCCGGACGCTGGCCCTCCTCTGCTCGCGGAACATCAGAGTTGCCTCAAGAACGGAGCCTCGAAAGGCACCTGTGAGTCTGGCCTGAGCTGCGTGCTCAGCGACGACCGTCGCACCGGAAGCTGCAAGCAGGTTTGTCAGAGCAGCGCGGTCTGCAAGAAGGGGCAGACTTGCAAGCTGGGCGTGTTCACCAACAACCAGGGCGCCTGTGGCTATTGGAAGCCGCTCGGGTCTGCCTGCGATGGATTCTTCACCGGTCCCAATGGATGTCAGGACCCAGCAGGAGGAAGCACACTCGGGCTCTGTGTCTCGGGTAAATGCACCAATGCCTGTGCGGTCGAAGGCACGGCCGGCGAGGCGACCTGCCCCTCCGGAACGGTGTGCCATCGCGAGACGGCGGTGGCCAATGACGATTGGCCGGGGCTCCGCTTCTCGCTCTGCGGTCCCTGTACTCCGTCCTGCGGAGGAAAGAGCTGTGGGCTTGATGGGTGTGGCGGCACCTGCGGCAGCTGTCCGACCTCGTCCACCTGCACGGCGATTGGGACCTGCAGTTGTGTGCCCAGCTGTTCGGGAGCCCAGTGCGGCGCAGACCAGTGCGGAGGTTCGTGCGGCAGCTGCAGCGCCGGCCAAACCTGCTCGAGCACTCAACAGTGCGTCTGTGCGCCCCAATGTGCAGGAAAGCAGTGCGGGCCCGACGGCTGCGGGGGAACCTGCGGTACCTGCACGGGAAGCAAGAGCTGCTCCGGCTCGGGCGCCTGCATCTGCACTCCCAATTGCGGAGGCAAGCAATGCGGCAGCGATGGCTGTGGCGGAACGTGCGGCAGCTGCACAGGGGGAACGCAATGC
>JAYUUC010000698.1:0-2932 GCA_043755105.1 Myxococcales bacterium
CATCGGCCGCCAGATTCCCGAGATCCCAACGCCATCGGGAACGCCGACGTCGAGTGTCGCTCCGAACATCGGGAGCGCAGCCGCCGCAGCGGCGCTCGAGGCCGGGCGGCTCACCGTCGACGCCAGCCTGGCGCCCGCCGCCGGGGCGGACGGTGCAGGGGCCACCGAACTCGCCACCGGCGTCGCCACTTCCGCCGCCGCGACCGGGGCGTCGGCTTGAACCAGTGGAGGGGCGGCAGGCGTTTCCGCTGCGGCCTCCGCAGTCACCATCGGAGGCGAAGCCAGCGGCGCTTCGGCCGCCTGTCCCAGAACGAGTTGGCCAGCGGCAATGGCCCAGGCGATGGCGACGGTCACGGTAGGTCCTCCCGGAGAGAGCGTGCGCGGGAGGGCGAGCTGCACTCACCCGACGACTCCCGACGACTTCCCGTCACTGCAAGGGCAAGGCCTTCACCCCGGGGAAAGGCAGGGGTTGGCGTCGGGAAAGCCGGCCCGCCTCTGAACAAGGGTTGAAATTTTGTAGCGGAACGTGTGTTCGCGACCGAAGAAGACCTTCGCCCACCGACGTGTCGCGCCTGACAAATCGCGGGAAACAGAAGCGCAAAAACGTCACCGCGCCAGCCTCACCACATCGGGGGAACCCAGCCGAGGAGTGCGGGGACCGAAGCAGCGCACCGCGATGGAAGGAAATGTCGCTAGAATGACCGTCGTTCCCCGATGCGCCTGCCCTTCCTCGCCTTCACTTCACTGATGTTCTGCGCCCTTGGGGCCGGTATTGCCCTGGCCGAGGAGCGGGTGGTGGCCCCGGTGGCGAGCTGCCCGGTGCTCCCCGGTTACCCTGCTGCCGCGCGCGATTCGGGGGTGTCGGGGAAGGTGGTGATCCAGGTCCAGCTCGACGCGCTCGGCGCGGCCAAGAGCTTTGCGGTGGCAGAGGGTATGGGCGAGGTCTTCGACCCCGCCGCGCTCGAATCTGCCCGCCACTGCCACTTCACCGCAGCCCAGCGGGGCGAGCTCGCGGTGCCCTCCACCGTGTTGCTGACGGTGGCGTTCACCCCTCCTCCTCCACCGGCGACCTTGAACGGCGTGGTCCTCGGCCCGGGAAATGTGCCGCTCGCAGGGGCCCGGGTGAGCGCGGGTGGGCAGGTCGCCTTCACCGACGCCGAAGGGAAGTTCAGCCTCCCCCTCGAGCTCGGCGCCGATAAAGAAGTCGAGCTCACCGTTCAGAAGGAGGGCTTTCGACCGTTGGTGGCGATCGAGCGGTTGCTCCCCGGCCAGACCGAAACGCGCCGCTATGCGCTGGCGGAAGAGAAGATCGCGGAGACCCGGGTAATCTCCAATCGGCTCCTCCCCAACGCGCCGCAGGTGGATCGCAGCCCGCAGGTGAGCCGGTTCGAGATCAGCCGCGCGGACATCGATCGAACCCCCGGCGCGCTCGAGGACGTGTCCCACGTGATTCAAGATTTGCCGGGCGTCGCCGCCGACCCCGACCTGCTCGCCACCTTCTACGTGCGAGGCGGCGGACCGGATGAAGTGGTCTATTCACTCGACGGGGTGCCGCTGTCGAACCCGTTTCACCTCGGTGGTTTCGCCACCCTCTTCAACCCGATGTTGATCGACACCGCGGAGTTCTTCGCCGGAGGCGCCCCGGCCCGTTACCAGCCCGCGCTCTCCGGGGTGCTCGAGGTCCACTACCCCACCGCTGCCCCTCCCCGGCCGAAGGTGATGGTCGACGTCTCGATGCACACCGCCAAGGCCCGGGTGGACACTCCCACCGGCATCGAGGGGCTGTCCTTGATCCTCTCGGCACGGCGAAGCTACTTCGAGCTCTATTTTGCCGGCTTGCGCGCGCTCAAGGAGGTGGGGCAGAGCTATGCCGCGCCCGACCTCTCGGAGTATTTCGTCCGCGCCATCTACCAGCGCGGCCATCACCTGATCACCGCCACCCTGATCGAAGCCACCGACGGGCTCTCGTTCCTGGTGAAGCCCGGGGAAGAGGTGCTGGTAAACTTCGCAGGCGGGCTCAACCTCGCCAACTCCACCCAGCTGGGGTTGTTGAGGGATCAGATCTCTCTTCCCGGCGAGGCCACCCTCAGCCTCAGCGCGGCGCTCACCCGCGATGTCAGCCACGTCTCGGTTTCCAGTGCGACGGTGTTTGCCCGGGACAGCGCCCGGCTCGAGGGACTGCTCCGCGCTGACCTGGTGGTTCCTTTCTCCGAGCAACACCGGCTCGAGGCGGGCGTCCACCTCGGGCGTCGGTCCTTTTCCTTCGATGGCCAGTTCCCCGACACCCGGGCCAGCGCAGTCTGGGCCTCGAAGCCGTTCGTCGATGAAGCGCTCGCCGACGTCGACATCCACCCCAACGGGGTGCGCACCAGCGCTGCGGTCTACCTCGAGCACCGCTATCACCCGGTCGACTCGGTGGAGCTGCAGGCGGGGGGCAGGGTGGAGGCAGCCCTCGAGCCCGGGCCGCTCACCTACACTGCCCGGGTAGCAGGTTCGTGGAGCTTGCCGACCGCGACGGTGCTCAAGGCCTCGGCGGGCGTGGCGGCGCAGGCGCCGGGGAACCCGCTGCTGCTCGACCCGGTGTTTGGCAACCCCCGGTTGCTGCCCGAGCGCGCGTTGCAGGCAGTGGTGGGAATGGAACAGCCGCTGCCGTTCGAGGCGCTGCTGCGGATCGAAGCCTGGACCAAGTGGCTCGACCAGCTGGTGGTCAACCCCGATTCTGCCCAAGGGGTATTGCAGCGGCAGTCCGCCGGAGTGCCGGTGTTTGCGAGCCTCGGCACCGGGCGGGCACGCGGGCTCGACGCGCTGCTGCTGGGGCGAACTCGTCACTTCTCCTATGGCCTCGCGCTCGGGTTGCTCTACTCCGAGCGGAACAACCCGCTGGCGGACGGGGCGCAGAGCTACCCCTCGCCGTGGGACCAGCGCTACACCG
>JAYUUC010000699.1:0-2928 GCA_043755105.1 Myxococcales bacterium
TGGTCTGGTTCCGGCCCGATGGAGAAGAGATGACCCCCGAGGACTGGTCCCGGCCTTCGGCCCGCTCCCTCGGCTATCTGCTCGGCGGAGACGCAATCACCACCCGCGACCCAGAGGGGAAACGGGTGGTGGGCGACACCCTCTTCATCTTGCTCAATGGCGACCCGGATGCGGTGACCTTCCGGCTCCCGGCGGTGGAGTGGGGCGAGCGCTGGCACCTGGTGTTGGATACCGCTCACCCCGAGTTCACTTCCCTCGAGCTGCCGGCGGGAGGGCGCCTGGAACTGGACGGGCGCTCGATGAGGGTGCTGCGCCACGAGGCCTGACCCGCTAAGTAGGACACGAGCCAGGGAGGCCGCGGTGGGAAACGTCGGGCTTTGGGTGGGTTTCAACCTCGCGGTGCTGGTGCTGATCGGCATCGACCTCGGATTGACCAAGCACCGGGGCGGCGGGCTGACGATGAAGGCCGCGGTGATGTGGACCCTGGGTTGGGTGGGGCTCTCGCTCGCCTTCGGGGGAGGCATCTGGGCCTTCGTTGGCGCCACCGAGGGGTTGCAGTTCTTCACCGGCTACGTGGTGGAGTACGCGCTCTCGGTCGACAACCTCTTCGTCTTCCTGATGGTGTTCGGCTACTTCAAGGTGCGCAGTCACCAGCAGCACCGGCTGCTCTACTGGGGAATCATCGGGGCGTTGATCATGCGCGCGACCCTGATTCTGGTGGGCACCGCGCTGGTGACCCGGTTCCACTGGGTGCTCTACATTTTCGGCGCCTTCCTGCTGGTGACCGCGGCGCGGATGATCTTCTCCGGTACGGACGAGGAAGCCGACCCCGAGCAGAACAAGATACTCAAGCTCGCCCAGCGCCTGTTGCCCGTCTCTCGCCAGCAGAGCGGCGACCACTTCTTCGTGCGCGAGAGCGGCAAGCTGAAGGTGACCCGGCTGTTCCTGATTCTCTTCGTGATCGAGCTCACCGACTTGCTCTTCGCGCTCGACTCGATTCCCGCGGTGCTCGGCATCACCCAGGACCCGTTCCTGGTTTACAGCTCGAACGTGTGCGCCATTCTCGGGCTGAGGTCGCTCTTCTTCGTGGTCGCTTCGCTGATGGACAAGTTCCACTTCCTCAAGGTCGGGCTGGCGGTGGTGCTCGCCTTCGTCGGGCTGAAGATGATCGGCGAGACCTTCTTCCACCTCGATGAGCAGCAGAAGCACTGGCTGATCGTCGGGTCGCTGGTGTTCATCGCCCTCACCCTCACCGTGTCGATTCTGGCTTCGATGGTCCGGCCTCCCCGGCCTGGACCTCCGGCTCCACGCCCCGGCTAGGCGAAGCGCTTGCGCCGAGGACCTCTCCCCTGCACATTGATGAGCACTCCATGTCCGACACCGATACCGACGGCATCCGCATCTCGATTCGACCCGCCTACTGGCCCGAACGCTCGTCGCCCGAGGCGAGCCAGTTCGCGTTCATGTACACGGTCGAGATCGCAAACCTGGGGGCCGAGGCGGCGACGCTGAGGAGCCGGCACTGGCTGATCACCGACGCCAACGGGCTGGTGGAAGAGGTGCGCGGAGAAGGCGTGGTGGGCAAGCAGCCGAAGCTCGCTCCGGGGGAGAAGTTCGAATACACCAGCTGGGCGATGCTCCGTACCCCGTTCGGCACCATGCGTGGCAGCTACTTCATGGTGCGCGATTCGGGTCAGTCGTTCGAGGCCCGCATCGACGAGTTTGCACTCACCCAGCCGCACGCGTTGCACTGAGCCATGGCCAAGGGACTGCTGCTCGTCAATCTGGGAACGCCCGACGGTCCAAGCACCGCCGAGGTGCGGCGTTACCTGCGCGAATTCCTCTCCGACCCGCAGGTGATCGACATCCCCGCGCCCGCTCGGTGGTTGCTGCTCAACCTGGTGATTCTGCCTTTCCGGCCCGCCAAGTCTGCCGCCGCCTACCGCCAGGTATGGACCGAGCGGGGCTCGCCGTTGTTGATGCACAGCTTCGACCTGGTGAGTGAGGTGGCCCGGGTGCTCGAAGGGGAGTTCGTCGTCCACCTGGCGATGCGCTACGGCAAGCCGGAACTCTCGGCCGCGCTTCGCAGCCTGGGGGAGCAGGGCGTCGACGAGCTGGTGGTGTTTCCGCTCTACCCCCAGTACGCGACTTCCTCGACGCAATCGACGCTCGACCGGGTGAAGGAGCTGGCGGCCGAGCTGCTGCCGAAGGCCCGGCTGACGGAAGTAGGGGCATTCTACGACTCTCCCGCCTTCCTCGATGCGTTCGCCGGCGTGGCCAAGCCCCTGCTCGACGCGGGAAAGCCTGACCACCTGCTGTTCAGCTTTCACGGCTTGCCGATCCGTCACATCACCCGGCTTGATCAGAGCGGGAAGCACTGCCTCGCGTCGCCGGGCTGCTGCGATTCAATCTCTGACGTCAACCGCCACTGCTATCGGGCCCAGTCCTACTTCACCGCCCGCGGGCTCGCCGCGCGGCTGGGGCTGTCGCCGTCGCAGTACAGCGTCGCCTTCCAATCGCGGCTGACCTCGAAGTGGATCGAGCCGTTCTCCGACGTCCGGCTGGTCGAGCTGGCAAAACAAGGGGTGAAACATCTGGCGGTGATGTGTCCCGCCTTCGTCGCCGACTGCCTTGAGACGCTGGAGGAGATCGGCATCCGCGCCCGCGATTCGTTCCGGGAGGCGGGTGGAGAAACACTGACCTTGATTCCGTCGCTCAACGCCGACCCTCAGTGGGTGAACGCGGTGGCGGCGCTGGCCCGCGCGGCCTGAACCCTCCGTCAGCGAATCCGCGGTGCGGCCGCCTTGCGAAGACGGTCTCCGAGCGCCATCCCCAATCCTTGAGGCGGCGGAGGGGTGGCGAGGATCAGCGTGTATCCGGCGAGGTCGATCTCCCTCAGCGTCGCGTAGAGGCCGCGGGCATAGCCGG
>JAYUUC010000700.1:0-24142 GCA_043755105.1 Myxococcales bacterium
GCGACAGTTTTGGCAACGTGGTGTCGAATTACACTGGAATCGTGGCCTTCAGCTCGACCGACGCCCTGGCCACGCTTCCCGGCAGCTACACTTTCACCGGACCCGACAACGGCACCCACTCCTTTCCCATCACTTTTGCCACGTTGGGAAGACAGACCCTGACCGCGACCGACAGCCTCGGCAACACCGGGAGCCAAACGGTGTCGGTGACTCAGCCGGCTGCGAAGCTCCGTCTCTCCGGGTTGCCCGGCACGCTCGCAGCGGGAGCCACTTACCCGGTGACGGTAACCGCGCTGGACGTCAACGACGTGGTGGCCACCGCCTACACCGGTCAGGTGGTGTTCCGCTCGTCTGACCTGCAGGCTCAACTGCCTCCCGGATTCACCTTCGCGGCAGCCGATCAGGGAGCGAAGTCTTTCACGTTGAGCCTGCGCACGGCCGGGACGCAGTGGGTAGAGGTAGCCGATCTCGCTGGCAATCTGGTCTATCGGCAGACGCCCCTCACCGTCACCCCCGGGCCGGCAACGGCCTTGTCCGTGTCAGGAATTCCCTCGCCCATCGAGGCAAACGTTCCCGCCGACGTCCGGATCGACGCGCGCGACGCCTTCGGCAACGTGGCAACCGGATATCTGGGCACCGTGACCTTCTCGTCCTCTGACACTCAGGCGGTTCTGCCCTCGGCGCTGGGTTTCTCCGCCGCCAATGCCGGGACCCAACAGTTGACCGCTGCACTGCGCCTGCGCACCCCCGGAATGCAGAGCGTGACCGCCCTCGATGGCGCCAACTCCCTCAGCGGCACCCAGGGTCAGATTCAGGTCGACCCTCCCCGGGCTCCGCTGGTGGTGCAGGACGCTAACCTCAAGGCCGCAGTCGGACTGCCGTACGCCTACAATGCCGTCCGCTCGGTGCAGGCGCTGGGCACCCGGCCACTTCAATACGCCGCCTGCGGGGGTCCGCCGGGCTTCATCGTCAATCCGGGCTCAGGAGCAGTGCAGTGGACGCCCTCGACCACGGGAACCGTTTCGCTCTGCGTGTCGGCGAGCAATTCCTTCGGCAACGATTCCTTCACCTTCAGCGTGCAGGTGGTGAACCGCGCCGCCACCCCGGTCACCGCCGCGCTGGTCGCCACGCCGGGGTCGGGTTCGGCACCTCTGCAAGTGAGCTTCGACAGCGCGGGCTCGAGCGGCGCACCCGACGCGCTCCCCCTGATGATGCGGTGGGACTTCGGCGACGGCAGTCCACCGACTTCGGGAGTCACCGCACAGCACCTCTATCCGGTGACAGGAACCCGCAACGCCCGGGTCCGCGTGACCGATGCCTACGGGGCGCAGGCGGAAGCCTTCACTCCCGTGAGTGTGCTGGGCCCGAGCGGCCTGCGGCCCCCGCTGGCCCGCATCGTTGCTTCCGCCGTGAGCGGAGCCGATACCCTGCCGGTGGACTTCTCCTGCGCTTGTCAGCCTGGCTCCTCGCCGCTGAGCAGCTACCGCTGGGATCTGTCCCCAGGCGATACCGCGAGCACAGCCACGCTGACCCGGACCTTCACACCGGGCCGCTACCATGTCCGCCTCACCGTGACGGACAGCGCAGGGCTGACGGCCACCGACTCGGTCGAGGTGGTGGTCACCCGCGGCGCCGAAGTGCCTCCCACCTGCGAGGCTTTCGTCGACCCTCCTGCGGGAGCCGCTCCGCTCAACGTTCGCTTCAGCGGGCTCTACCAGGTGGCGGTCGGACAAGCGGTGGCCTCACGGTACTGGGAGTTCAGTGCCACCGATCGCGTCGAGGCCACCGAGGTGCTGCGCGCGTACACCGCTCCACAGAACATCGACGCCGCCCTGACGGTCGAGGACGGAGCAGGTCTGCGTTGCTCGGACCGGGCCGAGGTGCAAGTGCTGAGCAGCCGAGGCGGAGTGTCACCAAAGATTGTCACCGACGGAGCGAGACAGGGCGAATGTGGCAAGCCTTACCAATACGCAACGTCGGGAGCGCTCGCCACCGGCGGCAACGTGTCCTGGTCTCTGGGTGAAGCTCCCGCGGGCAGCTCGGTAGACCCGTCTTCCGGCGAGATTCTCTGGATTCCCACCCGAGGTCAGACGGGCCCCCGAACGCTGGTGCTGGTGGCCGAGAACGAGGCCGGACGGACCGAACAGCAGCTCTCGATTGAGGTTTCCTGTGGAGACGACGTTCCTCTCAAAGTGGGCTGCGGCTGCAGCACCCGTTCCGATTTCCCGGGGGCGCTGGGCCTGTTGCTCCTCACTGCCCTCGGAGTGGCCCGTCGCCGCAAGGTCGTCGCGGGAGCGCTTCGCGGCCCCGAAGGATTACCGGGCGAGTGAGAAATGCTGGAGGGTGCCGCCGCCGCATCAACCCCTTCACGATGAGTATTTCCATGGTCCGCCATCTCTCGCTGGTGCTCGCTGCCCTCTGCTCTGCTTCCTGCTCTCACCCGAGCCCCACCGCCCCTCCTCCCACGGTCGCGACCGCAGAGGATTCGTCAGCCCTGGTCACCCCGGCCGAAGTTCCATGGAAGCAGATGACCCCGCAGCAGCGCGGGCGCTACATGGCCAAGGTGGTGACCCCGAAGATGCGCGAGGTCTTCCAGGCCTACGATGCGAAGCACTTCGAGAAGTTCAACTGCGCCACCTGCCACGGCAAGTCCGGCAAGGAGAACGGGATGAAGATGCCGAGCCCCGAGCTGCTGCCCCTGCCGGCGTCGGAGCAGGTGTTCATGGCCACCGTGATGAAGGAAAAACCTGAGTGGGTGAAGTTCATGGGGGAGAAGGTCACCCCCGAGATGGCCAAGCTGCTCGGCCTCAAGTCCTTCGACCCTCAGGTTCCGAATCCGGCGGCGTTCAGCTGCGAGGGCTGTCACACGCTCAAGGGCAGCTGAACCCTCCACCCTCCAAATTTTGTTCAGCAAAGCCTCACGGCGCCGGGTCGCTCTCGTTGTCCATACCCATGCTGTTCCGCTGGGTCCAGGCGTGGGCCCAGCCAGACAAGGTCGGCGCCACCACCGAGCCAAAGAGCAAGATCGCCACCAGGCCCGCCACTCCGTAGAGGATGGGTCGAGAGGGCTTCGCCTTCCACGCCCAGGTCCGGTCTCGGCGGCGTTGAAACCGCGGGGCCGACGCGTAGTTGGCCCAGGCTTCTTCCCGCATCAGGGCCGCTGCCCCTTCCTCTCCGCTGCCGAGAAGCGCTTCGGCCAGCAGCACCCGGCCTTCGATCGTGCCGGGAGAGTCGCGGCAGTATCTTTCCAGCTCGGAGCGTGCGCCCGAAAAGTCCTTTCGCGCCACCCGCCACCTTCCGCGCTCGAGGGCAATCGCGCCGTGACCGAAATGGGCATCGGCCGCCTCGGCGTGCTCGAACAAGGCTTCACCCTGGGTGGGATGATTCGATCCCAGGCAAGCAACGCCCATCAGAAAGAGCGTCGCGGCGTCGTCATCCCCCGCTTCCAGGTTGGGTCGAAGGGTCTCCATCGCCCGTTGATAACGGCGACGACTCAACCAGTAGTCCGCGAGCTGATACCGGGCCCGGCGGTCGTGGGGATTCACCTGCAGCATTCGCTCGAGCTGGCGACCGCGGAGGAATCGCTTCACCCGCCGAACCGGATCCGGAAGGATCCCGAAGGTGAACCGGTCCACCGACCAGTACCCGACGAGCAAGATGACCGCCGCCAGCACCGGGCTGCCGGTCACCGCGCTGAGAATGATGTAGAGCATCCACTGAGACATGGGCGCGCTGTATCAGCGACCCTCCAGACAGTGCAACGGAGCGGCCGGCTCCCAACGGGTGCTACGGACACACCCCGAAGTTGTTCCACCCGGTGACCTGCAGACAGCTGCCACTGCTGCAGGTGGATCCCGCTGCGCAGAGCTTTCGGCACTGGCCTGCGTGGCAGCTGTAGCCGCTGAGGCAGTCACCCACCTTCGAGCATGAGGAGCCGCTGACGCCCACGCCGAGGTGCCGGCAGTCGACGACCTCGCTGTCGAGCGAGGTATTGAAGACGGTGCAGCCCAAGCCGGGGCGACAGCCGGAAGGACTGTGGGTCGGGTCGCAGGGGAGGCTGCACATCTTCACCGTCGAGCTGCCCGACAACTCGAGGGTGCAGGACCCCTCCTGACAATCGGAGTCGCTGTTGCAGAACTGGCGACACACGCCACCCGACAGGTCACACCCCAATCCGGCACCGCAATTCTCGGACGCGCAGCTCTGGCCGCGAAGGCCTGGACCGACGGCGGTACAGACTGAAGTGCCTCCGCTGAGCACGCAGCGCTGCCCGCCCGAGCAGCCGGTCTGGGTGGCGGGATTGCAGGGAAGCTGGAGGCAGGCGCCGGCCGAGCAACTGGTGGTGCCCGGGCAACTGCCACAGGAGCCTCCACAACCGTCGGAGCCACACTGCTTGCCGCTGCAGGAGGGGACGCAGGCGGAGCAGCTTCCCGTCCCTCCACACTGGCTGCCCGCGGAACAACTTCCGCAGCTTCCTCCACAGCCGTCGCTTCCGCATTGCTTGCCCGTGCAGCTCGGGGTGCAGGTGCAGACGCCGCCGGAGGAACACACCTCGTTTGTCGAGCAACTGCCACAGCTGCCACCGCATCCGTCCGGCCCACACTGCTTCCCGGCGCACTGAGAGGCACACCCGCACAGGCCGCTGAATGCGTTACAAGCTTGGCTCCCCGTGCAGCTGCCGCAACTGCCGCCGCAGCCATCGCCGCCGCAATTCTTTCCCGCGCAGGAAGGGACGCACGCTTCGCAGATGTGGTACCAACCGCTGTCGTCGAGGCTGGTCACCCCGCTGGTGTGGACACATCGCGTCCCGCTCGGGCAGCTGAATTCTTCGCCCGTCGCCGAAGAAGAACAAGCGTACTTGCAACTGCCGTGGACACAGATGCCCCAGGCCCCTGATGGACTCGGGGCGTCGGCACATCCCCGAGGTCCGTCGAAAAAGGCCTCGCACGCGCCCGGAGGGGCGCTCCATACGCCACAGACCCCGTCGCCGAGAAAAATCTCGACCTTGCAGGTCTCCCCAGCGGGGCATTGATTGTCATGAAGACAAACGCCCTTGCAACTGCCCCGCGAGCGGTCCCGGCTTTCAAAACACCCCAGGCCCCAGTCACAGCGGCCCAGTTCGACGCCCCCGGCCTTGCAGGGCTGATGCTCGGCGAGGCGTTCGGGTCCAGCATCTGGCGCCTGGCCAGCATCGCGCACAATCTGTTCCGGAAAACCGGAGTCCACCGTCTCGGGAGGAGAGACGGGGACCCGGCCACCGCCATCGAACCGCGGCTGCCGCGACTCGAATGTTTGCTCTGGGGAATCACAGCCCGCCAGTCCCACTGCAAGAATTGCCAACACCGTCCAACACTGCGCGCCAGAAGACATTTGTTCTCTCTCCGAAAGATCGGGCGCGCACGCCACACGGATGCTCTGAACTCGGAGGAGTACCGAACGGGCCGGCCGAAAAACACGACAGGTGGCGGAATTCATCAACCATGGCCGCGGGGACGGCAGATCTACCCATTCAGCGAATGAACAAGGGCACCCGAACCCGCGCTAATCTCTGTTCATGGCCTTGGTTAAATTGTTCGAAGGCGATGCGAATGTCCTCTCGGGGCGGCGGCAGATCCCATTTCTCACGAGCAATCTTTCCCACCTCTGCTCGCTCCACCGCATCTTTCAAGGAGTAACGGTGTCCGAGGTAAGCCCTCGTGGCCGCCAGTTCTCCGGAATAGGCCAGCTGCAGCAGGAACTTGAGCTGGGAACGCGCCTCGGTCGCGGCAGGGTCGCTTTCACCCGCCGTCACGAGAGTTGCGGGCAACACCGGCTGGCGCTGAGCCGCATCGGGAAGCTCTGACATGGCGATGGCTTAACAAAGCGCCTTCGCTATCGATAGAGCCCGCGCCCCTCATGCATCTCGGGGTCCGCCGACACCGGACGCTATCGCCAGCGTGCTGCGCTCCGAGATGATCGACACGCCGATCTGCTGGGCGGCCTCGGAGATGGACGCAAGCATCAACCCCGCCTGCTCCATTTCTCCGGCGCGAACGCTGTTGCCGTCCTTCAGGTCCACCCACAGCTCTGCGGGGCGGCGGTCCTTCTGCACCTCGGGGTGCATGTTGAGCAGCTGCTCTTCCTCGGTGCGGGTGATGAACTCCCGGACCCGCAGCTGCTTGACGTCGTCGTAGCGGGCGATCGACCGCAATCGGTACTTGATCACCCTGCCCGTCGGGTCGAACTCGGTACGGTTCCACAAAGGCCCGAACTTGATCGCATTGCTCATGGATGTCGCCTTCGCTAGTCGCCCAGCTTGCTCTTCAACGCCGCATTGACCAGGGCGGGATTGCCCTTGCCCTTCATCGACCGCATCACCTGACCTACCAGGAATCCGAGCACCTGCTTCTTGCCTGCCCGGTACTTCTCCACCTCGCCGGCGTTTTTCGCCAGCACCTCGTCGACCACCGCTTCCACTGCGCCGCTGTCCGACACCTGGCCGAGCCCACGCGCGGCGATGATCGCCGAGGGCTCGCCCCCGGTGCGGAACATCTCGCTGAACACTTCCTTGGCGGCGTTGGCCGAGACCTCGCCCCGGTCCACCGACGAGAGCAACGCGGCCAGCTGCTCGGGTGAAAATTTCAGCGACGCCAGTCCCAGCGCGCTCTCCTTCAACAGTCGGAGCAGTTCGCCGAGAAACAGGTTCGCCAGCTTCCGTGCGTCAGGGGTGAGGGCCGCGCAGCGCTCGAAATAGTCGGCGAAAGGCCGCTCGGCGGTGAGCGTCCGTGCGTCTGCCGGGGACAGCCCGTACTGACTTTCAAAGCGCGCCAGCCTGGCCCGGGGAAGCTCGGGAAGAAGCGAGCGGGCCTGCTCGATCTGTTCCTCCGTCACCTTCACCGGTTCGAGGTCTGGCTCGGGGAAGTAGCGGTAGTCGTGCGCCTCTTCCTTCGAGCGCATCGACCGGGTCTCACCCCGCGCCGGGTCCCACAGCCGGGTCTCCTGGACCACCTTGCCCCCGGCTTCGATCAACTCCACCTGCCGGGCAATCTCGAAGTCGATCGCCTGGCGCACGTAGCGGAAGGAATTGATGTTCTTCAGCTCGGCGCGGGTCCCCAGCAGGGTAGCCCCCTTGCGCATCACCGAGACGTTGGCGTCACAGCGAAAAGAACCCTCCTCGAGGTTGCCGTCGTTGACCCCGACATAGACGAGCACATCGCGCAGCGCGCGCAGGTAGTCCGCGGCGTCTTCGGCGCTGCGAAGGTCGGGCTCGCTCACTATCTCCAGCAGCGGCACCCCCGCCCGATTGAGGTCCACCAGCGATTGGCCTCCCGCGGGGTCGTGGACGTTCTTGCCCGCGTCTTCTTCCATGTGAATGCGAAGGATGCGGACCTGCTTCTCGCCCGCGGCGGTGTCAAACACCAGCTGGCCGTGCTGGCAGATCGGCTGGTCGAACTGGGTGATCTGATAGCCCTTGGGAAGGTCCGGGTAGAAATATCCCTTCCTCGACCACACGCTGGTGGGGGCGATGGTGCACCCGAGTGCCAGCCCGGTGCGAATGGCCATCGCCACCACTTCGCGGTTGAGCACCGGGAGCACTCCCGGCAATCCTAGACATACCTCGCAGGTGTTTTGGTTGGGCTCGGCGCCAAAGGCTGTCGAACAGGCGCAGAAGATCTTCGATCGGGTGAGCAGCTGGCCGTGTACCTCGAGGCCAATCACCGGCTGGAAATCGCTCAGTCCCATCGCCCGTGGTTACCCCTGCAAGGTCGGCTGACGCCGGAAGTAGTCGTGCTCGCGCTCGAAGGCCCGCGCTGCCCGCAGCAGCGTCGCCTCGGCGAAGGGCCGCCCCAGCAGCTGCAGACCGATCGGCAACGCCTCGCGGGTGAAGCCGCAGGGAATCGATACCCCCGGAAGCCCCGCGAGATTGGCGGGCAGGGTGAACACGTCCATCAGGTACATCGCCAGCGGGTCATCGACCTTGGCGCCGAGCTTGAATGCCGGCACCGGCGAGGTGGGCGAGAGCACCAGGTCCACCGCGGCAAACGCCTGCTCGAAGTCCTGGCGGATCAACGTCCGCACCTTCTGGGCCTTCAAATAATAAGCGTCGTAATAGCCGGCCGAGAGCGCATACGTCCCGAGCATGATTCGCCGCTTCACCTCGGCGCCAAAGCCCTCGGAGCGGGTCTGGGCGTAGAGCTCCTTCAGGCCGCGCACCTCTTTGGGTCGGCGGCCGAAGCGAATGCCGTCATAGCGGGCAAGGTTGGAAGAGGCTTCGGCGGTCGCGATCAAATAGTAGGTGGCGAGCGCAAAGCGGGTGTGAGGGAGCGACATCTCCACCAGCGTGGCCCCGAGCGACTCCAGCTGCTTCGCTGCCGCCATCACCGCTGCGCCGACCTCGGAGTCGATCCCCTCGAGGAAGTATTCCTTCGGAAGGCCAATCTTCAGCCCCTTCACGCCTCCCTCGAGCCCCGCCAGGTATTCCTCCGCCGGCCGCGGTGACGAGGTCGAATCCTTCGGGTCGTGCACCGCGAGCAGCTGCAACAGCGCGGCGGCGTCGGCCACGGTACGGGTGAGCGGGCCGACCTGGTCGAGCGAGCTGGCAAAGGCAATCACTCCAAAGCGAGACACCCGGCCGTAGGTCGGCTTCAGCCCCACGATGTTGGTGAGCGCCGCGGGCTGTCGAATCGACCCCCCGGTGTCGGTGCCGAGTGTTCCGAAAGCCTCGCGCGCCGCCACCGCTGCCGCCGAGCCCCCTGAAGAACCGCCCGGGGTGCGGCTCAGGTCCCAGGGATTGTGGGTGGGAAAGAACGCGCTCGACTCGGTGGACGAGCCCATCGCGAACTCGTCCTGATTGAGCTTGCCCAGCAGCGGAAGCCCCGCCTCCTTGAGCAGCCGCACCACCGTGCCGTCGTACGGGGCGATGAACCCTTCCAGGATCTTCGAGCCACAGGTGGTGGGCAGCCCTTCGGTGAGGAAGTTGTCCTTCAGCGCCACCGGCACGCCGTCGAGCGGACCCAGCGGCCGACCCTGGCGGCGCCGCGCATCGGAAGCCTCCGCCGCCGCCAGAGCTCCTGTCGCATCGACATGCAGGAACGCCTTCACCTGCCCATCGACCGCCCCGATGCGGGACAGGCAGGCGCGGGTGGCCTCCACCGAGCTCGCCATTCCGGAGGCGAGCTGCGCAGACAGCTCCATCAGGCTGAGGTCGGTAAGCGCCATCGGAGCGTTCAGTCGAGAATCTTGGGAACGGAGAAGTGCGTTCCGACCCGGGCGGGAGCGGCCTGCAACACCTTCGTCGAGACGGTCGAGAGCTGGGCCAGGTCTTCCCGCATCAACACCTCGCCCAGAGTGGCATGCGAGGTGGGCACCACCCCCGAGGTGTCCAGTGCCTCGAGCTCGGCGACCGCCTCGAGAATCGCCGAGAGCTGGCCGAGGTAGCGCTGTTCCTCCTCTGGGCTGAGCGTGAACCGGGCCAGGGCCGCCACCCGGCGCACGTCATCGAGGGTCAGGGACATCGACGTTCAGACATTCTTGGAGAAGATGCGCATCACCGCGCGCATCACCGTGCCGCTGTGGGCTTCGTCCTTGCCCTTGAGGAGCTGCTCGAGCTCGCCCGCGTCCAGCCAGACGCCGTTGCAATTGAAGCAGGTGTCCACCTCGACCGAGCCCTGGTTGAGGGTATGCAGGTCCATCCCGCACTTCGGACACTTGAGGTAGTGCAGCTTCTTCCGCGCGTCGCGCTCGAGCGCCTCGATCTCCGAGTGCTGCTTGAACGCGAGCTTCCGCTTCTTTTCGATCTCTTCGCGGGCGAAGTATTCCTCTTCCTGGGTCGTCGGCCGAGCCACATCAGACATGGGGGGTGTGTCTCCTACTGATTCAGTTTTTCGATCGCCGACCTGGCCACGCTGGCTTCAGGCCCGTTGGGCAGCGCCTCGAGGTATTTTTCGTAAAAGCTGATCGCTTCCGTCTTCTTGTCCTGGGCCCGGTACGTCTCGGCCAGGCCGATGATCGCTACCCCATACCGCGGGTTGAGCTCGAGCGCGCGCTTGAACGACGTTTCTGCCTGCGGATACTGGGTGAGGTCGAAGTGGGCCAGCCCCTTGCCTGCGTAGGGTTCGGCGCGATCGTCGTGAAGCTCGATCGCCTTGTCGTACGCGTCCAGAGCCGCGGTGGCCTTCTCCCGTTCCCGCAGCCGGTCTCCTTGAGCCATGTAGGAATCGAAGTCGCGGGTCGGCTTGGCCTCGGCGCCAGAGCCCGGGTGGGCAGGGGTCTTCTCCGAAGGAGCGCCGGGCGACTTGGCTGAGGTCGCATTGCCGGGCACCGGCTTCGTCGACCCGTTTGGCGACCCTTCCGGCGAGAGCCTCCCCGAGGTCGTTCCAGCAACCGCCCCAGCCGCCGAAGCACCGGGCAACGCTGTCGTAGCGGGAGCCCCCGGTAAACCGATCGGCGGTGAAACCGTGGGAGTTGCTGAGCCAGGCGCTGCCACTGCGCCGGAGGGCGCAGCCACGCCAGTCGTCGCGGTCGTCGCGGGCAAGCCGAGCGTCGCAGCAGCCCCGGGCACCGTCGCCGGCGAAGGCGTTCCCCGGGTCCCCCCCGCGGCAGTGGCTCCGGCCGACGGAGGGGCAGCAGCTCCCGTGGGGCCCGGCGCGGCGGGGGCTCCCGGCACTTGCGGTAAGCCTGCGGATCCAGGCATTCCCGTCGCAGTCACCCCTGGCTCGGCAGCCGGCAGTGATGCCTCCGAGCGCTCCCCCGGGCTCAAAAAATATTGAAAATAACCAAAGTACCCGGCAGCCCCCAGACCCGCGAGGAACAGCAGGGCGACCACCCAGCGCCCTCCTCGGCTCTGGCGTTGAAACGCGGCGGCGGCCAGATCGTCGTCGTGGTCCTCGTCGGCGCTTCCCACCAGCGGCCGAGCTTCCCGGGCAAAAGCCGGCTCGTTCACCGGTTGCCGGAGTCCCACGCCCATCGACGACGGTCCGCCCCGGTGAGCGTTCCCGACAGTTTCGGGGCGGGGAACTGGTTCAGGCTCGCGCACCGGTGACAAAACCAACGGCGCGGACGGAGCCATCACCGCGGGCACCAGCGTCCGCGGCTCGGGAGGAAGCTCGGGGACCTCGGTCGTGGGGGGGCGAACGGCCGGCACCGGGTATTGAACGTCCGCCCGATCTTCGCCAGGGTTTGCGGGGACCGTGGGCATCGCGTACCCCGCGGGCGGGCTCAGTCCCGTCGCGCCCAGCCCGAGGTAGGCCTGGCTCTGCAGCGCCGCCAGCTGGCTGCCTTTCTGCGCCTCGTCCACCACCTGGAAAAAGCTCGCCAGCTCGGCGATGTTGCCCAGCCGCTTCCAGCTCTCGCCGGTCAGACTGATCTCGTCATCCCGGGTGACCTTCCGCTCAACGATCCACTTCTGCAACGTGGTCAGTTCCTTGAAAGTGAAAAGGTTTCCGGTCGACTGCCGCACTTTCCACTCGCGCTGTGGCGCCGAGGCCCTTGGCACCTCGAGCGTCGGGCTATCGGCAATCGGGTCCTCGCCGGGGTGAACCGGAATGCTGGCCCCGGGGGCCGACTTCTTCTTCACCTTGAACACGTGCCCGCAGGTGGTGCACTTGACGGTGACGCCCGCCTCGCTGATCCGGGCGTCGTCGAACTCGTATTCGGTCTTGCACCGCTCGCAGCGCACGTCCATGAAGCCACGGCTCCTTCTACGAAAGCAGCGGAAAGCTACCTCAGACGCAGAGCCAAAGCGCGATTTTTACAGCGTTTCGTCAGAAGCATGCGCTGTCGCAGGTCCGCCAGAAAATTGACCGGTGGACCTCCACTCCTACACTCGGTCGTCTCCTGTGGCTACAGCCTGCTACGGGGCAGGACGAGGTGGGACGCATGGCCGCTCGGCGCGCCAAGACGGACAGATCAGTACTTTCCCGGCAGGCAATTGCCACCCGGCGGCAGGCCTTGACCGATCAGAAGTTGAAGACCGGCGGAGCAGGCAGACGGGCGATCATCGGTGTGGCAGTGCTGGCAGCCTCCGTGCTGGCGCTGCTCTCGGTCGCTACCTTCACCCCGAAAGACCGGGTCGGCCCCGGCTTCCACAACGCCATCGGTCCCGTGGGCCACGCGATCGCCGAGGGCCTTCGTGGGCTGCTCGGCCTCTGCGCCTACGTCCTGCCGCTCTCCGGTCTGTACCTGGCAGGCTCGATCTTCGTCGGCGAACCGGTGCGGCGCCGCTGGCCGCAGCTGGTCTGCCTGGCCTTGCTCTCGATCTCAGGCGCGGTGCTGGCCCAGCTGCTCTTCGCCGGGACTGCGGGCTGGAGCCACCCGCCGGGGGGAGTGATTGGCCAGGGTCTGAGCGGGATGCTCACCGGACTATTCTCGGTGGTGGGGACCGTGGTGCTGGTGAGCGCGATCTGTGCTGCCGCGCTGATCGTCGGAACCCAGTTCGCCTTCCTCAAGCTGTGCACCGTGGCCTGGAGCTGGATAAAGGTCGCCGGCCACCACGCCGAGATATGGGCGATGGCATTCTTCGCGGCTCAGAAGGAAGCCTTCGCCGTACGACGCGCAGAGTCCGCAAAGGCACGCGAAGAGGAAGCGGCGTTTCTCGCTCAGCTTGAGGAGGACGAAGAACAGCTCAACGAGGCCGAGCGCGAGGCCGCTGAAGCCGACGCGATGGCAGAAGAGGCGTTCCGACTCAGCCGCGAAGCAGAGGAAGCCGCTGCCCGGAAGAAGGAAGCGGCTGCGGCCAAGCGCTCCCCGCCCCCCCAGGTGTTGTTGCCCCCGCCGCCTTCGAATCCCCGTCCCGCTGCCGGCGCAGATCCCGCCTGGGTGTCGGCGTTGCTGCCGCAAAAGCCACTCGTCCCTGCGGGCGAGCCTGCGAATCTCGAAGGCGCACGAGATGGAAAGAAGCGAGAGCGAAAGGTTCCGCAGATCGTCGCCTCTCCGGCAACGCCGGTGAGCGCGATCGCACCTGCCGCCTCGCTGGAATCCGAGGCCGCTTCGACCGCTCCCCCGCCGTCCCAGGCATTGGCACTGGCGCCTCCTTCCACATTGGCGGCGCGAATGCCGCTGATCGTCGAGCCCAAGGCGCCGCCCCAGCCCACCAAGAAGAAAGACCAGGAGCAGTTCCATTTCGTGGGCGACCGGAAGAGCTTCAACGTGCCCCCAATCGACGTGCTCGAGTCGCCGCCGCGACAGCGCAGCGCGCTCGACAAGGAGGCCTTCCTCAGCACCGCCGAGAAGCTGCGGGCGAAGCTGGCCGACTTTGGCATCGATGGCGAAGTGGTGGAGATTCGTCCCGGACCGGTGGTGACGATGTACGAGTTCCTCCCCGGACCGGGAATCAAGGTCTCGAAGATCGCCTCGCTCGCCGACGACCTCGCGATGGCGATGGAAGCGATGCGGGTCCGCATCGTCGCCCCCATTCCCGGTAAGGGAGTGGTGGGCATTGAGGTCCCCAACCGAGACCGCGAGACCGTCTACCTGAAGGAGATCGCCGAGCAGGACGCTTTCACCAAGTCGGCCTCGCGGCTGACGATGTGCGTGGGCAAGGACATCGAAGGCATGCCCTACGTCTTCGATCTCGCCAAGGCCCCGCACCTGCTCATCGCCGGCACCACCGGCTCGGGCAAGTCGGTAGCGGTGAACTCGATGATCATGTCGATTCTGCTCAAGAGCACGCCCGAGGAGGTCCGCTTCATCATGGTGGACCCGAAGATGCTCGAGCTCTCGGTCTACGAGGGGATTCCCCACCTGCTCTTGCCGGTGGTCACCGACCCGAAGAAGGCCGCCCTGGCGTTGCGCTGGGCGGTAGAAGAGATGGAGCGCCGCTACCACCTGCTCTCCGAAGCCGGGGTGCGCAACATCACCGGGTTCAACAAGTACGTCGAGACGCTGCAGGAAGAGGGGCGAAAGACGCCTCCGAAGAAGGCGCCGGCTGCAACCGCGGGCCGGAAGATGCTGATCGTCGATGTGGGCGAAGGCGAGACCGAGGAAGAGGCGCTCGAGCGGAAGCGGGCAGTGCCCGCGATGGGAGTCGCCTCGCCCAACGCCGAGAACGAGGAACCGCGCGAAGCGGTAGGGCAGCCGGTTGATCCGGAGCTGGCGGCGGCGGAGATTCGCGTCGACCCCGATGCGCTCTCGGATGAAGAGAGCGCGGCGCTCAGCGCTGCGGCGGCAGAGTTGACTGCCCCGGCAATCAAGGCCGCGGAAGAGAAGCAGAAAGAGCTGCAGAAGCTGCCTTACATCGTGGTGATCATCGACGAACTGGCAGACCTGATGATGGTCGCGTCACGCGAGGTCGAGACCTACATCGCCCGCCTCGCCAAGATGGCTCGCGCCGCCGGTATCCACCTGATGGTGGCGACCCAGCGCCCGTCCACCGACGTGATCACCGGGGTGATCAAGGCCAACTTCCCCACCCGCATCAGCTTCATGCTTCGCTCGAAGCCGGACTCGATGACCATTCTCGGGACGGTCGGCGCCGAGGCGCTGCTCGGCATGGGCGACATGTTGATTCAACCCCCCACCAGCACCCACCTGCAGCGCGTGCATGGGGCC
Organism: Myxococcales bacterium; assembly: GCA_043755105.1. Lineage (GTDB taxonomy): Bacteria > Myxococcota > Myxococcia > Myxococcales > Myxococcaceae > JAYUUC01. Next base: position 14,527 of record JAYUUC010000700.1, read on the forward strand.
TATGTCTCGGAAGAAGAGATCAAGCGCGCAGTCGATCACCTCAAGGCGCAGGGCAAGCCTGTCTACGACGAGTCTATCCTCAAGGTCCGCGAGGAGGACTCGGAGGGAGCCGGCGAGGAAGACGAGCTCTCCGACGAGCTCTACGACCAGGCACTGGCCACGGTGAGCGAGATGCGCTCGGTGTCGATCTCGATGCTCCAGCGGAAGATGCGCATCGGCTACAACCGCGCCGCGAGAATGATCGAACGGATGGAGCGCGACGGAGTGGTCAGCGCCGCCGACGGAGCCAAGCCGCGAGAGGTGCTGCTGCGCCCGGTGGGCGAAATGCCGGGAGCGGGGGCGATGTAAGTGCAGTTCTCCAAAGGCAGCGCTAACGACATCACCGCCGCCATTCCTATCTCGAAGCCACTTCAGAGCCCTTCCCTTGAAACCGGAACCGACGTGAAGATTGGCATGCGAGCGGCGAGCCTGGTCGGTTTGACCCTGCTTCTGGGCTGCAGGACTTCGCCACTGCCTCTCGCTGCCTCGAGCAGCAGGTCAGGTTCCGCCCCGTATGGCACCACGGGCAAAGGCGGAGCGGGGGCAATTGACGGAGACCGCCTCGCTGTCGGGGAAGGCGTCTCGGTCTGGTACAAGGCCCAGGGCAAGCGATCGGCGCCCGTTGTGCTCTTCTTGCACGGGGGCCCGGGCTACAATTCGTACGCCTTCGAACGCGCGGTGGGAGCCCAGCTCGAGCCTCGCCTCCGGATGATTTACCTGGACCAGCGAGGCTGTGGGCGATCCTGCCCAGCCCAAGCGGAGCAACTGGGGATTGCCAACACGGTCGATGACATCGAGAAGCTTCGACAGCATCTGGGCGCGGAACACCTCGTGCTGCTCGGTCATTCATTCGGAGGCCTGGTGGCCCTCGAATACCAGCGCGCGCATCCGGACCGGGTCGCGGGATTGATTCTCGCAGAAACCACGGGCGATCTCCGGACGGCGCTCGAGCAGCAGGTGTCAACGCTCGCAGCGATGGCTCCGGACAAGTTCCCGGAGCAGGCGACGCAACTTCGGGGCCTGGCCGCCCGGGTGACGTCGGTTTGGCTCACACCCGTTCTCTGACGCACAATCTCAGGCATGAACCTCTCGGCTCGACTTCCCTGGTACCTGGCGGGACCCGCGATTGGTTGCTTGATCATCGCGGTTCGCCTCTGGGCCAATCGACCTCTCGGGGCCCTGGGCGGTTACATCGACGCCGCCGATTCGCTGCGTGCCCGCACCCCGCCGGGATTCAGGGCCTGGCTCTCGCTCGGCACGGTCCTCGGCGGCACGCTGTTCGCCCTCATGGCCGGCGGAGCGATCGGCGGAGACCCTTCGTTCGTCTTTCCGCTCGCGCCCTGGGCCCTTTACGGACTGCTCGCCAGCGCCGGCGCAATGATTGGCTTTGGAGCGAGAATGGCGGGCGGCTGTACCTCCGGCCACGGGCTGTGTGGGATCGGCATGGGCTCTCCGTCGAGCTTCGTCTCTGCGGGCACCTTCTTCGGCACCGCGGTGGCCGTCTCGCTGCTGCTGCGCGCCTGGGCGGGAGAGGGCCGATGAGGAACAACCTCGGAGGTGCCGCCATCGGATTGCTCTTCGGCGTCGTGCTCAGCTGGGCGCAAGTGACCGATCCGCGGGTGATTCAAGCGATGTTGCTGCTGAAAGAGCCCGACGTTTTTCTGCTGATGGGGAGCGCGATTGCGGTCTCCTCCGCCGGCATCTGGCTGCTCCGGCTTCGAGGGGTCCGGGCGGTGTCCAGCGGCGAGCCCATCACCTGGGAGCGGACCACGCCCCAGGGCCGCCACGTCCTCGGCAGCGCAATGTTTGGCCTGGGCTGGGCGCTCACCCAGTCCTGCCCAGGCCCCGTCGCCGCCATGATGGGCCAGGGCAAGCTGGGCGGAATCACCGTCGGCGCGGGAATTTTCGTCGGGGTGTGGACCTTTCGATCCTACGAGCTCCGCCGCGCCCACCTGTCACAACGCATAGCCGAGGCCTGCGTCACTGCTTGAAGAACGGATGGCTGACCGATCCAATCCTCCTGGCGGGGGCCGCCCCCCCTCGCAGCGGGCCAGCAAGATCTGCACTGCGTGCGGGAGGCCCTTCACCTGGCGCAAGAAGTGGGAGCGTGACTGGGAACAGGTGAAGTACTGCTCCGACCGCTGCCGATCTGCCGCGAAGAAGCACACGCCGTGACCGCGCCACCCACTTCCACGCTCGATCTTCTCATCGAAGGGCGCGCCGAGGTCGCAGCCGAGCCGGTACCCCGACAGGGTCTGAATGCGCCTGACCGATGGCCCTCTGTGGTGCGGGCCCCCTCTCTGGCGATGTTCTCTCGCTTCCGCTAGAGCAGCCTCTTTCTCCCCACGCGAGACTCTTCATGGCTGAACGACTTCCCCTGTTTGCCACCGCCGCCCGCGGCACCGAGGCGCTGCTCGCTGCCGAACTCGAGGCCCTGGGAGCCAAGAAGGTCCGCCAGGGCCGGGGCGGGGTCCGCTTCTCCGCCAACCTCCTCGAGGCGCTGCGCATCTGCATCTGGACCCGCATCGCGATGCGAGTTCTCTACCCTCTCGGTGAAGGCGAAGCGATCGGCGCCCAGGGCCTCTACGACGCGGTGGCCGGAGTCCCCTGGGAAGAGCACCTCACCGCCGATTCCACCTTTGCGGTCGACTCCACGTTGAAGGACTCGGAGCACGACCACTCCGGGTTCGTCTCGCTCAAGGTGAAGGACGCGATCGTCGACCGCCTTCGCGACAAGCTCGGCGCTCGGCCCGACGTCGACACCAAGGACCCCGACGTCCGCATCGTCGCTCACCTCGTTCGCAATCAACTTTCGCTCTCGCTCGACCTCTGTGGAGAGCCGCTCCACCGCCGTGGCTACCGCGTCCGTCCGACCGTCGCACCGCTGAAGGAAAACCTCGCCGCCGCGATGCTCGCCGCCGTCGGCTACGTCGGCACCGAGCCGCTGTTCGACCCGATGTGCGGCTCGGGCACCTTGCTGGTCGAGGCGGGGATGATCGCCGGCAACCGGGCTCCCGGCGCCTGGCGGAAGTTCGGGGTCGAGCGCTGGCCCCACCTCGGCGAAGAGGCCAGCGGGATGCTCCTCGACCTCAAGTCCGACGCGGTGAAGGCGCAGCGGCCGATCGCCCACCCCATCTCGGGCTGTGACAAGGACGAGGAGGCTTTCGAGGCCGCCACCCGCAACGTCGCCGCCGCCAGTTGAGCCGCGAGGTCATCGTCACCCTCGACGACGCCACCACCCTTGCCCCTCCCGGTCCCTCGGGCCTGCTGGTCACCAATCCTCCCTATGGAGATCGGCTCACCGCCGGCGGTCAGAAGGGAATGAAGAGCTTCTACTTCAAGCTCGGCGAGCACCTCGGCACCTACCACGGCTGGCGCATGGCAGTGCTCTCGGGAAACAAGGCCTTCGAGAGCGCGTTTCACGCCCGCCCGTCCGGCCGACGCGAGCTCTGGAACGGGCCGATCGAATGCGAGCTGCTCGAGTACCCGGCCCGCTACACCTCGCACCCGCCTCCCGCGGAATGAGAGAGTTTCAGAGCTTCGACTCGGTGCCTCGACGCAGCCTTCCCAGATTTTCCCGGTGCGTCCACAGCATCAGCGCGAGCAACAGCAGCAGCAACGCTCGCACCTCGCCGGCGACCGGAAACAGCCACGCGCTGCCCGCTCCCACCGCGGCCGCGAGCAGCGAGCTCAACGAGCTCACCCGGCTGACCGCGAACACGACCCCGTAGACCGCGGCGCCAACGAGTGCGCACAGGGGCGCCAGCACCGACACCACCCCGGTGAACGTCGCTACCCCCTTGCCTCCCTTGAAGCGAAGCCACACCGGAAAAACGTGGCCGAGAAAGGCGCACAACCCCGCGCCGGCGTGGATCCACGGTGCGTCCGGAAACAGCCTTTGCACCCCCAAAACCGGCAGCGCCCCCTTGGCGGCGTCGAGCAGCAACACCCCCGCACCCAGCTTCAGGCCCCCCAGGCGGGCGACGTTGGTGGCGCCGATGTTCCCGCTGCCGTGGTGCCGGACATCCTCCCCGGTGAGCCAGCGGGAAAGCACCACCCCGAAGGGAATCGACCCGGCCAGATAGGCCAGCAGCAGCGCTCCCCCGACCGCCATCGTCAGAAGCGCCCGGGGAAGCGGGTATGGAGAATCACGAACCCGTAGTTGACCGCCCCGAGCCCCACCAGCACCGCCACCGCCCAGGCGCGCTGTCGCGGCTTCAGCGACACCTGAGGCCAGGGAACGCCGAGAGCGAGGTGCAGGACCATCGCCCCCGCAGCCAGCGCGAACAGCAGTGCCGCCACGGTGCCCAGGGGGTTGGCTTCCCAGGCGCCTGCAAGGTTTCCATGGGCCACCCGGTCGGCGACGCGGGTCAGCCCGCACCCCGGACAGGGGTAGCCGGTGGCCTTGCGAAAGGAGCAGCCCCAGAACGGAACCCAGCGGGCCACCGGAATGAACCGGGCCACGAGCAGGCCAAGAAGGCCTACTACCCCGAGGGTGTCGAGGGCCCCAAAGGACCGGTTTCGCGAAGGCCAGACCATGTGCACAGAGCCCATACTACTTGAACGGCGGCCTGCGCCTGCGCTACGAGCGGTGAATGCTCCACGCGCTCCTGCCCACCTGTTTGCTGCTGGCTGCGGTTCCGGCCCTGCCCTCCACCCAAGAGGCCCCGGTCATCACCCGCGGAGAGAAGCTCAAGGGTGCGCCCAAGGTGGCCCTGGTGGACCTGCTCCAGGCACCCCAGCAGCACGAAGGAAAGACGGTCAGCGTCGAGGGCAAGGTCCGCAAGGCCTGTGACCGGAAGGGCTGCTGGATGGAGCTCGCTTCCCTCGACAAGGGCCCGGGAGTGCGGGTGACCTTCAAGGACTACGGCTTCTTCGTCCCCCTCGATTCCGCCGGGGCCTTCGCCACCGTGGAGGGCGAGGTGAAGGTCGCCGAGCTCTCACCCGCCAAGGCCAAGCACTACGAGTCGGAAGGGGCGATCGTCCCTCACGACGCGTCCGGTCAGGCCCGCGAGGTGCAACTGGTCGCCACCGGTGTCGAACTCCGCCGCGCAACGCCCGCTTCGCGCTGAGTTGTACGTCCTTTGACCCGGGCCTACAGCATGAGGGGGGTGCAGGGCGCCGCCGACCGCGCGGTCAGCCTCGCCCTCGTCTACCTGGAATTCGCCACCCCCGGGAGCCGCGTCCACGACGTCCAGCACGACCCCCGCTTTCAGCACCGCGGCGTCGACCTGCTCTGGGAACGCCCTTCGCTGCCGGTGGCCGGGGTGGAGGTGAAAGGCGACCGGCAAGGCCGCACCGGCAACTACTTTCTCGAGCTGATTTCCAACCTCGAGAAGAACACCCCGGGCTGTTTTCTCTACAGCACCGCCGATCTCATCCTCTACGTGTTCCTCGAGCAGCGGGAGGTCCACGTCCTTCCGGTGGGCGAGTCCCGGGAGTGGTTTCTCGCTCACGCCAAGCAGTTCTCGCTCAAGAGCACCCGAACCCGAACCGGGACCGCGAGCTACACCACCGTCGGCGCCCTGGTGCCGGTGCGCCAGCTGCTGGCGGCGGTCACCGGGGCAGCCCGCTTCCGGTTCGATGCCGACGGCGCGCTTCGTCCTTTCGCTTTCAGGACCCGCAGCGCCTCAAGGTCAGGCGCACCCCTTCGGCCTGACCCTGGAAACGAATCTCGCTAGGGTGCAGCACCCTTTCTCGAAGCCGGGGTTCCCAGGTCTCGTCGCGAGGTTTTGCCAGATGCCACGCCCTCTGCTCCGCCCGACTCTCCTGCTTCGCCTTCTTCCGGCCTGGCTCGTCCTCGTCGCCCTGCGCCCGGCGCCCGCCGCGGCCTTCAATCAGTTCGAGCAGACCTTTGGCGTCTCCAACATCAATGCCGTCGGTGGGCACGGCGGCCTCACCGTGGGGGTGTCGCAGGAAGGCGACCTCAGCGTGCTCAGCTGGCCGGGCCCCAGCCAGTACGACCAGCTCGCCTATGTCACCTCCAACGCTCCGGACGCACGGGCGCAGCCGCACCTGAGCGCGCTGGATGGAATGGGCTCTTACCTCGGCTTCCGGGTGACCACCGCGCAGGGCACCGGCGTGGTGTGGTTGCGCGACGCCGGGTGGACCCGCACCCAGAGCTATTCTCAGAGCTACTCTCCGGTGCCGGTGACCCGGTTCGAGAGCGCGGCGCTGGCGCTCTCGGTCGAGCTCACCGACATCGTCGCGCCGGAGCAGGACGTGCTTCGTCGGCAGGTGAGGGTGGAGCGCCACCCTCTTTCACCGGTCATCGGGCTCGACTTGCTGGTGTACGAGAATCTCTCGCCCACCCTCTCGAATCTGCCCGAGCTGCCGGTCGCGGACTGGCTCCTCGACGCCAACAACGACTTCCTCGCGGTGTGGGACCAGGCGAGCAGGGCGATCTTGCACTTCCACCCCGGCGACTTCGGCACGGTGCGCTCGATTCCCGAGTACCTCGACCGCCCCCGGGACCTCGCCTATGGCCCGGTCGAGACGCTGATGCGGTCGGCTCACCCCAGCGCCGAACAGGTGCAGTCGTTCGTCGAAGCCTTGGACCACAGCTATTCCCCAGGAGTGACCGCACTGGTCACCACCCTGCCCGCGCCGAGCCAGTTCCAGGTCGGCCTCGATGCCACCCCCCTGTGCAAGAGGGTCGATGAGCTGGCAGACAACCTGCTCGCGTTCCCCACCCGCTTTCCCGGGGCGGACATCCAGATCGACCCTGCGGCAGCAGGCTTACTTCGCTGTACCGACGCGCTCCCCGGAGTGGCGGAGCGGAAGAATTGGCAGTGGTCGCCGCAGGACGCGCTCGCAGACCTGTCCGACGGAGAGCTCTCCGGCTCGCAGGTGGCGGCGGCTCAGACCAACGGCGCGCTGAAGGCCAGCCTGGTTTTCAATGCAGACATCGCCGAAGCGAGCGTGTTTTTTGCCTTTGGCAACAACCGCGCGGAGGCGCGGGCCGCCCTCGAGGCGGTCGAAGCTCAGAGCGCGCACGCGCTCCAAGCCGCGGCGGAAGAAGCAGCGCTCGCGGCCGTGGGCCATGCGCCGATGCCCTCCCCGGAGCTGGGCGAGCGGGTCACCGCCGTGGCTCAGCGCGCGCTGGTGAACATTTACGTGGCTCGGGAGCGGAAGACCGGGGCGCTGCTGGCGAGCGTGTCCCGACAGCCCTCCTACTGCCTCGACTGGGCCCGCGATGGCGCCTTCATCAGTGTCGCCCTCGACCTCGCTGGCCAGACCGGGTTCGTCAGCCAGCGCGACCGCTGGTACGCGACTCTGCTTCGCGCCGAGCCGACCACGGCCGATCCTCTGCTCACCCCCAAGGTCCCGTTCGACCCCATTAGCGGCAAGCAGCAGTTTCCCGCCGATGTGTGGGAGATGAACTACTTCGGCGACGGCACCCGCGGCGGCCCAATCCGCTTCGAGATCGACAACACCGCGCTCCACCTGTGGGGGCTCGTCGAACACCTCGCCCACCTCCCGGAGGAAGAGCGCCGGCCCTTGGCGGAGGAACTCTGGCCATCGACCCGGAGGGCCGCAGAGCTGCTGGCGCGCTGGCGCGAGCCCGACACCCACCTGCCCGCCCCTGCGAACGAGGACGATGACTTCTCGCTCACCTCGACCCTGCAGTCTGCGGTGACCGTCTACCCGGCGTTGGTCTCCAGTGCCCGCCTTGCCCGCTATGTCGGAGACACCGAGGCGATGCAGCGCTACCTCGACGCCGCGGCCGAAGTGAAGGAGGCCACGCTTTCCCATTACGTCGACCCCGACACCGGGCTGTTTCGCGTCCGTCGCCGGGGCGCCGGGGGACCTGAGGGAGAAGTCACCAGCTGGGTGAGCTGGCCGGGCCGATTGCTTCCCCCGCAGGATGCGAGGCTGGAAGCGCAGAGGGTGGCGGACCTCGACGGGAAGGTGCTCCCGTTTCTCCGCGGCGAGGTCTCGAGCGCCGCGTATCTCGGCAAGGCCGTCATTCCCGCGGCGCTTTACGGAAAGCCGGACGGTGCCCGCGCGAAGGCCCGGGAAGCGGTGCTCGGTCTGGCCGAGGTGGCCACCGACGGAACCTTCCACTTCGGCGAACGCTTCGAATCGCATCTCCAACCGGAGGGGCGCGTGACTTTTTCGGTGGAAACCGCGACGCCTCACGTGTGGGAGGGCGCCCTGTTCTATCTCGCGGCGATGGCGCTCACCTCCCCGGAGTCCTTCAATGCCGACGAACGGGTCTTCCCGCTCCCCGGCGAGCAGAAAACCGGCTGCGGCTGTGACGGCGCCCCCTCGCCGGTGACGGCGTTGGCCCTGCTCGCCCTGGCGGCCTGGATGGCCAGAAGGCAGAGACCCGCGCCCGCCGAACCTCAGGGCGACACCGCCGGCAGCGGACCGACGCTGGGCCATTGGGTAGCGCGACGCCGACCGTCTTCGGTCCGGCGGGCCTGAAACGGGCGCACACCCCGCTCGTCGAAGGCCTTTCGCCAGGCGGCGAACGAACCTCCGGCGCGGTAGGCGTCGAGCGCTGCCAACCCTGCCTCGGGACCCGATTGAGCGACCACGTGCTCGACCCACGCCCAGCGCCCGCTGGTGGGTCGAAGCTCGGCACGGCCGCGCAGGCCGCGACGAAGCCGGTCCAGCTTTCGCTCCACTTCCTTGATGCCAGCGAACGGAGCCCCATCGAGCGGGGTGTTTCGCTTTGCCGAAAAGGGCGCCACCCCCAGCACCACGGGGAGAATGTGAGAGAGCTCGAGAGTGAAACGAATCAGCTCGTCGATGTCTGCGTCCTCCTCGAAGGGCAGCCCCACCATGTTGTAGATTTTGAGTCGCTCCATTCCCGCCGCGCGGGCCAGCCCCGCAGCAGTGAGGATCTGCTGCTCGGAATGCTTCCGGTCCACCAGGTCTCTCATCTTCTGTGAGGAGCCGTCGGACGCGACGGTGAGGACCTTGGCCCCTCCACGCCGCAGCGCCCCCACCAGCCGGGCGTTCAACCGATCGGCGCGCAGCGACGACACCCCGACCTCTTTGCCCCCGTCGACCAGGGCCTCGAGCAACTCGACGATGCGGGGGTGGTCGGTGACCGCCGCCCCCACCAATCCCACCCGGCGTGCGGAGGAAGGGATCAGCTCGAGCACCCGCTCCGGAGCCACCGTCCGCATTCCCCCGTTGGTGGTGCGCCGCATCACGCAGTAGTGGCAGCCTCGGGAGCAGCCCCGCTCGGGCTCGATCAAAAACATCGACCTCAGCTCGGTGTGCGGGGTGACGATTTGCGACCGGGCCGGCAAGCGCCCATCTGCCGCTTTGGCGACAAAGAAACGAGTCGAGTCACTCGAGAGCCCGGGCACGAAGCATCCAGGAACCCGCGACAGCCGAGAGAGCAACTCGGACTTGGTCAGCTGTGTGGCCTCGTCGAGCACCCGGTGAATCAGCTCCTCTGCTTCGCCCTGGACGATCAAGTCCACGAAGGGTTCCAGAGGGGCGGGGTTGGAGAAGGTGAGCGGGCCGCCGGCAATCACCAGAGGGTGACCCTCGCTTCGCTCTTCTCTCAACAGCGGCAGATTCGACAGCTCGAGCATCGAAAACAGACCGTGGAGCT
>JAYUUC010000701.1:0-2922 GCA_043755105.1 Myxococcales bacterium
CGCGTCTACACCTTCAAGCTCCGCAAGGGGGTCAAGTTCCACAATGGTCGCGAGCTGGTGGCAGACGACGTCGTCTACAGCCTCACCCGGGTGATCAAACCTTCCACCGGCAGCCCGGGGGCCGGGTTCTACCTCGGCATCCAGGGGGCGACCGCCTATGCCGCGGGAACCGCTTCCTCGGTCTCGGGCATCCGGGCGATCGACGCCAACACGGTGGAGTTCACCCTCGCCTCGGCAGACGTCACCTTTCTCAACAAGCTGGCGCTCAACTTCGCCTTCATCGTCCCTCGAGAAGAGGTGGAGAAAGCGGGGGTCAACTTCGCCCGCGCGCCGGTAGGCACTGGACCGTTCCTCTTCAAATCCTGGGTCGCCGGTCAGGAGATCAAGTTCGAGCGCAACCCCAATTACTTCTACAAGGGCTTGCCGCTGCTCGACGGATTGACCCTGAAGGTGGGACTCGACCCTTCCCAGGCCCTGGCTCAGCTGGAGCAGGGGAACATCGAGATGATGGGCGATCCTCCCAACAGCGCTGACGGGCAGCGCCTTCTTGCCGACCCGGCGTGGGCCAACCGGCTCGAGCGAGAGCCGAACGTGAGCACCTTCTACGTCGCGATCAACGTCCACAAGGCACCGCTCGACAACGTCAAGGTCCGCCAGGCGCTCAATTACGCGATCAACAAGGACAAGCTGGTGAAGCTGCTCGATGGCCGGGCCACGGTGGCCAATCAGATCTTGCCTCCGCTGATGCCGGGCTACGACAAGGATTACACCGGTTACGTCTTCGACCCTGCCAAGGCCCGTGCCTTGCTCGCCGAGGCGGGGCTGAGCACCGGGTTCAACACCAGCATCGAGTGTCTCGACATCGAGCCGAACCCTGCCATCTGTGCCTCGATGAAGGCAGACCTCGCGGACGTCGGGGTCCGCCTGACGGTGAAGCCGCTGCCCAGCGGGACGATCATCGACGACGCCGGCGCGGGGCGAAACGAGCTCACCTGGTCCGGTGGGCTGGGCTGGCAGCAGGACTATCCGGACCCGGACGACTTCTACAACCCGATCTTGTCGTGCAGCGCGGGAGGAAATTCGGGCGGCTGGAACTGGACCGAGTACTGCAATCCCGCACTCGATCAACAGGCCGCCGCGCTGCTCGCGAATCGAGATCGCGCCGCCCGCCTCGAAGGCTACAAGCCGCTGTTCCGCACCTTGATGGACGCCGCAGTGTGGGTCCCGATTTACAACGGGCGCAGCCTGGTCGTTCACGCCGAGAAGGTGAAGGGTCAGCCGACGCTCACTCACACCGAGCACATCATCACCTACGAGACTGTCTACTTCGCGCCGTAGGCGCAGCAGGAGCTTCGATGCGAAGGAACGCGGTCTTAGGCCTGGCGCTGGCCGTCGGGGTGGGCGGAGCAGGCTGCAACAAGAGCCGCTCCGGGGAAATCATTCCCCTCGGTGCGTTGCTCTCGCTCACCGGCAATCTTGCCAGCAGCGGCTCGGAGCAGCTCGAGGCCGCAGCGCTGGCGGTGAGCGAGATCAACCATGCCGGCGGAGTGCTGGGCGCGCAGCTGACGTTGATCAGCAAGGACGATGGCACCGACGTCGAGCGGGGCCGGGCCGCCGCCCAGGCGCTGATCAACGCGCATGTGCCGGTGATCATCGGCTCCGATGACAGCGCGATCACCTTGGCGGTCGCCGAACTCACCCAGGGTGAGCAAGTAGCGGTGCTGTCACCTTCAGCCACCGCTACCCAGCTCACCCACCTCGGAGACCAGGGTTGGGTGAACCGAACCTGCGGGTCCGATGCGCTCCAGGCGAAGCTGCTGGCGAAGCGCGCCCGCGCCCAGGGGTTCAGCAAGGTGGCGATCATCCGCTCGCCCGACGACTACGGAACGGGGATGGCTCAGGCCTTCGCCAAGGCTTTTCACGACATCGGGGGAAACGTCACTCTCGAGGTCGCGTACGCCAAGGACGCCGCCAGCTACGTGCCGTTGCTCACCCCTGTCTTCGAGACCAATCCGGAGGCCGTCCTCCTCATCGCCTACCCCGTCGAGGGTGCGCGGGTGATGACCGACTGGCTCTCTTCCGGGTTCAAGCAAACCTACTGGTTCTTCTCGAACTCGCTGGAGGACGCCGCCTTCATCACCGGAGTGGGGGCGAGCCGGTTCAATTTCCCTCACGAAGGCACCGGTCCGGGAACGCCGATTGGCGTGCGCTACTCGCGCTTTCAGGCCGCCTTCCGCGTCGCCTACGCTCAGGACCCCACCTCGGCCAGTTTCTCGGCCAATGCCTACGACGCGGTCTACCTCGCCGCGCTGGCGATGAGCGCAGCGGGAAAGGTGGAGGGGGGCAATCTCCACGACGCGATGGTGGCGGTATCGGCGGTGGGAAAAATCGTCGGTCCTGAAAATTTCGCCGAGGCCCGCACCGCCGCAGAGGCAGGGACCGACATCGACTATGAAGGTGCGTCGGGCTCGGTCGACATGAATCAGAGTGGCGACGTGGTCGCGCCTTATGACCTCTGGATGGTTCAAAACGGTGCGCTGATCGTCACCCAAAAATCGATCAGTCCCTGAGCGCTGCCGGACCGCTCAGGCGACCAGAGTAATCTGCACGATTTCTGGCGGACTGCCGATGCGAATCGGGGGCCCCCAGAAGCCGGTGCCGCGGCTGACGTAGATCTGTCCATCGCCGTGACGATAAAGGCCTGCGGAATAGCGGTAGATCAACGGAATCAGCGCAGTGCCGGGAAAGAACTGCCCCCCGTGGGTGTGGCCCGAGAGCTGGAGCCCGATTCCTTGCTTAACCGCCTCTTCGAAGTTGTAAGGCTGGTGGGCCAGCAGCACCGCAGCACGAGAACGGTCTCTGCCGGCGACCGCCTGGTCGAGGTCGTAACCTGATTCATCGCGGTGGCTCCAGTCGTCGACG
>JAYUUC010000702.1:0-2920 GCA_043755105.1 Myxococcales bacterium
TGCGTCCCGATGAGCAAGGGGCTCACCCTCGCTTACAACGGTGCGCCGCTGGCTGCCTGGTACGGAGGCGCTTCGCAGCCACTCTGGTCGCAGGTAGAGACGCCCACCACCACCACCGTCACCGCGCTTCCCGCGGGCTGCTTCTGCTTCGAGCCTCGCTTCGTCCGCGGAGGCCGCTTCTTCCTCACTGTTGGAGCCGTCGACCGCAACAGCTACGAGCCGACCCCGTACCGCATTCGCACTGCCTTCACCGACTACCCGAAGTCGTACGGGACCGCCACCTGCCCGGCGCCCACTGCGAACGCTCCGGGCTGCCAGTTCACCCGGTAGCCGGAGCGTCTTTCCACCGCAGCGCTACGCCGCCTTGGCGACCGCGCGGACCGCCGAGACGTCGGCCTCGAGGTCGACCTTCTCTGCCACCAGCACGCCTCCCGCCTCGAGGGCCTGGTTCCACTTCAGCCCGAAGTCGGTGCGGTTGATGCTGGTGCGGACGCTGAAGGCGAGCCGGTCGTTGCCCCAGGGGTCCTTGCCCGCCGTCATCGAGAGTGATCGTCCCGCTCCACTGCGAAAAGGGCCCGCGGACCTTGGAAATCGCCATGTGCCGAACCGCAAGCTTTTTACATTAAGTAAGTGGTGGCGCCACCGGTGGCGGTCCCCTGTTGGCGTCGATATGTTCCAGAGGTGAGCGCCGACGAGAGAATTTGCCCCCGGTATGAAGCGGCAGTGACCCTGCTGGGGAAGCGCTGGACCGGGCTCATCCTCCTGGTGCTGATGAAGGCGCCGAAGAGGTTTGGAGAGCTCTCCGCGGAGATCGAGTCCATCAGCGAGAGAGTCCTTTCGCAGCGGCTCAAGGAACTGGAGCGAGAAGGTGTTCTCGAGCGCAACGTCTTTCCCGGGCCGCCGGTGAAGGTCGAGTACCGGCTGTCGGAGAAAGGCAAGGCGCTGAGCAGCGTGATCGACTCGATCGGAACCTGGGCCGAGCGCTGGATTCCCGGCCCCGAACAGGCCACCGGGAAGCTGGTAAAGAAGCGCCGCTAAGGTCCGGCGTCGGTCCTCGGAGAAACGCCTTTTCCGGTCAGCTTCACTTCCTTGTGGGGCGCGTTCTCGGCGTCGGACTCGATGGTGACGGTGGCGGTGTAGTCACGCGCCTGGGTGGGCTTGAAGAGGATCCGCAGGAAGGTGCGGTCCTTACCCTTGACCACCGTCTCCGGCGGGCCATCGACGGTGAAGGCGGAGTCTCCGGTGCGGGCAACCGACGTGATGTGGAGCGGGTCGAGACCGCCGTTCTCCAACTGGAGCGATTCCTGGGGCTGGGTGCCGATGAAGGTTCCGGAGCCGAAGTCGAGCCCGAAGCCGACCGAATCGCGATCGAGCAGCAATTGTGGCTTTTGAGGCAGGACCTCCTTTCCACCACAGGCAAGAGCGAGGAAAATAGAACAGCAAAGCAACGCGCGCATCATGAAGCCCCCTCGACGTTTGCCAGGCCCGAGAAGACCAAGGGCCAGGAGCAGCGATGGTTTTAGTCCCGTTCTCGAACCACCGCCACGTTGTCGCCCACGCCCGCTGGCTGCCGATGTGGATTCTGCTGTCTGCTTGTGGCGGCCAGCGTGAGCAGTTCACCGCCGGGAGGGTGCTGGATCGGTGCGATTCCCAGTGGCCGGTGTGCGATCGAATCGCCGGCTGTCTTCTCGGCGACCAGAGCTTCATCGAGGGCAAACTTCCCGGACAGAACCAGCTGGCGATCCAGCTCTTCGAGCCTTCCACGGTGAAGGTGTCGCTCTACCTCGATGAGGTCAAGGCGGCCGGAGACGAGACCGTGATCAGCTTCTTCGAAGATCGCTGCCGCGCCCGCATTCGGGAAGCGATTCCCGGCCGCACCTTCGTGGGAGAGGCTCAAACCCATGGCTTCGTCACCCGGGAGGCCGACCTGACGGGAATCGGTGACCATTTGATCGAGCTCAGCTCGGACGCCAAGGCAAGCTACTTGCTGAAGGTGGAAGTCCTGCCGAAGCGAGTCCCCTGAGGGCGACGCGACCGGGCCGAGGAGCACGCTCCCCACCGCATCGTATCGCTGCGCTGCCTGGGAGCCGCGCGGGGGGGCCGTGGCGGACTACTTTCAGACTCCCGACCGGACGGTGGCCGCGGATTGGCCGAAGGTGGCGCCCAACACCCAGGGACTGCAGAGATTCGTCTTTCACCGCCCCCGCGACTTCCTTGGCAAGGTCCCGAACGGGGTGAGCGTCGGAGCCGCCTACAAAGGGGAGAAGGCGCTCGACCCCTACTTTGTCCTCTGTCGAACGTGAAGAAAGTCGTTTCGGACCGTGGGCCAAGAACGGCTGCTTCTTGACGGAGCGGAGTGGCCCCCCGATGTTGAAGGGGCGTGGCCACGCTCCCTTCCACCCAGGCGTTTCAGCATCGGCAGTTCCGCACCTACCAGTCGGCGCGGGTGCTGTGGATCATCGCCACCCAGATGCAGGCGGTGGCGGTGGGTTGGCAGGTCTACTCGCTCACCGGAAAGGCGCTCGACCTCGGCCTGGTCGGTCTGGCCCGCTTTCTTCCCTTCTTCGCGTTGAGCCTCGTCGGAGGCCACGCCGCCGACCGCTTCGACCGCCGGGCGATCCTCCTCGTCTGCTACGCGCTGGAATCGCTGGGAATGGCGGCGCTGTTCTTTCTCGCGCGAACGCCGGCGCCAGGAATTCTTCCCATCTACGCGGTGATGGTGCTGTTCGGCTGCACGCGCGCCTTCAGCTCGCCGGCCTCCTCGGCTCTGCTTCCCCACCTCGTTCCGCCGGAGCACTTCGAGAACGCGGTGGTATGGGGTTCGGCGCTACGCCCGGTGGCCTCGGTGGTAGGGCCCGCGGTGGGGGGCCTGCTCTATGCCGCGGCCGACGCCTCCGCGGCCTACGCCGCCTGCCTCGCC
>JAYUUC010000703.1:0-2919 GCA_043755105.1 Myxococcales bacterium
CGAGGGCTCTCCCGACAACAGCAAGATGAAGTCGTTCAAGGAGAAGCTCTCCGAGGCGGAAATCGCTTCCCTGGTGAAGTACGTCCGCGCGTTCAAGAAGTAGTGCTGCGGGGTGGAATGTCCCGGTTGACTCCTGTCGTCCCCGAGGTGATGCGATGAAGAATCTTGGTCTGCTGTTGCTGCTGCTCACGTTCCTGATCGGAGTCAGCCGCGCCTCGACTCCTGCCTCCGCGCCAGGCGTCAATTCCGGCTCGCCCACCGAAGTGGCGAAGAAGAAGTCGAAGCCGGACGGCGGCACCAACGACGAAGAGGACTACACCCTCGCCAGCGCCGGCACTGCAGAGATCCCGCTGTAGGTCGGGCTCAGCGGTCCTGCTTCGCTGGGGATTGCAGCTCGGCGCTGGTCCAGCGTCCGAATACCCGGTTGGGAAGCTGCGAGCGGGCGACGTGAACCTCCTGCTCTGATTCCATTCCTCCGCCGACGGCATCGATTCCCGGAATGGCCCAGCGCTTGTCGACCCGAATTCCGTAGGCACGCTGGTGCACCTCCAACGTCACCGCGCCCGTCTCCGGGTCCTGCTTCAGCTCGACCAGAAACCGCAGCGGGTCGAGGACCTCCGCCAGCTCGGCACTGCCGGCGTCTCCAATCAGGTCTTCGACCTCGACGAACGTCCGTTCGCTCCCGGAATCGACGGTCTTCCGAGTGGCCGCGCGGAGCCGTTCCTCGAAGACTTGCTGCTGCTCCGGAGTCAGAATCGGTGCCTTGTGGTTGCGCGTGAGCGTGAGCGCGGTCATCACCACTTCGGGCTGGAGGCCGGTGACCTCGAGGTGCCCTGCCGGTACCGGGGTCTCACTTTGAAAGGCCCAGCGAAGCAGCTGCGCAGGCTGGGTCACACCCGTCGTCGGATGCGAGCGCAGCCGGGCTTCGACCCACTTCCGAAGCAGAGCGGGAAGGGCTTCGAGCGCCACCGGAAAACGGTTGGTGAAATCTGCAAAGCCGAAAATCAGCAGCGAGAGATCGCTGGTGTAGCTCTGATAGCCGGTGCCGCCCGAGGCGAGCGAGACCTTCTGCAGGCGCGTGTAGGGGTCCGAGGTTCCATGACGGGCGCTCCGACCGGCCTCCAGGCTTCGCGCATCGGGATGGCCGACCACCGAGTCGGCGTGAATGCCCACGGTCTCTGCGAGCAGCGTGTCTCCGCGCCAGAGAGTGAAGGATTGATCTCCGTCGGCAGCGAGGGCTTCTGCCCAGGACGAGAACCGCAGCGGCGAATGCTCGTATTGAAGCACCTCGGCGAGCCGCGTGAAGCCATGGGGCCGCGCCTCGGTGAGCGGAGTCCCCGCTCCCCGCTGCAGTTCGAGCAGGGCGCTCCGGGCGAGCTCGAACAGCGACTGCCGGTAGCCCCTCACCTGCTCGCTGCCCGGGCCGTCATCGGCGCGCGCGAGGGCCTGGCCCAGATGCCAGAGTTCGAGATCGAGCTGGAGATACTTCGACATCAACATCGTCGAGGGGACAACGGGCATGTTCCTCTTCGCGTTGACCTCGAAGAGCCGCTCGGGTGACGCGGCGCGCGGGTCGAAGAACGAGAGATACGGCTCGTTGTTCCGGAAAGGAACTCGGACCCGGAAGGCATTGTCGTCATCGATCGCCGCAAGGTCCGAGGCCACCGTGACCTTGGAGGCGAGCGCAGGGTCCTGTCGCCAGTGGGCGAACGCCGCCCGGGTGGAGGCGGTAAGCGCTTCCAGCTGGGACCGTCCCTCGACCGCCGTCGCGGCCCGGCGCATCAGCAGGTAATAGGTCCACTGTCCAAGCGGAACCAGGGTGCCGGCGTCGAGCAGATAGGGCCTTCCCGCCTCGTCGCAGACAAAACCATCCTTGCCGAGGGCAAACGGCATTCCTCCCACGCGGAGCACCGGCGCCGGGTCCTCCGCCCATGCCAGCGGCGGGTGCTCGAACAGCTCGAACAGCAGGCTGGCGGTGCGCAGCCGGGCCGAATCCGACACGGGCTCGATCGCTTCCTGCATTCGCCAGCTTCCCGCGCGCAGCTCGGCGACGAGCGCTTCCTCGCCCAGGTTCAGGTCCTCGAAGGACTGCCGCACGGGAGGCGCATGGCCATATTCTTCGAGGATCCGGTCGCCCACCAGCCGCGCCGTCCGGCCATTGGCGGCGCCGAAGGGTCGGACCGCGGCCATTCCGAGGACGAAGCGGGCAGCGACGACGAAGGGGTCGGAGGCGGGGTCGCGAAGCTGCGCACGGGTTTGCGCCAGCACTGCCTCCAGCTTCGTACCCACCTCGTCGTGGCGCGGAAAAAAGAGATATCCCGTCGCTGACCGTCGCATCCCCCGTTGTTCGAGCTGGGCTCGCAGAGGGATTGTGAGGCTGCGGGTACTGAGTGGCAGGGGCTCGAAGCGGCGCAAGCTGCCGGGCGAATGCGACTGGCGGAGGACGAGCTGGCGCACCGCGCGTTCGAACCGCTCCGAGGTCGGTGCTTCACCCGGAACGTCGGCCAGCGCCTGGACCTCGCCCAGCCGCTCGACTGTCAGCTGCTGGGCGAGCTGTCCTCGAGGAATGGCCTGCAGATGGGCGTCGGCCCGGGTCCAGGCTCGGTAGGTTTCGCGGCCGAGGGCGTAGCGGAAATCGCCATCGGTGCGCAGCGCGCGGGGAATCAGCCTCGCCGCTTGCAACCTTCCGTTGCGACCGCTCAGAAAACCTTCGTCGTTCTTCTCGAGCCGGTCCCGGAAGGTCTTGCCAGAGGGCGCTGCGGTGGGCTTCGCCGAGAACGGAACGGGGATCAACTCACCGAAGAAGTTGGGATTCTGAAGCTGCTGACTCAGCCCCGGTTGAGCAGGCTCGGGAATCAGCTGCTTGCGAGGGGCTCGGCCCATCACCGGGTCGTTGAACGAAGGCAGGTCGCCCGAAGC
>JAYUUC010000704.1:0-8574 GCA_043755105.1 Myxococcales bacterium
GTGGAAGACGTCGCTGCCCGCCACGCAAAGCGATTTCCCCTCGAGGTTCAGCAGCTCTCGGCTCAGCAGATCGAAGAGTGGTTCGGCGGCAAGCTCGAGCACCGCATCTCGGTACCCCAGCTGCGCAACGCTGTCCCGCAAGGGGCGCGGCTGTTAAACGTGCAGCAGAAGCAGGCTGCCTATATCCGCTATGCCTCGGCCTCGAGTGCCTCGTCGGACAGCCCCGGACGCATTGGTCTGTTCGTTTACGACGACAAGCAGGGGGACGCCGACTTCGGAACGCTCCCCAATGCCCAGGTGGGTGCGAGCCACGGCTACAATGTGGTCAGCTGGCGCAACGGGGACGTGGTCTACCAGCTGGTCAGCGATCTCGATGAGGCCGATATCCGCGGCTTGCTCGCGGCCGATGCGGAAGCCCCGCCGGCCGGCGTGGGTGAGCGTCGAATCAACCTTCCCGTGCAGCCCGCATCGCTACAGCGCTGAAGCACACTTCGGGGTGCCGTTGACGGCCCGGTTGCGCTCTCGCTAGCCTTCGGTCTCCCCATGCCAAACAAGATCCTCATCGTCGAGAGCGACTCAACCCTGTCCCAGTCGCTGCGAAGCGAGCTCGAAGGCCGCGGCTTCACCGTCGAAGAAACACGCGATGGCAAGGCCAGCCAGGAGCTGATCCGCAAGCAGCGGCCGGACCTGGTGGTCCTCGCCGTCGAGCTGTCGGCGGGCCAGAACGGCTACATCCTGTGCGGGAAGCTGAAGAAGGACGACGAGCTCAAAGCGACGCCGGTGATCATCATCGGTAATCCCGATGGCTTTGCGCAGCACCGCAAGCTGAAGACCCGGGCCGATGACTACCTCGCCAATCCGCTGTCCCCTCCAGACCTGGCAGAGAAGGTCGGCGCGCTGATTGGCTTCCCCGAAGCGCCGGCCGGCGAGCTGGTCGACGACAGCCTCAGCCTCTCGGACCTGGTGGACGAAGAGCCCGAAGCGCTCCACACCAACGAGTACCAGGCCGAGGAGATCAGCATCGAGGCGCCCGTCGAGAGCACCCTCAGCGGCGACCCCGAGCTCGATCACCTCGACGCCGCTTTTGACGACATCTCTTCCGCCCCTCCTGCCGAACTTCCCCCTCCGCCCCCCAGCGCAGGTCCGAGCGAAGACGTCGAGCTGTCGTCCTTTTCCGCCGACGAGGATTCTCCCCCTCTGACTGCAGGCGAGGACGAATCCTACGAACGGACCACAATCAGCACCCCCGACCTCGCCGCGGCGCTGGCTCCCGTTCTTCCGCCCTCGCCGGTCGCCGCTTCCCGGGGCAGCAGCTCTGCCTCGCCTGCGGAAAGCCGCGAGCTGCGTGCCCAGGTCGCCCAGCTTCAAGGCGCACTCGATGACGCCAATGCTCGGGCCGCAGAGCATCAGAGCCGGATCGACGCGCTCGAAGCGGAGCTTGCTGCCCAGCACACCGAAGTCGAGACGGCGCGATCTTCGGGGAGCAAGGACAAGGAGTTCTTCGCTCTGCGCGAAGCCAACACCAAGAAGGACAAGGAGATCCTCCGGCTCAAGAGCGAGCTTCATGAGAAGGAAAAAGAGGTGGTCGACGCCAACGAGCGGGAGAATTCGCTCGAGCAGCAGGTCTCCGAGTCCTCGGGGTCGATCGCTCGTCGCGACGCGCAGATCAAGACGCTCACCGCCAAGGCCGATCAGCTCGCGTCTGAACGAAAGAAGATCGACCAGCAGCTGCTCGCGGCCAGGGACGAAGGCCGCACCGCCACTGCGAACCTAGCCTCGACCCAGGCCGAGCTGGACCAGATGCAAGAGCGCCTCAACGCCGTCGAGGCCGAGACGGCCTCCCTGCGAGATCAGCATTCCGGGGTGGGGTCCAAGCTCCAGGAAGCAGTCGATGAGGCCGAGCAGCTGCGGCAAAGCCACCTGGAATTGAAGTCCCGAATCGAAACCGCAGAGAGTGAAGCCGACCAGCATCGGAGCCTCGCTGAATCTGCGCAGATGGATCTCGATTCGGCCAAAGGTCAGCTCACCCACCAGGCCACCGCCTTCGCGGAAGAGGCCGCCTCGCTGCGGAAGCGAATCAGCGAGTTCGAAGAGACCTCTTCCAAGTCAGAGGAGCGGCTGACTCGGCTTTATGCCCGAATCAAGGCTGAAGAGAAGATTCGCGAGAAGACCAAGAAGGCGCTCTCGATCGCCCTGCAGCTGCTCGACGAGCAGGTGACCGGTGGCGATGGCGACAGCGACGAGGAAGCGGCGGCCTGACGGCCCGACACGTCTGCCGGGAAGTATCTCTCTCGACTCTGCGCCTTCAGCGCGACGCCCGGGATGAACGGGGATGAGGCGAAGCGGCTGAGTTCCCGCGTGGCGGTTGCTCGGAGTTACAGCGACGCCCGGAATGAACGGAGGGACGGCGACAGCCACAAGGAAGCCGCCTGAATATCGCGGGTCCGTCCGTTCCTGAACGGCGTCAGGCCTAGTGTCCGTCGCCCTTGGGGGTATTCTTCTTGTCGAGCATCTTCTTCGCCATCGAAGAGATCGCGGTCGGCACGTTCTTGTCGCGCGAGAGCGTCTTCAGCTCGGTCTCTCGCAAGGTGGCGAGGAACTTCAGGCCCGCGGCTTGGGGCACCTTGGGGTTCTTCACCAGCGCCATTCGAATCGTGTAGTTCTTCGTCCATTCGCGGTCGGTGTAGATCACCCGCATCACTTCATCGTGGAGCTGACGGCTGTTGGCGGCGGTGAGCACTTCCCCGTCGGTGAGCCGGGGGCTGCGGATCACCGCCACCGCCACCAGCTTGTTGCTGTCGCGGATCAACAGCCCTCGCGCCTCCTTGTTTCCCAGCGTCGCCAGCTTGATCTTCTGGGCGATGTTCATCTTCATGATCCGCTGGGTGAGGTTGAGCCGGCGACCCTCTTCCATCGGGGGGGCAGCCTCCTCCGCCAGTTCCTTGTAGTCGTGCAGCACCTCGGCCGCACTGGGGCCCGGGTCGGGTGGGTGAAGGAGAGCGTTCGGGCCGAACAAGCGCACCCGGGCGTCGTTCATTTGAGGAACGTCTTGAAGCGCGATTCCGCTTCGGACCGCGAAGTCGCAGACGCTGTCCAGCACCACCGCCTGCGCCTGAGGGTTGGCGCAGAGCTGACGAATGATGTCTTCGTTGCGCAACAATCGCAGCTGGTTCTGGGAAATGGTCTCGACCAGGTGGGGGCTGGCCCGCAACGCCAGCGCCGCGACCGCCTCGTCGGGGGTCGCCGAGTTCAGCACCAACATCTCGGCGTAGGCGTCGCGATCCCAGAGCAGGTCGAGAAAATAGGCGAGCACCCACGGGGGCAGTTTCTCGTCGCGCAGCGCGGTCCCGAGAATGCGGTCGGGGAGCCCGCTGGCACTCTTTGCCGCTGCCGCCCGCACCGTCGGCTCCGGGTCGAAGGCGAGCATGAACAGCGAGGTGAGCATGTCCGGAGGGGCCAGCGGCAACACCGCCTTGGCGGCCATCATTCGAAGCGGGACCGGGGCTGCAGGGTCGACATGCTTGCGCAAGTTGGGTGAGATCGAGGGCAGCGGAATTGGGCACGCCACCGCTGCCGCAGGGGCGACGTCGGGAAGGGCTTCGGGCCCGGGCATCGAAGGGTCGTCGCTCATCCGCCGTGATTCCTTTCGTAGATGATTCGCAGGCCTTCCAGGGTGAGGAACTCGTCGACTTCGCTGATCGCCACCGACTCTCGAGCAATCAGCGGAGCCAGCCCTCCGGTGGCGACCACCTTGGCGCGGACGTCGAGCTCTTTCTGCATCCGTTCACAGATGCCGTCGACGAGCCCGACGTACCCGAACACCAGCCCCGATTGCATCGAGTGAACGGTGTTGCGGCCGATCACGTGGGGAGGCCGGCTGAACTCCACCCGGGGCAACTTCGAGGCATTCTCGAACAGCGCCTCCATCGCGATGGTGATGCCCGGGCAGATCGAACCGCCCAGGTACTCACCCTTCGACGAGACCACGTCAAAGGTGGTGGCGGTGCCGAAGTCGACCACGATCAAGGCCGAGCGGTGCTTCTCATAGGCAGCGACCGCATTGACGATCCGGTCGGCGCCCACTTCCCGCGGGTTGTCATACAGAATCGGCATTCCCGTCTTCACCCCCGGGCCGACGAACATCGGGGTTTGCCCGAAGTAGCGTTTTGCCATTCGCTCGAGCGCGAATTGCATCGGAGGGACGACGCTGGAGACCGCCACCGCGCTCACGCCGGCGGGGTCGATGCCTGAAAAACCGAGCAGCTGGCGAACGAGAATGCCGTACTCGTCGGCGGTGCGTCTGGAATGAGTTTCGACTCTCCAGTGGTCGCGCAGGCGCACGCCGTCGTAGACGCCGAGCATGGTGTTGGTGTTGCCGACGTCGAGAGCGAGGAGCATGCGTTCGATTCTGCCGGCGGCGATCTTCGGGAGCTAGATCTTCTTCGGGCGAAGCTGCTCGACGTCTCCAGCAAGGATACGCTCCAGCTGGCCTTCCGAGGTACGCACCAGGAGCGCCCCCGATTCGTCGATGTCCTCGGCGATTCCCCGAAGCTCGCGCCGCTCGGTCCTCACCAGGACTTCCGCGCCCACGGTGGACGAGAGGGCCTTCCAGGCCGTTCGAACCGGTGCGAAGCCTTCTTCGGCGTGGCGGTCGATCCACTCCTCGAGGCGACTCCAGAGGGCGGCAGTGAAGAGCGCGCGCGGGACAGGTTCACCGCGCTCCTGCAGCAGCGAGGTGGCGGTCGTTGCCAGCTCCGCCGGAAGGTCGGCCGCCGTGACGTTGAGGTTGACCCCCACCCCGAGGACGACGAAGTGGACCCGGTCCGCATCCGCCGAGAGCTCGGTGAGAATGCCCGCGAGCTTCCGGCCCCCCACCTCGAGGTCGTTGGGCCACTTGATTCGTGCCTCGACGCCCGCCTCGCGAAGCGTCTCTGCCGTGGCGACCGCCGCGACCAGGGTCAACTCGGGCGCGCGCTGAGGAGGCAGCTCGGGTCGAAGAATGGCCGAGAAGTACAGATTCTTCCCCGCGGGCGAGGCCCACACCCTGCCCCTCCGGCCACGGCCTTCGGTCTGCTGCTCGCAGATCACCACCTCGCCATGGCCAGCGCCCTCGAGCGCAAGCTCGAAGGCCAGAGCGTTGGTGGACGGCATCGACTCGCGGTAGTGGAGCGTACGGCCGAGATCTCGGGTGTTGATCAACGGGGAGAGCTCGAGTGCGGAGAGTCGATCGGGAATCTGCACCAGCCGATAGCCGCGGGCGGGCAAGGCGTCGATTCGATAGCCCTGTCGTCGCAACGACTCGACGTTCTTCCACACCGCCGTGCGCGAGAGCCCCAGCTTGTCCGAGAGCGCCTCTCCGGACGTGAAGTCTTCGCCCCCGTCGGCGAGGAAGGCGAGGATCAACTCCTCGTTTGAATGCTCCAGCAGTTCGGACGGCACAGTGTTTTTCCTGAGAAGAGGCTCACGATGAGGTGGCGCGAGGGTAATGAGCGCTCCCCTGCCGGTCAACACGGCGGGAGTGGGACATCGCCCACCTGCCCCTACTCGGCGCGGGTTTCGGGTTCTTCGATGCGGATCCGGCGCGTGGGAGCCAAGGTGCTGGGGAGCGCGTCAATCTGACGCAAAGCCGCATCGACGTTGGCCTCGCCCGCGGGGTGAGTAAACACCACCAGCGTCGCCGCCCGTTCCCCCGGGACCGGCTGGCGTTGAACCACGGACGCCAGGCTCACGCCCTGCTCTCCGAGCAGTGTGGCGACCTTCCCGAGGACGCCTGGCTCATCGCCCACGGTGAAGCGGAGGTAGACCTTCCCCCGCCGCTCCGACCGGGGCTGCAGCGGTAGGTCCTGAAGGTGCGGGGCACACAGCATCGGAAGTCTGCCGGACACCCCGGCGAGGAGGTTACGGCAGAGATCGATCACATCCGAGACCACGGCACTGCCCGTGGGCATCGCCCCTGCTCCTTGCCCGTAGAGGAGCGAGGGTCCGAGGGCCGCGGAGTGAAGCTGTACCGCGTTGAACGCTCCCCGGACCTCGGCCAGCGGGCTGTTGCGGGGAACCAGCGCGGGGTGGACCCGGGCGTCGATCTCACCCCGAGGAGACTTGCGGGCGATCGCCAGCAACTTGAGCACGTAGCCGAACTCGTGGGCCATCGCGAAGTCCACCGGCAGCAGTCCTTCGATTCCCTCGGCGGGGACCTGGTCGCCGCGAAGGCGGGCCATGAAGGCGAGCGACGCCAGCAGAGAGAGCTTCTGCGCGGCGTCGGCACCGCTGACGTCCATCGTCGGATCGGCCTCGGCGTATCCTGCCGCCTGGGCTCGGGCGAGGGCGTCGCCGTAAGAGGCTCCCTGGTCAGCCATTGCCGTGAGGATGTAGTTGGTGGTGCCGTTGACGATGCCAATCACCGCTTCGATTCGGTCCGAGGCCAGCGCCTCGCGCAGGGTGCGGATGATGGGAATGCCTCCGCAGACGGCGGCTTCGAAGTGCAGGTCGACCCCGCGCGCGAGCGCCCGACCGAACAGCTCTTCGCCGTGCTGCGCGAGCAGGGCCTTGTTGGCGGTGACCACAGGGCGCCCGCTGTCGATCGCCCGAAGCATCATCGTCCGGGCCACCGTGGTGCCGCCGAGCAACTCCACCACCACCGCGACCTCGGGGTCCTCGAAGATTCGGTCGGGGTCGGTGGTGAGCAGCGCCGCCGGCACCTCGGCAGGACGGGGCTTGCGGCCGTCGTTGACCAGCACGTGACGGACCACCACCTTGGCCCCGAGCCGCCGTTCGATGTCCGCGGAGTGGGCCGCGAAGATCTGGTAGGTGCCGAGGCCGACATTGCCGAGTCCGAGCAAGGAGATGCCTATCTCCTTCGGACGCCCCGGGCTCACTTCTGCTCCCGGCGGGTTTCGGCAGAAATCGCGTACTCCACCAGCTCGAGCTGGGTCTGGGGGATTCTCTTCGAAGGTGTCTGGGCAAAGACCTCGAGCCGGACCAGCCCCACCCCGCGAGCGAAGGTCAGCTCGTTGACAAGCGTGGTGTGGGCGTCGACCCGATTGCGACCCTCGACCTTCACGCAGGACTCGAACTTCCCTGCAGGCACCTCGCAGGGCTGCCCGACCTCGAGCACCTGGTAGTGCTCGACCGAAGACACCGAGACCACGTTGGTCCAGCCCTTACCCACTTCCAGCGGCGAGCGGAGCAGATACCGCTTCTGGTCGCGAACGCCATAGCCATCGACCATCAGCTGGGCCCCGGTCGAGTCGACGAAGAAGCCGTCGGCCTGCCGTTCGATCTTCACCTCGGTGCGTCGGCTCTCGCCGAGGAAGTGGGTCTGGTAGGTCCAGTGGTTGCCGATCTGAAGCGGATAGTATTCCGCCGGCGAGGGCCCTTGAACCACGCTGCCTGTGGACCCGGAGTTGTGAGCACACCCTGCGCCCGAAGCGACGAGCAGCCCCACTGCGATCGCCAGCGTCGTCTTCAAGTTTTGCCTCTTTCCGTCATTCAGGGGCGCTTGGCCCGGGTTTGTCTCGTTCTCAGCTCGTTGAGCGCCTGCTCAGCGGTGGCCCGAATCTCGGGAATATTGTGCCCCTGGGAGACGGTGTACAAATAAGCCTCCGCTTCCTCTCCACCGATCGATCCCAGCGCGAACAGCAGCTCCCGGAGAAAGCCGGGGTCGATGCCAGGAGAGAGGTCGATCAGCGTCGGAACGGCGGCGGTGGCCTTGAGTTCGACCAGCTGCCCGAGGGTGCGTCGAACCTCGTCGAGATCATCGCTGTGCAACTTGGCGATCAGCGGCCCGGCGGCTGCGGGATTCTTCCGCTCGACCAGAACCCTGAGGGCAAACTCGCGGACCCGTCCGTCGGTGGACGAGAGGTCCTTCAGCAGTCGGTCGTCGGGCTTGTCGCTCGCCGCCAGCTGAAGGTCGGCTGATTCCACGAGCTGATCGAGTGCATGGCCCAGCGCCTCGCGCACCGCCCCCTGGTGCTGGGCGGGTGCATCCCCTTGAACCTTCACTTCACCCAGGCCCACCAGGTCGTAGGGGGGCAACCCTTCACTGCCGGGGCTGGTCATCTTCAAGGTCGCGCCGACTTCGGCCCAGATGCCCGCCCGCCCTTGTTTCTGCGCTTCCCGGGTGAACTCGAGGGTGAGCGCGAGCCGCAGCGGCTTCGCTTGCGAGGGAGCATTCTTTCCTTCCACCGGAAGGAGAAAGCGCGCGTGGGCCCGCAGCCTCTGCTCCAGCTCGGCCTGGACCTGAGTTGGAGCAAGGCCTGTCACCGCGTTGTCCGTGGCGGTGTCTCCGTTAATCTCCACCGCTTCGACGTAACGCCGAGTCGGCTTCTGGGCGCAGTCCACCGCCAGCAGTGCCAGCGCAAGGGCCCACCGGCTCGGAAAGGGCCCTCCGCTCACCGGCCCTGGTTATCTCCGCCATCGACCGGGGGTTCCGGCTCGGGGCTCGCCGGGGCCACCGGGACGGCACTGGCCGAGGAAGCGGCGGGGGACGAACCGACAGCACCCGCTGCAGAGGAGCCGACGATCTCGGTGCCACTCGGAGCAAGACCGCTCGGGCCGGAATCCACAGCACCTGTT
>JAYUUC010000705.1:0-8545 GCA_043755105.1 Myxococcales bacterium
GGATGATGGCCAAGCAGCAGCTCGTGCAACATCACTCCCACCGCGAAGAGATCGGACGCGCCGGTGAGCCGCTCGCCCCGGGTTTGCTCGGGCGAGAGATAGTGAAGCTTGCCCGCGGTGACGCCCTCGGCAGGCCCGATGTTGTTGCTCCGGCTGTTGGCGACTCCGAAGTCGCCGAGCTTGACCTCGCCGTCTCCGGAGAAGAAGACATTGGCGGGGTTGACGTCGCCGTGCACCAGCTCGAGCGCGCTGCCGCTGCGGGTCTTCGCCTGGTGGAAATAAGCGAGCGCGCGCAGCACTTCGATCACCACGTGCAGCGCCATCGCCACCGGAACGTCTTCACCCTGGCGGCGGTGGGCGGACATCACCTCGCGAAGATCTCCGCCGATGAGGAACTCCATCGCGATGAACGGCCGGCCAAACGCCTGCCCGATTTCCAGCCGCTGAACCAGGTTGGGGTGGGTGAGCAGCCCCATCAGGTCGGCTTCGTCGGCGAAGGCCTGCTCCGAGACACCGCTGCGCATCAGCTTCAGCGCGATGTTCATCTGGTCGCCGTGCGCGTCGACCGTTTCGGCGAGGAAGACCTCGGCCATTCCGCCTTCGCCGAGTCGAGAACGGATCAGATACTTTCCGTAGCGCTGGGAAGGGATCTCGATCGGCTTGTTCGGGTCCACCTGGCCATTCTAGCCGGGCTCGGGCAGGGCGCGGCTGTCGACCAGCAGGAAGGGAAAGCGAATCGCCGGAAGCTTGTAGGCGGTGGGGCCCATCAACACCCCGCGGCCCTGTGAGTCGACCACCCCGTCGGTGCGCCGTTCCCCCAGCACCTGGGCTTCGGCGTTGGCGCGGGAGTACCCCCGGTCCACCAGGCTCTGAATGTAGCCCTGCACCTGAGCCGACCGGGTGACGATGTCCACGAAGCGCTGGTACTCGCCGTTCACCGGCAGCGGGTGACAGCCGGCGGACCAGGGGCCAACTTCGCTGGCGTCACCGCCGCGATGAACGTTGTTGCCCACCGCGCCGGGGTAGAGGTGGTTCCATTCGAAGCCGTCGATCTGCGCGTTGTGATTGTAGTCGACGTAGGCGCGGACGCCGTTCCGGTCCTTGGGGTCGAGCAGGCCGATGCCTCGGTCGACCGAGGTCGCTCCTGCCACGTGCCGGCCGTAAATGTAGTTCACCACGCGGCCCGAGGCGCTCATCACCAGCCCGCGGTCCAGGTTGCTCTGCTCGCCCATCACCGGGCCGAGGGCCGGGTCATTGGGTCGGGGTGCGCCGTAGCCCTGCGCGAGCTCGCTGTCGAGGTTGCCGAAGTCCGCAGTCGAGGCCAGCGTCTGCAGCGATGCCGGTTTGCCATCCGGGCCGTTGATCAACGCGAACATCGTGTCGTTGTAGCGGTTGGGAATGTTCTGCACCGCCGCCCGATCGAGGAAACCTCGAATCTGGATGAAGTTGACCCCGCCCGGCTGGCTGTTGAACGGGACCTTGCCGGGGTTGTTGAGGTCGTAGACCCGGCGCAAGTAAGCCAGCATCGACGCTTCCGAGAGACCGTCGAGGCGAACGCCCCCTTCGAGCAGAGCCGCACCCGACCGGGAGGTGGAGGGGGCCCGGGCGAGCGCAGCCAGGGTCGGGCCGTCGGCGATGCCCGTGGCAGGAAGCCCGTTCCACGCTTGAAAGGAAGAGAGGCGGGTCTCGCTCAGGGGGCCAAAGTTCCCGAACCCCGCCGACTTGCTTCCGATCAGCGACGCGGGAAGGTAGCCATAGGCGACAAGGCGGCGTTGCAGCCACTCCACCGCGGGACCGCTCGCCCCCCGGGAAATGGGCACAGCGGGAGGACTTCCCACTGAAGGCCACTGGGCCGGGCGAGGGGAAGTCCACGAAGGGGCGCTGCTGCGGGGCGAGACGGGCTGAGGAGACATTTCGGGGAGGCCTCGGGAAAGACCTGCGATTGTCGATGTCCCCCCCGGGGAGTTGTGTCGGGGACGAAGCCCGCTCTTCGGAAAGGCAGGCTGCGGGATTTTTTCGTAATTTTCCCGAGTGAAAGTGGGCCCTTACCCAGAAAGGGGCTGCAGCCCAAACCGCGGTCCCAAAGACAGCGAACTATTTCAGCAACCGCTCCAGCTCCCAGCCCGCGATTCGATACCCGCTCTGCTTGAACAGCTGCGCGTCCTCGGAATCATCGGAGGGCAGCGACAGCTGAACCGATTGACAGGAACGCGAGCGCAGGTAGGCCTCGCACTCCCGGAGCAGCCGGTCGCGGATTCCCTGGCCAAGGCGCTCTGGCGTCACCGACAAGTGGAGGATGTGTCCGTAGGTGAGGCCGGAAATCGGGTGAACTCCCCGCTGCCGCACGATCGCCGAGCCCACCACCTCGCCGTCGAGCTCGGCGATCATCACCCCTTCGGGCTCTTCGCTCACCGAGCGCTCCATCAGTGTGCCGAAGTTGGCGACCCAGCCGACGCGCCAGGGAAATCGCTTCACGTACTTGGCTTCGATCTGCTCCAGAACGGGCAGATCCAGCACCTTCAGTCGTCGCACCATCAGGCCCATTCCCAGGTTCTAGTTCATTTTCGAAAATCGCTGCGCGGTCTTGAGCAACGGGGCTCGAGGGTGAAAGGGGGCGCCCTCCCTGGGAGAAAGCCGGTTTTCCCGCCTAGAGTCCGTGCCCCAGATGGCCTCGGAACGCGCCGACCCACATCCCCTTTCCGCTTTCTCGCAGCCGGTTCCGGCAGGCGGGGAGTTGGGGACCTTCCAGGCGCTTCTGGCCGAAGCCCGAGACCAACCGACCCCCGCCCGGGCAGGCAAGCTCAACCTCTGGCTCCGGGAACGCCGGCCCCGGGTCGACCCTCGGGCGCTCGCCGATGCCCTCGTTCGCGGTCTCGAAGCCGGGGACTTCGACCGACTGTCGGACCGATCCGGTACAAGCTGTCGGGCCGCCGCCGTGGGCGCCTTGCTCGAGCTGGGCTACCCCTTCGCCCTCGAAGTGGCCCCGGAGGACTTACAATTCTTTCGCCACGCCACCGCCCGCCGTCGACTCTTCACCGGGTGGAGTGTGCTCGGCGCCAGCGTCGCCCTTCAGACCGGCCTCGTCGGCCAGCATCTCGGTGCGCTCCATTTTTTTCCCGCCATCGACTCCGCCCTTCAAACGGCAGCCCTTCCGGTCACCGCGGTTCAGGGGCTGTCGGCGCTCGGCGCAGCCACAGGGTTGGCCTTTTTCCCAGCGCTGCGCCGGGTTCGTTCGCTCCCGGTCACCCTCGCCGCCAGCGCGGCGCTCGGACTGGGCCTGGCGGGTGGGGGAATTCTGCCCGCGCTCCTCACCAGCGTCGCTGCGCTCGCCTTTCTGCTCTACGCCCGCCCGAAATGACCCGCGCGGTAGACGAATGTCAGACCTTCGGTATACTAAACACAAGTTCAGGTAGCCCGGGGTGGGCTGCCCTTCCGCAGCATTGATAGGAGACGAGAGACAATGGCCGTGAATCCAGAGAAGGAAAAGGCAATCGAGCTGGCGATGTCCGCCGTGGAGCGTCAGTTCGGAAAGGGTTCGATCATGCGGCTCGGCAACGAGCAGCCGCTGATCAGAGACCTGCAGGTGATTTCCACCGGTTCAATTTCCCTCGACATCGCGCTCGGCGTCGGCGGCGTTCCCCGGGGGCGGATCGTCGAGATCTACGGCCCGGAGTCTTCGGGCAAGACCACCCTCAGCCTGCACATAGTGGCCGAAGCCCAGAAGAAGGGCGGCATCTGCGGCTACATCGACGCCGAGCACGCGATGGACGTCGGCTATGCCCGCAAGCTCGGCGTTCGCACCGATGACCTGCTCCTCTCTCAGCCGGACACCGGTGAGCAGGGGCTGGAAATCGCCGAGATGCTGGTCCGCTCCGGCGCGGTGGACGTGGTGGTGATCGACTCCGTCGCTGCGCTCGTCCCCAAGGCCGAGCTCGAAGGCGAGATGGGCGATGCCCACATGGGCGTGCAGGCCCGACTGATGAGCCAGGCACTCCGCAAGCTCACCGGTACCATCTCCAAGAGCCAGACGACGGTGATCTTCATCAACCAGATTCGCATGAAGATCGGCGTGATGTTCGGCAGCCCCGAGACCACCACCGGCGGCAACGCCCTCAAGTTCTATGCGTCCCAGCGGCTCGACATCCGCCGCATCGGAGCGATCAAGAACGGCGAGGCCGTGGTGGGCAACCGTACCCGGGTGAAGGTGGTGAAGAACAAGCTCGCGCCACCCTTCAAAGAGGTGGAGTTCGACATCATGTACGGCACCGGCATCTCTCGCGAAGGCGACCTGATCGACCTCGCCGCCCAGGAGGGCATCGTCGAGAAGAGCGGCGCCTGGTACGCCTTCAACGGCGATCGCATCGGCCAGGGCCGGGAAAATGCCAAGGAGTACCTCAAGGAGCACCCCGAGATCCTCAAGCTGGTGGAGCAGAAGGTGCTCGACAAGTTCGGCATCGGGAAACCCTCGCCCGTTCAGGCAGTACCCGATGCGGCCGCGTTGCCCGACTCCAGCGGGGAAGAGAAGCGCCGGGTCAAAGCCGTGAAGTAGGCGAAACCGTCTTGGCGCAAAAAAGCCGGCAGCCTCCTCCCGAGGTTGCCGGCTTTCTCATGAAGCCAAGGGGGGCACCCATCGAGGCCCCCCCGAGCTTCCCGAGCGTCGCCGCGGGCGGAGTCGAGGGATGGCCCTCTTCTTCACCGCCCAAGAGCTACATCCGCTTCAGCTTCACCGCCAACCGGCGCAGGTCCTCGTTCACCTTAACGAACTCGGTCTTGTTCTTCTCTTCGCCCAGCTGCTTGTCGAGGACCACCGAGGCCTCCTTGGCCTTCGCCGCCGCTTGTTGGTTGTCGTCGATCAGCCAGTAGGTGGCGTGGATAATCGCTTGACGGGCATCGAGGTTGGGCTCGGTGAGGTGGCTGAGCAGAGGCTGGAGGCGCTCCGCCTGGTTGGAACGGCCCAGCTCGTAGGCGGCCCGTTCGCGCACCCCGGCATCGGCGTCGTCGAGCTTCTTCGCCCAGCACGCCCCGTCGGTCTTGCACTCCTTCGCGGCCTCGACTCGCTTCTGCAGCGCGGCGAGGCTGGCCACGTGCTTCTTGGTGAGCTCGGCCGGGGCCTTGCAGCCGGCGTAGTTCTCGTTGTCCTTGCACTCGGCGGTGGTGAGGCCTTCCTCGTCTTTGGAAAGCTTCTCGAACGCTGGGAGGTCGGCCTCGGTGGCAAGCATCGCAGCTGCGGCGATCGACGGCTCCCGCGCGTCCCAGCTGCCTGAAGACCCGGCCTTGAGCAGCGCGGGGACGGCCTCATGGTTGCCGATGCGAGCGAGCGCCCGGGCGTACTCCTGCCGGGCGCTGGCCTCCTCTTCGCCCAGCATCGCCACCAGCGGCTTCACTGCTTCCTTCGAGCGCAGGTTGCCGAGGGCGTCTGCCATTCGCATCCGAACGAACAGCTTCACGTCAAGGAAGTCACTCTCGTAGCCGAGCCGCTGCAGCAGCGCCTTTTCCGCACGGGCGTCATGCAGGTCGCCGAGCACCTGCGCCGATTTGGCCCAGAGCGCGGGCTCGATCACGTTGTTGGCCTTTGCCCAGACGCCGAGCTCCTTGTCCTCGCCCTTGAGCGCGGGGAGCAGCGCATCGGCTGCCGGCTTGCCGATCTGAAAGAGGGCAAACGACGACTCGACGTAGAAGGACACCCCGCGGCGCTCCTTGAACATCGTCTTCACCAGGATCGGCACCGCCAGGGGGTCGCCGATTTCGCCGAGAGCCTGGATCGCCTTCTTGCTGATGAAGGGCTCGCCGGCCTCGTCGCCGGCAATCTCCATCAGGGGACCCACCGCTTCCTTGGCGTGACCCGAGCCGAGGGCGTTGATCGCCTCGATCTTGGTGTAGTTGTCCCGGGCCTTGAGCAGCCGCATCAGGGTGGGGTTGGCGCGAGGGTCGCCGATCGCCGCCAGCGCCGAGGTGATTTCCTTGTTCATCCCGTTGGCGGCGCTGTCGGTGCTGCCGAGGTCGATGCCGTCGATCAGCGGCTGCACCGAGGAGGGGTCCTTCATCTCTCCGAGGACCCGGGCGATCGAGCTCTTCACTTCGGCCTGCTTGTCTTCCTGGAAGTGCTTCTGGAGCATCGGCAAGAACGACGGGTTGAGCTTCTTCGATTCTCTCAGGTCAGCGACCACCCGGACCCGTTCCTTTGACTTCTTCGCGCTGGAGAGCGCCTTGTCCCAGTACTCGGCGGAGCTGGGGTCTCCTTTGCAAGCGGACAGCGAGAGCACCACGGCGGCGAGCAGCATTCCGGCGGACGGACGCAGCATGTCGAACCCTTTCCTTCGGTCGGCGCTTCGGGACAGACGGAAGCAGGCGTGAACCGCGCACTTAACTTGGCCCGGGATGGGGGGTCAATCGAAGTAGTGTGTCCGTCCATGCGCAGACCCCGACTGGTGTTCATGGGTACTCCGGAGTTCGCGGTGCAGTCGCTCGCGGGCTGCCTCGAGATTGCCGAGGTGGTGGCGGTGGTGACCCAGCCGGACAAGCCGGTCGGTCGAGGCCAGGCGCTGGCCTTTCCTCCGGTGAAGCGGTTTGCCCTGGAGCACGGCTTGCCGGTGTTTCAGCCCCCCCGGATGAAGGGGATGGGGTTCGACCGCGAGCTCCTGGTCCTGCAACCCGAGGTGGCGGTGGTGGCGGCCTACGGTCGAATCTTGCCTCCCGAGGTGCTGGCGGTTCCTTCGCGCGGCTGCGTCAATGTCCACGCCTCGCTGTTGCCCCGCTTTCGCGGCGCCGCGCCGATTCAGTGGGCGATCGCGTTTGGCGATGCGCGGAGCGGAGTCTGCTTGATGCAGATGGAAGCAGGGCTCGACACCGGCCCGGTGCTCGCCTGTGAAGAGGTCGAGCTGACGGCGACCGAGACCTCGCAGTCGCTGCACGACCGGTTGGCGGAGGTCGGGCGGCGGTTGCTGATCGAGCAATTGCCCCTCTATCTCGCCGGGCAGCTGATCGCCCGACCGCAGTCGGAAGAAGGCATGGTGCTGGCGCCGATGATCCGCAAGGAAGAGGGCCGGCTCGACTTCGCGCGACCGGCCGTCGAGCTCGAACGCAGGCTGCGGGCGTTCACCCCCTGGCCCGGGGCGTTCACCCATTTCCGGGGCCAGCTGCTCAAGGTCAAGGCGGCCCGGGTGGGCGAAGGGAAGGGAGCTCCGGGCGAGATTCTCGGCGCCAGTCCCGAGGGAATCACCGTGGCTTGCGGGACCGGGGCGCTGGTGGTGCTCGAGCTGCAGCTTGAGGGAAAGCGCACGATGAGTGCAAAGGAGTTCCTCGCCGGTCGCCCGATGGAAGTGGGCTCGACGCCCTTCACCTCCGGCGGTGCGTGAGCTTCGAGGAGGAGCAGGGGGGAACCGACCGCGGGAGGGATGGCTTTCGGCCCCTCGCCGCGGACCGCCTCGACCGCGCTTCTTCGCTGGCTCTGCTATGGGGGGCATCGATGACCAGACCTTTATCGACCGGCCGCGTTCCCCCTCGGGCCACTTTCCACGGCGTCGGGGGAATCTTCCGCTCCGCTGCCCCCGTGAATGCGACGCTGAAGCCTGCTCGGCTCGCGTCGTCGGCACGAAGGGAGTCCTGAGCCGATGCTCCCCCGCGCCGTCGCGATTTCGGTGCTTGCCCGCGTCCGGGCCACCGATGCCTACCTGAACCTGGTGCTCGACTCCCAGCTGTC
The DNA here is from genome assembly GCA_043755105.1 of Myxococcales bacterium. Taxonomy (GTDB): domain Bacteria; phylum Myxococcota; class Myxococcia; order Myxococcales; family Myxococcaceae; genus JAYUUC01. Next base: position 7,700 of record JAYUUC010000705.1, read on the forward strand.
GGAGCAGGCCCTTTCCGACCCCCGCGACTCTGGCCTGGTGACCGAACTCTGCTACGGCGCCACCCGTCGGCAGCTCGCGCTCGACCACGCGATTCAACAGTTCGCCGATCGCCGGCTCGAGCAGATCGAAGACCGGGTCCTCGCGGCGCTGCGGATCGGCGTCTACCAGCTGTTTTACTCCCGGGTGCCGAAGCACGCCGCGGTGGGCGAGACGGTCCAGGCGCTGAAGACGCTCCAGCTCGAGCGAGCTGCGGGTTTCGTCAACGCGCTGCTGCGCAAGGTGGCTGCGCTCCCCGAGCCGCCGCTGCCTCCGAAGACCGATCTCGTCCAGCATCTCTCGATTCGCGAAAGCCACCCCGAATGGTTGGTGCGGCGGTGGATGCGACAGTTCGGCGCCGAGCAGGCCGAGCAGATGCTGGTCCACGACAACCTTCCCCCGCCGGTGGTGCTGCGAACCAACACCGCCAAGATTTCCCGCGAGGCGCTGCTCGCCCAGCTCGCCGAGGCGGGCATCGAGGCAAAGCCGACAACGCTCTCGCCAGTGGGTTTGTGGCTCCCCGCGGGAGGAAAGCTCGACGACCTCTACGGTTACGCTGAAGGGCTGTGGCAGGTGCAGGATGAGGCGGCGCAGCTGGTCGGGCTCTATGCAGATATGCCCGCCGACATCCGGGTGCTCGACGTCTGCGCCGCGCCGGGCGGCAAGGCCTGTCACCTCGCCGAGACCCACAAGGTGGTGGCGCTCGATCTCCACCCCAACAAGCTGCCGAAAATTTCCGCCGAAGCGACCCGGCTCGGGCTGCGCGAGAAGATGGCGTTGATTGCCCATGACGCCACCCGACCGCTTCC
>JAYUUC010000706.1:0-8544 GCA_043755105.1 Myxococcales bacterium
CGGGGCCCAGAGCGAGCGCGGCAACCTCTTCGCCGAGCGCGTGATGACGGTCGCGCACACCGCGCGTAAGCAGAAGAAGAATGTGCTCGCGTTTCTGACCGCCACCTGCACCGCACGGCTCGCCGGCGACTGCCCTCCCACGCTGCTCGCGGTCAGCTGACGCGCGCTACTCCCTCGGAGTCAGCGGGTAATACCGCGTCAGGCTTTTCTGCCCCGCGCTGCGAACTCGCCCTTGCTGCCGCAGAAGGTCCATCGGGCGGTTGAGCGCGCTGGGCGGATGTCCGAGCCCGCGTGCCAGCACCGTCATCTTCTCGCCAGGCGTCGCATTCACAGCGTGGATCAACTGCTCGCACAGGGCCGACAGCTCGCTCGCAGAGCGACGGCGCCTCGTGCTCGCCCGTTCTGATGGGGTCGATGCCGGCCGCGCCGCGCTCGGGCGCCGAGTCGCGAAGGTCCGAGCGATCGCCTCGGTGGCAGCGTGCTCGATGGCGGCGAGGTGCTCGAGGACTACCTGCTCGATTTTCTGCGTCAGCTGGTCCGTGTCGAACTTGGTCATCCAGTTCGATTCGCACGGGGTGATCACTGCCTCAACAGGGGGCCTGAACGCTTACCGTTTATATGCGCCCCTCGGTCCCGACCGGCAAAAATGAAGTCGCCCGTTTGGGACGGGGTAGAGGCCTGTTTCGCCCGAGGCGGTTCGATGGGGAGAACCTTGGTGAAGGTAGCCGGCGCCGTACTTGATCGCGTTGTCCTGGAGGTTGGCCGGCGAGCTCCTGGGCAAGGGCGAGATTGATCGAGCCGATGGTGTCGTCGGTGTTACGCCGTCGATGTAGGCAATGTCACCCGAGAAAACGCTCCACGCATTTCTAATGTGTTGTCTAGTAGCGCACCTGTCGAGCCAATCCCCTCGGTCAGGAACCCCCACATGAACGTCGGCCCCTCCATGCTTCTTCGCCGTGGACTTGCCTGTTCTCTGCTCGCGATGGCGCTCGCCGGCTCCGCTGCCAGCGCTCAGAGTGGCGCGCTGTTGCCCTCTTTCCGCCTCGAGCAGCTTCAGCTCAACCCGTCGAATGCCGACGCGGTGGCCACCAGTCGGGGCAAGTTGCTACCAGAGGGCGCCTGGCATCTGGGGCTCGTGTTTCATTACGAAAGCCGACCTCTGGTGCTGACCCAGGACGGCGCCACGCTGGGAGCCGTCGTCTCCGACCGGGCCACCGCCCACCTGCTCGCGGCCTGGGCCCTGCACCGGCGCTTCGAGCTGGGACTCTCCATTCCCGTGGTCCAGCTTCAGCGCGGTCAAGATTTCTCGAACCTGGGGGTGACCCCTCCCGAGTCCGCCGGCTTCGGGATGCCGGTGGTCGATGCCCGACTCGGGCTGTTGCAGCAAAGCTTCGGAGACCCTATCGACGTCGCGGCCGAGCTCGGGGTGGGCCTCCCGCTCGGCACCCTCCAGGCGCTTTCCCGGGAACAGAACCTCACCTTTTTGCCCAAGCTGATGTTCGGGCATGACTTCGACCCGGTGGCTTTCGGAGTCGAGGTGGGCGCGCTCTTTCGCAACAAGGTTTCTTTCGGCCCGGATCAGCTCGGCAACCAGCTGTCGATCGGGGCAGTCCTCTCGACCCAGGCCTCGGAGAAGCTTCGGCTCGAACTCGAAGGCCGCAGCTATGTCTCCCTGACCGGGCTTCCGACCAACTACGAGATTCTGGGCGGAGGATTCTTCGCGTTCACCCCTGCATTCCAGATGTTCGCCCTCGGCGGCCCGGGGCTCGGGACCGCTCCGGGTACGCCCGCATGGCGGGTGCTTCTTGGCTTCGGCTTCACCCATCTGCCCGAGCAGATTGTCCCCGCGCGAGTCGAGCCCGTCGCCGCTCTGGTCGAAGTGGTTCCGGCCGACCCCTGCGCTCCCGGTATTAGCCATACCGCTGCTCAGTGCCCCAAGCTCGATGACGACAACGATGGCATCGCCAACGCCGTCGACGCGTGCCCGCTCGAGGCGGGGAGTGCGTCGCTTCAGGGCTGTCCGGTTCGCGACCGAGACAACGACGGAGTCGCCGACGACGACGACAAGTGCCCGGACCAGGCAGGCCCCAAGGAGAACGGAGGCTGCCCGATCAAGGACAGTGATAACGACGGCGTCCGCGACGAGTTCGACAATTGCCCCAACGAGGCCGGGCCTCCGACCAACCAGGGCTGCCCCGACAAGGTGAAGCAGCTGGTGCAAATCACCTCCGAAAAGCTGGTGATCAAGGACAAGACCTTCTTCGCCACCAACCGCTCTCGAATTCTCCCCCGGTCCTTTGCGCTGCTCGACCAGGTCGCCCTGGTGCTCAATGCCCACCCGGACCTCACGCTGGTCGAAGTTCAGGGCCACACCGACAATCGGGGAGGCGCTGAACACAACCGCAAGCTCTCACAGGAGCGGGCCGACGCAGTGCGCACCTATCTGGTGGACAAGGGCGTCGCTCCCCGCCGCCTCGACGCCAAGGGCTTCGGTTCCGATCAACCTGCTGCCCCCAACGTCACCTCCCAGGGCCGTGAGTTGAACCGTCGCGTCGAGTTCAAGCTCCCCGAAAGAAACCCGGCACCGAAGCCGTAGGGCTCCGAGCTCTCAAGGACCTGTTGAGCGAAAGCAGGTCGATTCTGCCCAGTCGCTTCTCACTCCGGTGACCGATGCGGGCGAGGGCTTCCTCGACCGGAAGTTTCGCGACTACGTGCATGGAGGAACGGTGTCCCTGGGCCTCGGGGTACGATTCTTCTGAAGCCCTCTCGAGCACAAAATGAAACGGCGCCCTGCAAGAAGTCTCGCCGGGCGCCGCACTCATTGCTGTTCTGATTTCAGTCTGCCGCGAACCTCAGTAGATGCCCTTCATCGACGGGTCGGCGAGGCCGAAGTCGCGCATCGCCTGGCGCATGAAGAACGGAACTTCCTGGTAACGCTCCAGGTCCAAGCAGGCCTGGTTGGCCGAACAGGTGCACTGCGAGTTGTCCGCCGTGTTGCAGCCCGGGTGGCCGGCGCTGAGGCCGCCCGTGTCGGTGACCCACTTGATGTTCGGGTCGTACTTCACCCGCGGCTGCCCGTTGGTGAGCTTGACCTCGTACCAATCCGGGTTGCCGTCGCCATCGAGGTCCGTCCCCGGAGTGGTCTCGTAGGCCAGCGCCAGCAGCTGGTTTCCCCACTCGAGCATGCGGGCCGAGATTCCCTTCTGGACCACCTTGCCGAAGACGGTCTCCTTGCCCGAGGTCTTCGCCACGTACACCTTGCCGGTGGGCAGGTGTAGCTCGATCCGGTTACCGAAGCCCGGGTCGCTGTCCGCGCCCAGTTCCCAGACGTTCATCTGGTTGAGCCAGGTCTGCTGCTGGTTCTCGGGGAGGTACATCAGCGTCCAGGCGATCAGGAACTTCTGCTGTTCCCAGCCCACCTGGGGGTCGACCGGCACGGTATTGGTGGGGGCCGCCGCCGAGCAGAGTATGTTGCTGGCACCGCGGAAGCACGACTGGGCATCGGTCTTCCACCACGAGGTCCAGCCGATTCCCGCGGAGGGGAAGCGCTGCTGCTCCTCGACCAGCGGCTTGCCGTTGGCGTCGCTCGACAGCCGGGCTCCCTTGAGCGCGTCGTCTCCGGTGAGGTTGTTGCCCAGCCAGCGGCGGTAGCCTTCGGGGAAGAGGTCGGCCAGCGACACCGCGCGGTAGCGGGCGTCGAGGAAGTCGCGGCGTTGATCGCTGATGAAGTTGTCGACCGACTCGGTCATCAGCATCGCGACGAAGGCCTTGTCGTAGTACGAGCCCGCGTTCTGGGTGTACTCGGCGTTGTACTCACCCACGTCCGACGCCAGCCGATTCTCGAGCGGGCGACCGCCCGGAGTGACGTTCCCGAAGTAGCCGGTGGCCCCGTTGGGGATGATCACCGCAGGGGCAGCGGGCTGATTGCTCAGGCCATCGGTGGTGGACCTTAGGACCTTCGACCCGTAGCTCGCTCCCACCACGTGCGGTCCCGCCTCGGGCCGCGCGAACTGGGTGGTGAAGTGGTCGAAGCCAATTCCCGACGCGAGAATGTTGTCTCCGAAGTTCGTGCTCGCGATCAGCGGCCACAGGCCCTTGAAGTCGTAACCCTGCTCGACGGCGAAATCCTTGTAGATGTTCGCCATCAGGCCCAGGCCCTTGGCCGCATCGCGCAGCTTCTCGTTGTAGCGGGTGAGGGTCCGGAAGGCGGCGCCACGCACGGTGAAGGTCGCCCGGTGCCGACGGTAGTTGTCGAAGATGTGGTTGACCTCTTGCTGGGTGATCAAGAAGTCGAACAGCTCATACGGGTCAGCGCCGTTGTCGTGACGGTAGACGCTGAGGTTGCCGATGTCGGCCCAGCGGTCGGTCGCAAAGCCGTAGGGGAAACGCACCCGGCCCTGGAAGTCGATCGACGCGCCCGCGCGGGTGTTGGACGACTCGTCCGGCTGAGCGACCCGCAGGGTGTCCCAGTTGACGTAGTCCAGCGGCTGCTGGCGGCAACGGCTGTACTTGCCCTTCACCTGCACCATCAGACCGTCGAGCAGGGGGCTCCACTCGCCCATCAGCTCGGAGTTCCAGGCGGCAGGCTTGTAGGACATGGGGTCGATGTCCTGGCATTGACCGATCAGGTCGTAGTTCGCCTGAAGCGCCGAGTAATGAATGGAATCCGTCTTCGTCGGCTCGGCACCGGTGGGTGCGCCGATCGTCGGCCGGAAGCCGAGGATGCCTCCGAAGCTGTCGAGCTTCTCCAGCGCTCCGAGACCGCGGGGAGTGCCATTCTTGAAGCTGGGATCCTGGAACACCCCGGCGACGTCTCCGTAGAACATGCGGGTCGCGGCGAAGTCGTATGCGCCCAGACCGAGCATGTCCTGCGTGGCCTCACCGGCGTAGTCCATCGTCGACGATTGCATGAACATCGGGAGCAGATTGACCCGCTCGTTCTCGGTGATCGGGTCGAGGTAGCGGGGACCGACGCAGCTGCCGTCGACCGTGAGGTTGACGCAGCTGGTCTTGTTGGTGCCGTTGTCGGTACGCAGCTGCCAGTACTGGGGCCGGTAGTTCCACGCGTCGGAAGAGCTGACGAAGTTGTGACGCAGACCGATCGAGTGGCCCATCTCGTGGGTGATCACTGCGTAGTGGCTGCGCAGCGCGAGGAAGCGCTGCATCCGGGCCGCCCGGGCAAGCTGGGCCTCTCGGCTGTCACCCTTGTTGAACTTGCCGAACTTCTGCTCGAGCACGGTGGCGAGGTTCGCCATTCCCAGGGGAGCAGGGGCCTCGTTCATGATGCAGGCGCCGCGCTCGGCGAGCGCATACTCCTGCTGCTTCTGCATCTCGGAAAGCAGGCCCGGGTGCGAACCGCGCAGGGGCGAGGCCATGCTCAACATCGCCTCGGTGCCCACCTTGTCCGCGTTTCCGGCGAAGGACTGCATCATCTTGGTGGTGAGCTCGGCCTCGGTGCGGGTGCCCTGCGCCCGCTTCCGCCGCGCCTCGTAGGTGGGCTGGGTGCTCGAAGGAGCGAGCAGGTCTGCACGGATGTTGCTCGCGTCGCGCGCCAGCTTCTGGGCGTCCCGCATCATCGGGCTGCCCGCCTGGTTTTGCTTCAACTTCTCCAGCGCAGCGGCGTCGATACCGGCAAAGTTCGCGATCAGCTCGTTGAGCTGCTCCTTGGTCAACTTCGGCAACGAGCCGTTCTGGCTGGCCGCCTCGCTGGCGGTGGCCCAATCGCGGACGTAGGTGCCTTCGGTGATGTCCTCGGTGGTGAGCTCGCCCTTGATGTAGCGGGCCATGTCCACCACGCTCTGCGCCCACATGTCGGAGACGTGACTCCAGACGTTGATGCTGGAGGCGACAGTCTCGCCCGAGATCGGGTCGTGAGAGTCGACCATGATGCCCCACGGGGACGGGGTCTGCGGAGCGCGGATGGCGTTGACCTGGTGGTAGCGAAGGTCGCCGCGGCGGACATTGCGCGCCTTGCCGCAAGTCTCCACCAGCTTGAGGTCGTTCTTCTCGCGGGCGCCATCGCACTGTTCAGCGGTGGTTCCAGCGGGGAGCCGCACGTTGTCGGGACCACAGGCAGCCGGATCACCGGACTCTACCGGGCTGTGGCAGAGCACCAGCGCAGGCTCCATCTTCGCCAGCGCAATCACGCCGGCCGAGTACTTGCGCGTACCACCGAGCTCGTCGGCGAGGGCGAGGCAGTCCTTGCCGGCATAGGCCCGGCCGGTGCGGCAGTCTTCGACTTCGCGGGAAAGGTCGATCGCGTCCTGGTTGTCGTCCTGCTGGCCGTGGGTCACCGGGTAGCTGGTGGCGCAGTCGGGCGAGCGGGTGCGGTTACACTCGGCGTACCGCGCGGTCATGATCGCGCTGCGGAGCGCCACGTCCCACTCGTGGGTCGCCTGGCGGGTGGGCTCGAAGTAGTCCTGGCTCGAACCGCTCGCGAAGTACCAGGGAAGGGTGACCGACTTGCGGTCGCGGTAGGGGAGGGTGCAGCGCTGCTTGAACGTGTCGCAGCGCGACCCGCGGCCGACCGACTCGCACTCGTCGTCGGTGCCGTTCTGGTTCTCGTCGCGGTGCGGATCCCTGCCGAGCGTGGTCTGCGAGGTGAAGCACGCCACCTCGCCGGTCATCTTCGCGGGGTCGGCGTAGAAGTGGTTGCGGTCCCAGAGGTTGTACCGGTTGATGAACCGGTGGAGCTGGGTATCGGTCATGCCGTAGTTGCGGGCGTAACCCGAGCGCTCATCGGTGAAGGCGCCGAACGCCTGGAAGCGGTAACCGTCCCAGTCGGCGGGCTCGTAGTCGGTGTCCTTCACCTGCCGGAACGAGTGCCGGATGGTGAGCTCGATCGGCGCGCAAGCGGTGGTGGGCGATCCGCCGCCCTTGAAGTCAGCGCCGATCATGCACGCGGGGATGGTCCCGCCACCGAACTTGGTGGGCAGGCTGAGCATCTGCGGGTGGGCGAAGGCCTTGTTGGTGATGTCCAGGTAGCCGCTCTCCTTGTCGAAGTGCGGCGCGTCCTCTTGCGAGGGGTCGTTGACGTAATAGGACAGCGGCTCGTAGGTGACGCCGCCGTAGATGCCCAGCATCGAGAGCATGTCGTAGTCGTAGTTGTCGATCGAGAGGTTCTTCGACCAGTCGACGCGGATGAACTGCCGCTGCGACCAGGGTCGGTCAACCGAGTTCTCTTCGACCACGTTGAGCTGCTCGCCGGTGCCGGCGTTGTAGCTGCGCTTGACGTCGAAGTGCTTGAGGATCGGGTAGGCGGCGACCACGGTGCCGTTGTTGGTCATCTTCCCGGTGCCTCGGGAGGTGCCCTTGCCGTCCGAGTTTTCCACCCTCTCGTAAGCCAGCCGCGCGACCAGCAGGCCCTCTTGAATCGTCCACCGCACCCGGGTCATCGGCTGCGCGTAGGTCGAGGTGAAGAGGCCATCTTGCCCGGCGCCATAGCCGACGTCGACCAGCGTTCCCTGCGAGAAGAACTCGGGGTCATCGCTGGCATTGAGGTAGTCCTTGCCGACGAAGAACTCCTTGTCGAAGTAGTCGGGCTGAACGCGGTCGATGGCCGGCTGCTCCTTGGCGCACCCAACCACGAGCACGAGAAGGGCCAACGGGCCGAGGATGAGTCTGGACAGTGAAACGGGCATGCATGCTCCTCAGATTTTTGAAATTGCAGTCTCAACACCGAAACCGAGGTCGAGGTACACCGTGGTGTAGCGATTGAAAAACGGAGTGCGGAGGAGGCCGTCAGCGCCGGTCTGCGCGCTGTAGGTGTCGACCCCCGCGGTCAACGACAGCTGGCGGAGGAATTGCCACGTTCCTTCCACCGTGAAGCGGTTCTTGCGGCGGATCGAGGCATCGCCTTCAGTCGAGAGCGACTGTGAGGCCGCCAGCGACGCGGGAAGCTCGGTGAGAGGGTAGAGCCAGCCCTGCGAGAAGGTGAAGCGGGTGAAGATCGAGACCTTCTCCGAAGCCAGTAGCCGCAGCGAGGGGCCGTGGCTGAGATCCGAGTGGACATTTCGAATGCCGTCGTGAAGGAACTCGGCGCAGTTGTCGCTTCGGGCGTCTCCGCACGAGGGCAGCGAGGGTCCCGAGAGCTGAGCGGTGGTGTAGAGATGAAAACGCTGCGTGTAGCGGGCGTCGTACCCCAGCGTCAGCCCGTCGAGCACGGGGCAGGTGCGCGAGAGCGAGAGCGCCGGCGCGACCGAGAACAGCTTGGTCTGTGCCTGGGAAAGTTTGGAAAGCGGCAACACCACGCGCACGTTCCCGCCCAGCTTCAGCCCTGCCAGGGGAAGCGGCCTTCCGCGGGTGCCAAAATCGAGCGACACGTCCGAGGCCACCACTTCGTTGGTGTAGCGGGTGTCGTCGGCAATCGTCAGCTCTTGCGACAGCTCGAAATGGCCACGGGCAAACAGCGCGGGGGTCAAGGCCCATTCGGGGTCGAGCGCGAGGTGGTGCTCGTAATAGGGGTTGTAGAAAGGCTCGGCGGCCTTGCTCAGCGAGAGCGCGGAGAAGGAGTGGCCGTAGCTCACCGTCGAGGCGTGCCAGGGG